>NZ_CP019952.1:3783626-4086011 GCF_002021815.1 Pseudomonas parafulva
GTGACCAGCGCATCGACCACGTGGAACGGGCGACCGGGGTAGATGAAGATATCGGTGTCACCGCTGAAGGGCTTGAGCTGGCCATCACGGGCGGCGCTTTCGAGCGACCGCACACTGGTGGTGCCCACGGCGATCACACGCCCGCCACGGGCGCGGCAGGCCTCGATGGCATCGACCACAGCCTGGCTCACTTCGAGCCATTCCTTATGCATGTGGTGGTCTTCGATCTTGTCGACCCGCACTGGCTGGAATGTGCCGGCCCCCACGTGGAGGGTAACGAACGCCTGCTCTACCCCCTTGGCGGCGATCTGCTCGAGCAGTGCTTCGTCGAAATGCAGGCCCGCCGTGGGGGCGGCGACAGCACCTGCCTTTTCGGCGTAGACCGTCTGGTAGCGCTCCCGGTCGGCGCCTTCGTCAGGGCGATCGATGTAGGGCGGCAGCGGCATGTGACCAACCCGGTCGAGCAGCGGCAACACCTCTTCGGTAAAACGCAGCTCGAACAAGGTGTCATGGCGCGCGACCATTTCAGCTTCACCACCGCCGTCCACCAGAATGACCGCACCCACCTTGGGCGCCTTGCTCGCCCGCACGTGAGCCAGCACGCGATGGCTGTCGAGCACGCGTTCGACCAGCATTTCAAGCTTGCCCCCTGACGCCTTCTGGCCGAACAGCCGCGCCGGAATGACCCGGGTGTTGTTGAACACCATCAGGTCGCCAGGGCGCAGGTAGCCGAGCAGGTCGGGGAATTGCCGGTGCTCGAGTGCACCGCTTGGCCCATCGAGCACCAACAGGCGGCTGCCATGGCGCTCGGCCAACGGATGGCGGGCGATCAGGGAATCGGGAAGTTCGAAGGAGAAATCGGCAACGCGCATGATGATGTTCGGTTCGGCAGGGCCGGGAAGTTTAGCCCAAGGAATGAAAATTGACCATGAAAGACGATTGACCGACCGACGGCACCTCTCTATACTGCGCGCCACGCCCTGATGGCGGAATTGGTAGACGCGGCGGATTCAAAATCCGTTTTCGAAAGGAGTGGGAGTTCGAGTCTCCCTCGGGGCACCAAATCCGAAAAGCCGACCTTAAATGGTCGGCTTTTTTTTTGCGCCGTGAAAATCGCTCAGTGCATCACATTTGCCTGGCGTCAGCCCATTGATTCGCTGGTGCCTGACCATGCAGCAATGCTATTGGCCAGTGGCCATACCCGCCGCCTACCCTCACTTCGTCGGATAAAAGCCGAACGCATTGCCTAACTGATGGCATTTAGCCATAGTGCGGCTCCCCTCAACCCCCTCCCCTTGTGTGATCAATGAAAACAACCGCGCCCTGTATGGCGGCAATGATGCTGCTGAGTGGGTGCAATGGAGTGCCAACGTCCTACGTTTCAGACCCGGTCTACAGCCAAGCTTTCGTGGTGACGTCCGGAGCGCCGCTGCCCATGCTGCTGATGGCAAGCGCCATCCAGTGGAATGCGGATTATGCAGTCACCGCCAAACATACCCCTTTCCTGCGCAACGTGGTCCATGAAGGCCTGGGCGATGTGGTGTTCTTCAAGCACAAGGCCAGTGAAATACCGCGTTGGCGTCAATATGTGCCTGGAGAAGCGGTTACGGCGGTGGGTTACAACAGCTTGATGATGCCCGTGCAGGGCAAGGGCCACGCGCTCTCGTCACTGGTCCGGCTCGATGGCACCCCTGGCAGCGTGTTCTATTCGGTGCACGACGGGCCGATCACCAAGGGGATGTCTGGCGGCCCGGTATTCGCCGATGACGGTAACGTGGTAGGCATCAACATCGCCATCATCCCCACCAGCGGCATTGATGCCGTCAGACGACCGGATCTGGTGGGCAAGGACCGGGTCAGTGTGTTCATGTCCTTCAGCGAGATCGACAAGGAGTGGCGGCGCTACCAGTACATGCTGGCGCGCAAGTCCAAGCCTCAGGCCCCAACGTCGGTCAAAGGCTTTGTGGCTGTGGCTGCAAAACCCTGATCAGGCGGGTTCAGAGGCCTGGGGCGCCAGGACGATGCAATTTCGCCCGGCGCGCTTGGCGGCATACAACGCCATATCGGCGGCATGCAGCCAGGCTTGGGCATCGGTAATGCCTGCATGGTAAGGGGCGATACCGATGCTCAGGCTCAAGTTAAGGTGCGGCAGCGCTGGGTCGCGGAACGCCTCCACGGCCAGGCGCAGCCGCTCAAGCACTTCCCTTGCCTGCCCTGGCGTCGTGTCAGGCAGCATCACGCAGAATTCGTCCCCGCCATAGCGCGCCGCAGGGTCATGCTTGCGCAAGTGCAAGGAAAGCGTGGCACTGATCACCCGCAGGATATTGTCACCCACCTGATGGCCATGACGGTCATTGATCTGCTTGAAGTGGTCGACGTCGATCAGGGCAAGGCAACTGCTCCCTGTGCTAGCTCGGCAACGTGCAAATTCGCGCAGCAGCAGTTCCTGCCACGCCCCGTGATTGCGCAAGCCCGTGAGGCTGTCGGTCTGGCTCAGGCGGGCCAGTGCACGTTTATGCTGGCCCAACTGGACGGTCACCTGATAGCAGATCATGCCGATGGCCATGGGGTAGATCAGCAGGATCGGCAGGCACGCCAGCATCTGCGCCTGCGTGGTGGCCGGAAAAAGCGGCGGCGCGAACAGCCATAGGCCCAGGGCGATGCCGACACCCTGGGCAAGTACCGTTTTCATGAATAGGGGCCAGCCACCGGCCGCAATCTTGTCCATGGCGATCATCGACAGGATGATCACGCTGGGCAGTGGGTTGAGCCCCATGACACCCGCCCAGCAACCCCCGGCGAAGCCATCGACCACCAAGTTGCGCTGCTCGGTCTTGTAGGGCTGGGCGGATACCCGAGCAATCTGAAACGCCAGGTGCGGCCAGACAAAACCGTGTGCCAGTAACAGCGCCCACACCCATCCCCCTGGCTGCAATGGCGCGATTCCGATCATCACACAAAAGAAGCCTAGGCCAGTTCCGATGGCGCGTGGGGCATACATGCGTTTGGCGAAGGAAAGGCCCGTGCCGGTGCGCTCGATCATGGTGGGATACCGAGAAGATAAGGCTGAAGGTGCACGGTACAACTGCGAAGCATGTGCATGCTGAGGCAAGGCATTGTGCCACCATCCAAATCAGGCCGGCAAACGCGTCTGGATGAAATGCATACACTCATTTGGGATGTCGCCTCAGCACCTGTCAGCCCCACATGCGCTGCCACAACCTCATCCAGAACCTTCGGCGCGACCCGACGTCCCATCCAAGGTCCTGAACCGTTTAAGGTGCGCCATTTGAAAGACGTCATCCTCCGCAAATACCGCTTGGTCGTGAAAACCTTCGGCTACATCGGTTGGTCACTGTTCTGGCTGCTGATCTGGGACGTATTGGTCACCATTGATTTCATGCTGTTTCTCAACAGCAAGTTCACCCTGCCCTTGATCCCGCTTTCATTGATGGGTTCGGCGCTGGTCGTGCTGGTGAGCTTTCGCAACAGCAGCGCCTATAACCGCTGGTGGGAAGCACGTACCTTGTGGGGTGCCCTGGTCAACAGTTCCCGCAGCTTTGCCCGCCAGACGCTGACCCTGATCGATGACCCCGACGAGGGGCTCAATCCGGTCAAGGCGACCCTGCTGCGTCGGCACATCGCCTACATCAACTGCCTGGCAGCGCACCTGAAAGGGGAGAAATGCCCGCAGGAGCTGGTGGCGTTTATCCCTGAGGCAGAATTCGAGCGGCACCACGGCTCCAACAATTTTGCCAATGACATCTTGAGTGGTTCGGCCGCGTTACTGGCCAGGGAATATCAGGAGGGCCGGCTGGACAGCATCCGCTTGGCTCGCCTTGAGTCCACGCTGGTGGACTTGTCCAATGCACAAGGGGGCATGGAGCGAATCGCCAATACGCCACTGCCCTACCCTTATGTTTATTTCCCCCGGTTGTTCATCACGCTGTTCTGCTTGATCGTACCGGTCGGCCTGGTGGAGTCGCTGGAGTGGTTCACGCCCCTGGCCTCCACGGTTGTAGGCTTCATGCTGCTGGCGATCGAGCGCATCGGTACCGACTTGCAGAGCCCATTCCGCTTCAGCGAACACCAGATCCAGATGGATACCATCTGCGAGACGATCGAGCGCAACCTGGAATCGATGCAGCGCGGGGCGCAATCGGCCGAGGCCGTGAGCGCTTGAGAACAGGCAGCGGCCGCAGGGCCGCTGGCCTGATCAGGCCCTTACGAAACGCTGGCGCAGTACATCACTGAGCGCATCGACCAGGAACACCAGCACCAGCATCCCGATGATCACCGTACTGGCCTGGGCTTCCTGAAACAGACTCAGGGTGGTGTAGAGCATCTGCCCCAAGCCTCCAGCACCCACAAAGCCCAGCACACTGGCCATGCGTATATTGTTTTCCCAACGGTACAAGCTGTAGGCCAGCAACTGCGGCCACAGGTTAGGCAAGGTGCCGTAGCAGAAGGCTGCTACCTGCCCCGCGCCTTGCAGGCGAATGGCTGCGGCAGGTTCAGGCGAGGCGTTTTCCAGCGCCTCGGCAAACAGACGCCCCAGTACGCCGGCGGTGTGCAGCGCCAACGCCAGGGTGCCAGCGTTTGGCCCAAGTCCAGCTGCCAGCACGGTCAGCGCGGCCCACACCAGCTCCGGAATGGCGCGCAGCGCATTGAGCAGCAACCGGGCCAGCCCCTGCAACGGCCAGCCAAACCGGCCCGCCGCCGGCAGCGCCAGCAACAGGCCCATGACGACGGCCAGCAACGTGCCGATACCGGACATGGCCAGGGTTTCCAATGCGCCATGCGCCACCGCACGCAGATGCTCGCTGGACAGGTCCGGGGTCAGGAACCGTCCGGCATACTCACCCATTTGGGCCAGCCCACCATTGCCGATCAACGCCCCGAAATCCAACCCCAAATAGGCGAACGAACCGACGATGGCTGCCAGCAGCGCGGCCAACAGGGCCAGGTTGATCAGCCGATTCATGCAAGCCTCCCGCGCAATAGGCGGCTGAGCCCATCGGCAAGCATCACCAGGGCCAGGAACGTCAACAACATGCTGGCTACCTCGGCGCCAGCGAACATGCGCATGGACAGGTCGATCTGCTGACCCAGCCCGCCGGCCCCCACGAACCCCATCACCACCGATGCCCGTACTGCACATTCCCACCGGTATACTGTGTAGGACACCGCTTCGCTGACGGCATTGGGCAAGATGCCGTAGAAAAAGGCGGCCAGCCGTCCACTGCCCGCCTGCAACAAGGCGTGGGCGGGCCGCTGGTCCACCGATTCGAAGATTTCCGCATACACCTTGCCCAGCATGCCGCTGTAGGTAATGGCGATTGCCAGCACCCCGGCCGTGGGCCCGAGGCCTACAGCGCGCACGAACAACAGTGCCCAGACGATCTCAGGCACGCTGCGCAGGAAGATCAGCACGCCCCGTACGGGCAGCCGCACCAGGCGCGACCAGGCACCCGGGCGCCCGCCACGCGAGGCAGCGTTCAGGGACAAGGCGCGGCTGGCCAGCAACCCTGCCGGCACGGCCAGCAGCCAGGCTAGCGCCATGCCGGCGGTGGCCACAGCCAAGGTCTGCAGGGTGGCCTCAAGTAATAGCTCGAGAAAGTCGCGCTCATGTGCAGGTGGCCAGAATGCCCCCGTGAAACTCGCCATCTGCTCGCGGTTTTCGGCCTGTAAAAGCACGGCCGGGTTCAACTCGCTCAACTGGATACCCGGCCACAGGACCGCGATGGCCAGCAACCCGATCAGTATTCTTGGCGCCATTGCCGGATCACGTTGACTGGCGTTCAGCATCTGGGCAACTGCACGTGGGGGCTCGCATTAAGGCCGTGCTTGGCCACCAGCTGCTCGTTGGCGTACAGCGCTTGCAGCAGCTCATCGGTCACAGCCTCGGCTGGGCAATCAAACAGCACCTGCCCTTCGCGTATGCCGATCACCCGGGGAAAGTGGGCCAGAGCCAATTCGACCGCATGCAGGCTGGCTACCAGCGCCACGCCAGTGGCCTGGGCATGCCGGTTGAGCAGCGCCAGGCTGTGATCGGCCAATACCGGGTCCATCGCCGACACCGGCTCGTCGGCGAGCATGATACGAGGCTGCTGATACAGCACCCGCGCAATACCCACCCGCTGAAGCTGGCCGCCTGACAGTTGACCGCACTGCACGAACAGCTTGTCTGCTAGCCCCAGTTCGGCCAAGACCTGGCGCGCACCAGGCACATCGCAGGGATACAACAGGTTGAGCAGGCTGCGACCAAGCCCCCACTGGCCCAGACGGCCCGCCAGCACGGCAGTGACCACCCGCTGGCGCGGCGGCAGTGGCGGCGCCTGGTGAACCAGACCTACCTGGGCCCGCAGGCGCTGCCGGGCCCCTGCCGACAACGCCCATGGTTGCTGCCCGAGCACCTCCAGACGGCCGCTGCTCGGCCTGGTCGCCGTGGCCATCAGGTGCAGCAAGCTGGACTTGCCCGCCCCCGATGGGCCGATGATGGCGACGCGCTCAGCCTGCGCGATGCGCAAGGTCACGCCCTCCAGGGCGCGCACCGCGCCATGCCGCAAGCTTGCGCCTTGCAGCGCGATGACTGCTTCAGAAGGCACGGCAGACGTCACTTGAGCAAGCCAGCCTCGCGGGCGGCTTGCTCGGTGCCCGCGTAGTTTTCCGGCTTGGTTTCGATGAAGCGGCTGGCTGCCTGCAGGTCGAGAATGGCTTTCTGCTCTGGATCGGCGGGGTCAAGGTTCAGGAAGGCCTGTTTGATCTTCTCCTTGAGGGCCGGGTCCATGTTGCCACGCACCGTCCAGTTGTAGTCGAAATAGGTCGGGGTCGTGGCGAACACGCGCACCTTGGCGGTATCGACCTTGCCGGCGTCCACCAGTTTCTGCCAAACGCTGGCGTTGAGCACACCGGCATCGACCTTGCCAGCCTGTACCCAGGCCACGGTGGCGTCGTGGGCACCGGAATAGGCTACGCGGCTGAAGTACCCTTCAGGTTTGATGTTGTCCTGCTTGAGCATGAAATAGCGTGGCATCAAGCTACCGGACGTGGAAGAAATGGACCCGAAGGCGAAGGACTTGCCCTTGAGGTCCGCCAGGCTTTTTACTGCAGGGTTGGCAGTGATGAACTTGGAGGTGAATTGGGCGTCCTGCTCGCGTTGCACCAGCGGCGTGGCAGTCGGATCCTTCAGGTGCACCTGCACGAACGTGAACCCGCCCAGCCACGCCAGGTCCAGCCGGTCGGAGGCCAGCGACTCGACCACGGCCGGGTAGTCAGCCACCGGCACGAACTTCACCTGCATGCCCAACTGCTTGGACAAGTATTCGCCCAAGGGTTTGAACTTGCGTTGCAGTTCGGTGGGCGCTTCGTCGGGAATGGCGCTGACACGCAGTGTCTCTGCGGCCTGGACGGCCAGGGCACAGCAGGACAGCACGAGGCTGGCGGCGAGCGCCAAGGGACGTTTGAGCATGGGTTTCTCCGGTTCAATAGCGGGGAATGGGGTGAGTTCGAGGCTGCGCGCAATAACAGGCAGTGCAGGTGGGCTGCCTTGCCGACGTGCAGTTTGCAGCTCGATGCGAGTCATTGACCCGACGATTATAAGAGCCGCAGTCCCAATGACCAGCTTTGCTACAATCGCGCGATAAATTGACCTGCCGAGGTACACATGAGCGAGCCGATTCGCCTGACCCAGTACAGCCACGGTGCCGGCTGTGGCTGCAAGATATCCCCCAAGGTGCTGGACGTCATCCTGGCCGAAAGCGGTGCCCAGGCCCTGGATCCGAAGCTCTGGGTCGGCAATGCGTCGCGCGACGATGCCGCCGTGTATGCCCTGGACGAGGAGCGCGGTGTGGTGTCGACCACCGACTTCTTCATGCCCATCGTCGATGACCCCTACGATTTCGGCCGCATCGCGGCAACCAACGCCATCAGCGATATCTACGCCATGGGCGGTGATCCCCTGATGGCCATTGCCATCCTGGGCTGGCCCGTCAACGTCCTGGCACCAGAGGTTGCCCGTGAGGTGATCCGCGGTGGCCGGGCGGTATGCGCCGAAGCCGGTATCCCGCTTGCCGGTGGTCATTCCATCGATGCACCCGAGCCGATTTTCGGCCTGGCGGTGACTGGCGTTGTCAGCAAGCGTCATCTCAAGCGTAACGACACCGCCACGGCGGGCTGCCGCCTGTATCTGACCAAGCCCCTGGGCATCGGCATCCTCACCACCGCCGAGAAGAAAGCCGTGCTGCGCGAGCAGGATCGAGGCGTGGCGCGCGACTGGATGTGTACCCTGAACACACCAGGCAGCCGCTTTGGCAAGCTCGACGGGGTCAAGGCCATGACGGACGTCACCGGGTTCGGCCTGCTAGGCCATCTGGTTGAGCTTGCAGAAGGCAGCGGCCTGACCGCACACCTGGACTACGCCAAGGTGCCCCGCCTGCCGAGTGTCGAGCACTACCTCGCCGCCGGCTGCATTCCAGGGGGGACGCTGCGCAACTTCGAGAGCTACGGGCACAAGCTAGGCGCGCTCAGTGACGATCAGAAGCACTTGCTGTGCGACCCGCAGACCAGCGGCGGGCTGCTGGTGGCCGTAACCCCGGAAGGTGAGGACGCATTTCTCGCGGCAGCTGCTGACCTGGGCTTGCAGCTGTCGCCTATCGGCTACCTGGCGGAGCGACAGCGCCACGCAGTCGAGGTCGTCTGATGCGGCCCGACTGCACTGATTTCCGCCAGTTGTTCCTCGACGACGTGCCGATGATGGACATGCGTGCGCCCGTCGAGTTTGCCAAGGGCGCCTTTCCCGGCGTGGTCAATCTGCCCCTGATGAACGATGTGGAACGGCAGAAGGTTGGCACCTGTTACAAGCAGCAGGGGCAGGCTGCCGCCATCGCCCTGGGTCATCAACTGGTGGGCGGCGCCACCAAGCAGGCTCGTCTGGAGGCGTGGGTGGCATTCACTCAGGCTCATCCGGACGGCTATCTGTATTGCTTTCGTGGCGGCCTGCGCTCGCAGATCGTCCAAGGGTGGTTGCGCGATGAAGCCGGTATTCGCTACCCGCGTATCACCGGGGGCTACAAAGCGATGCGCAACTACCTGCTCGAGACCACGGAGCAGGCCGTAAGCGAGTGCGATTTCGTGTTGGTTGGCGGCTTGACCGGTACTGGCAAGACCGATGTGCTGCAACAGCTGGGCAACGTACTGGACCTTGAAGGCCATGCCAATCATCGCGGGTCGAGCTTTGGCAAACGCGCCACCGGGCAACCGGCTCAGATCGACTTCGAGAACCAGCTGGCCATCGATGTGCTTAAAAAGCGCGCGCAAGGCATTGGCCAGTTCGTGCTAGAGGATGAAGGCCGCATCGTTGGCAGTTGCACGGTGCCTTTGTCTTTGTATCAGGGCATGCAGCACTACCCGCTGGTGTGGCTGGAGGACAGTTTCGATGGCCGGGTCGAGCGCATCCTGCGTGACTATGTCATCGACCTCAGTGCCGAATTCATCGCCCTGCATGGCGAGCAAGCCGGGCAGCAATTGTTCGCGCAGCGCATGTTGCAGAGCATGGCCAACATCCGCAAGCGCCTGGGCGGTGAGCGCCATCAGCGGCTCACGGCGCTGCTTGAGCAGGCCTTGGGAGAGCAATTGCGTAGTGGCTGCGTGGACCTGCACCGAGGCTGGATCGAGGGGTTGCTCAACGAGTACTACGACCCGATGTATGCCTATCAGCGTGAGGCGAAGGCCGAGCGGATCGAGTTTGTTGGGGATGCTGTGCAGGTGCGGGAGTATCTGGAGCAACGCGCGCGGCGAGGGATAGGATTGAGTCAAGCAGCCCGATTAGGTTAGCAACTCTCAGCTCTCGACCCTACTCATCTCTTGATCTTGCTCTTGCTCTTGATCTTGCTCTTGCTCTTGCTCTTGCTCTTGATCTTGATCTTGATCTTGATCTTCGCGACTTCAGGAGGCCGAACGCAGGGCTTGCGGAGGGAGGTGACAGGCATGGATGCCTGTCAAGCGCTGGGCCCCAGGATGGGGCCTACAGCGCGGTCCTCCCGGGAGCAAGACCGGAGTGAGGGAACCCCGAAGCGCAGCGTAGGGGCCGTATGAATGGAGCGCAGCGTTTTTTGGTTACTTTTTGTCGCGTTTGACAAAAAGTGACTCGCCGTAATGGCGAAAAGGTGATTAAGCGTCGCCATCGCCAATGGAGTATGCTCTCTTTCAATACCCACACTCAGCAATAAAACTTCAAACTTCAAACTTCAAACTTCAAACTTCAAACTTCAAACTTCAAAGCGTGGGCGCATACTGCAGGTTGGTATACATTGGCGAGGGTGGCGCACAGTCACCTTTCCGCCCTTACGGCGGCTCACTTTTTGTCTTGTCAAAAAGTAAGCAAAAACCGCCTGCTCCTATCATCCGGCCCCTACGCTGCGCTCCGGGGTTCCCTCGCTCCGGGCTTGCTCCCGGGAGGACCGCGCTGCAGGCCCCATCCTGGGGCCCAGCGCTTGACAGGCATCCATGCCTGTCACCTCCCTCCGCAAGCCCTGCGCTCGGCCTCCTGAAGTCGCGATCTGCGGCGCCTGAGCTACCGCGCGCTTAGAAGCAAGAGCAAGAGCACTGCAACTGCAACTGCAACTGCAACTGCAACTGCAACTGCAACTGCAATATATAAACTCAATAGATGAGTTGACGCTTGCAAATCCTTTGAATACTAACAGTTCTATGTATGAGCGGCCTTGCGCCGCGATGGGCCGCGCAGCGGCCCCAGTCATTAGCGCACTGCCTCAACGCTTGGAGCCGCTGCACGTTTATCCTACAGAAGACATATACCGTGGCAAGTTTAGAATTCATCACCGCTACGGTTCCATAACCCGCTCAAGCTCCGCTGCCCGCTCTCGGGTCATGTCCATCAGGCAGGTCCCACCCTCCAGCTGCGCCATGGTGCCGCCGCTGGCCTTGCGGTGAAACTGGCAGTTGCCATCCCGATAGACCAGCCATTTGCGCTGCACATCACGCAGGCTCTTTTGCTGATCCGCCGCCAGTTTACCCATCAGCTGCTTGTAGACGCGGTTCAGGCGTTGATCCTGTACCTGCGTCTCAGCCTTGAGGCATTCACCCATGGCCAGGGTACTGGAGGCACCCTCCATACAGCGGGTATAGGCTGGAGAAGGTTCGGCGGCGATCGCCAGCGTCGTGCAGCACGCCAATGCCAGCCCCGCCAGGTAGTGCTTGATCATGCAAACTCTCCTTGAGTGTCAAAGCGTCTGAGGCTGCTCCGGCGGCATCAATACCCTGCTCGGCTCGAAGCGCAACGACGGCATCTGCGTGGCGGCATACAACGTCACCGCCAATGCCGCAATCAGGGTAACGTCCGCCCAATTCCACCCAGGCATATCAGCGGCCTGGCGCGCTTTCAAACAGTACCAGCCCTGACCAAGGCAAAATACCAGCATGGCTGCCATCCACACATAGAACCCTGCCGCCAAACCTGTCAGGTCGTGAAACTCATAACTCTGATTGTCCGGCAGGCGGTCGATACCCAAACTGGTTGCCGCCAGATACAGAGCACAAAGCCCTAGCAGCAGGGCCAAGCGGCGAAAGCGCCGATGCGCCAGAATGGCCAGGGCGAGCAACGGATTGGCGAACCACTGGCTCAGCCCGAAGGGTACCCCCCAAGGCCCGTACAGCAACATCTGCAGGGCGGGCATGTGGTGGCCATCGCTCATCGAGGCGCCATCGAAGCACAGAGCGACCAAGTACAGCAGGAGCGTGATACTGAGATAAAAAGCGGGCAAAGGACACCTGGGAGGACGGTACAGGGGATGACCATAACCCATGTCATCCCCCGCTTCCAAACTGGGTGTTCGCAGTCTTTCAAGCCACCGGCGGTTCGAGCAGCAGCCCGTAGATGCCCGAGTCGGATAGCTCACCGCCTACGCACCAGCGCGCCCGCAGGGTGCCCTCCAACACAAACCCCTGGCGCTCCAACGTACGCGCCGAGCCTTGGTTGCGAGGGTCGATCTCGCCTTCCAGGCGGCGCATGTGCAGGGTGTTGGCGATGTAGTCGATAAAGCACGTCAATGCTTCATCCATATACCCCCTTCCCTGCACGGCGCTGGCCAGGCAATAGCCGATCTCACCTCGCCGGGAGGTGTCGTCGATGTTGAACAGTTGAACCATGCCAATCAGCTCGCCGTTGTCCCGGCGATACATGCCAAGCTTGAGTTGCTCTCCATTGGCATACGCCTCACGATCAGCTGCCAGTGCGCTCTGGGCTTCAGCCAGACTCTGCCAGGGCGCGTGGTGCCAGTACCGCATGACTTCCGGGTCGGCCATGATCGCCAACCACTTTGCCGCATCTGCGTGGCGCATGGGGCGCAGGTAAAGGCGCGGGCTATCGAGACACAGATCACTCGGGAAACTTCGGGGTGGGGTCACGCCGGCTCACCTGTCCATTACTGGGTAAGATGACAGTTTAGCGTCAAGCGCGGCGTTCAGGCATTGCAAAATGCCACGGCGGTGCACAGTCGACAGTTAGGACACTACTAAGCGAACCTCTACATGCCGACTTAGGCGACCTCAGCCCCATCATCGGGCCAATGGGGCTCATTGGCCCCAGGCGGAGTCAATGGCGGTAGACCGTAGGCAGCCCGGGCGGTATCACAGCGTGGGTTGTGTACGCCCCCTTCCCACGACGCCTCGAACTCGCGGCAGGTGCTGGAACGGTTGGCGTAGATGGCGCAGGCAACGCCTTGCCCCACCTCGCCCTGCAGGCTGGTACAACGGCAGGGCTTGGCGTCGGTGCCAATCATGGCCACCCGAGACGGACTCACCTGCACCACCAGATCGTCAGGCACCACACCGCCGGAGGACTGGCATTCACCCCAGAAGAAGGACACACGGAAATACCCGCAGCAAGCGCCGCAGTCAAGGCAAGGGTTATATTCGGACATGATTGCACGGAAGGAAGGTGGTTGAGATCGGGGCTGGCCCGAGCAGCCATTCTCGGGCCAAGCGGGGGTGATTGAATAGAGGGGCAGAAAAAAATAACTGCAGGCGATTGACTGTCACCAGACACCCTCTCCCCCCTCGGGTCAAGTTAGCGCAACGCTTTATAGGTATCCCCATCGCACTGCGTCAGGCCAAGACCTGCAGCTGGGCAATAGGGATCGCCGCGGACATGGCTGAAGGTCGTTTGCCGGGTGCCTTGATGTAACAGCCTGTCGTCACGGCTACCTTCGGTCACGACGGTGTAGGACTTGCGACGCATTGCTTGGTACTGGTCTTCACAGTCCGCCATTGCCTTGTGATAGCCCATCACTTGTTCCTCACTCAAGTCCAGGCACTTGGCCAATTCGACACCCCAGCGCCTGAGGCACACTTCGGCGTAGTGCCTGACCACCAGGCCCGGCTCGACCAGCACTTGGCCGCTGCCAGCACCGTCAACCGACGCGTTCCCCACCAGCGTCGCATGCCGACCCGGCATGGGAAACACGCCTATCCGCGTACCGGGCTGCACGTCTGGCACCACACAGGCGAACCCTTTGGAGCGTTCGTCACGGGAGTAGAACCCTACGTACTCACGCACATTGGCCGACAGCATCACGCGCTCTGGCTGCACATTGCCAATGCCTGGAACCGGGTCAATGGTAAAAATATTGACCGGGACATCGCACAGCTCAGGGTCCTTGGCCATGGCATTGGCCAGCATGTGGCAGCTGATGCCGCCGCGGCTCCAGCCGACCAGGTTGACCTGTGTAGGCACAAGCGGCTTACGAAACAGATGAATGATGCGTTCCTGTAGTGCCTGCGGCGTGGGTTGGCGGTCACCGTAGTCATAGGTTCTCCAGAACCACGAAGCGGTCGAAGCCACTTCCGGCACAGGGACGCCGGCATCTTTGAGCCGCCTATATTCGGCCTCGCTCAGTTTGGTGCGCTGCCAGCGGCTTTCGCCTTTGATGATCTGAAGCACATGGCTGACGTTTTCTTCCCAGCCGCGGCCAAACAACTGCCCTGTCCAGTTGTAATAACCGCCGGGATCGACGAACAGGCTGTCGTCCTGAAGATTACCGCTGCCCGGACCGTCGACAGCGACCCAGTGGGCAAACTCGCGGCCCTGGTCATGGCTGGCCAGGGTCGAAACCAGTTCGCCATTCCAGAAATTGGTGTTGGTGTCGTCGAAGCGATGGGAACCTGTCCCACAGAAATAGGCGGTAAAAACACTCATGTCACTATCGTCGTGAAAGAAATGAGTGCCGAAATTAACCAGTTCGCGAGACAGGGAACATACGGAAGTCCGCCCCGCCAGTGAGCGCAGCGCTGCCGCCGGAAAAACCAGCGGCAGGCCGTCGAGGGCTACTTGCGCGCCAGCCCGTCAGCCCGAAACATCTGGCGAATCCCGCGAATGGCCTGACGGATCCGATCCTGGTTTTCGATCAGGGCGAACCGTACATGGTCGTCACCATAGTCGCCAAAGCCGATACCTGGCGAAACACACACCTTGGCCTCGGCGAGGAGTTTCTTGGAAAACTCGAGCGAACCCAGGTGTGCATACTCAGGCGGGATCTTGGCCCAGACGTACATGGACGCCTTGGGGTTCTCGACCATCCAGCCCAACTCGTGCAAGCCCTTGACCAGCAAATTGCGACGCTGACGGTACTGCTCGGCAATATCCCGTACGCACTGCTGATCCCCTTCCAGCGCTGCGATGGCAGCCACCTGCAAAGGCGTGAAAGTACCGTAATCGTGGTAACTCTTGATGCGCGCCAGGGCGTTGACCAGTTCGGGGTTACCGACCATGAAGCCGATCCGCCAGCCGGCCATGTTGTAGCTTTTAGACAAGGTGAAGAACTCCACCGCAATGTCCTTGGCGCCAGGCACCTGCATGATAGACGGCGCTTTCCAGCCGTCGTACACGATGTCGGCATACGCCAGGTCGTGCACCACCAGCACGCCATATTGCTTGGCCAATGCCACCACGCGCTCGAAGAAGTCCAGCTCCACGCACTGGGCGGTCGGGTTGGACGGGAAGCCGAGAATCATCATCTTGGGCTTGGGGATGGACTCGCGAATGGCCCGCTCAAGCTCGTTGAAGAAGTCCACGCCCGGCACAAGCGGAACAGAACGCACCTGGGCTCCGGCGATCACAGCGCCGTAGATATGAATTGGGTAGCTGGGGTTGGGCACCAGTACCGTATCGCCTTGATCCAGGGTGGCCAGCATCAGGTGTGCCAGGCCCTCTTTCGAGCCAATGGTGACGATAGCCTCTTCTTCAGGGTCTATGTCGACCTCGTAGCGCTCCTTGTACCAGTTCGAGATGGCGCGACGCAGGCGTGGGATGCCGCGGGATGTGGAATAGCCATGGGTATCCTCGCGCTGAGCGACCTGCACCAGCTTCTCGACGATATGCGGCGGCGTGGCGCCATCGGGGTTACCCATGCTCAGGTCGATGATGTCCTCGCCACGGCGGCGGGCAGCCATCTTGAGCTCGGCAGTGATGTTGAAGACGTAGGGCGGGAGACGATCGATGCGCGCAAAGCGGCGCGGCAAACTTGGATTAGCCATGGTTTCCTCTGAAAACGTAAGCGCCCGGAACCGTCCGAGCGACGCTGGCCGCATGGGGCGGCCTGATTCAGAAGATAATGCCGATAGAGACGGCTTGTAAAGGGTAATTTACTGTTTTTTTGGATTTATTCAGGTGCATTTTTTGCCAGCTGAACACGGATAACCGCATGCTGGTAAGCCAAAAACGAAAACTTGTGTACCGGGCACGTCACCTGACTTACCAGCGACAGGCCCCGCATAGGCAAAAAAAAACCCGGCACACAGGCCGGGGTTTTCGTGAAGCAGGCGTGGTTTCAGCGTGCGTAGGTCATCAGCACGTCAGCAGCCGTCTGGCTGTCCACACCCATCATCAGGCTCAAGGCCATGACGGTAAGGATGGAAAAGCCAAACACTTTGCGTGCCCACTTGCTGTCATCTTCGGCCTTGTAGCCACCCCATGCCATGTACAGCCAGTAAAGGCCCATGGCAGCTGCCACGGCCATGTAGCCGAGGCCGGCGTAACCGCCGAGGGTGAGCATCAAGGTCGCAAGCACGAATGCCAGCACATACAGCACGATCTGTTTTTTCGCAGCCAGGATGCCGCGCGCCACCGGCAATACCGGAATGTTTGCGGCACTGTAGTCCTTGAAGCGGAAGATGGCGATGGCAAAGCTGTGCGGCATCTGCCAAAGGCTGAACATCACCAGCAGGGTCACAGCCGCCAGGTCGAAGTTATTGCTGACAGCGCAATAGCCAATGACAGGCGGCATGGCACCGGACAGGCTGCCGACCAAGGTGCCGTGCACCGATTTACGCTTGAGCCACAGGCTGTAGAAGCCCACATAGACCACGAAGCCGATCAGTGCGCAGTACGCGGACAAGGGGTTGGCCTGGACGTAGAGCAAGCTGAAACCCGCCACCCCAAGCAGGGTGGCATAGATCAGCGCGAGGGGCAGTGACATGCCACCCTGTACCATCACGCGGTTCTTGGTGCGCTCCATTTTCTGGTCGATGTCGCGGTCGATGCAGTTGTTGAATGCACAACCGGACGCCACCACCAGGGAAGTACCAACGACCACTGCCAGCAGCAGGGCGAAGTCCACATGGCCCTTCGCGGCAAGGAAGAAACCGCCTGCCACGGAAAGCACGTTACCGAAAATGATCCCCGGTTTGGTGATTTGGATAAAGTGCTTAACGGACATGCAGTCTTACCTCACTTGGCCAGCATTTCGGCGTGGATGCTGAACATGATCCACAGCGACAGGCCAACCAGCAGCGCGATCACCATGACGGTGAACAGGAACGTCGATACGTTGTTGCGTTGCCCTTTCGAGCGGTCCATGTGCAGGAAGTACACCAGGTGTACCACCACCTGGATCACGGCCATGGCCACAACGACCAGAACGGTCAGGTTCTTCGGCAGGCTTGGGAACATCACCAGGCCGAACGGGATCGCGGTCAGGATGATCGACAGGACGAAACCGATCATGTACGACTTGACGCTGCCGTGGCTGCCTTCGTGATGAGTGTCGTGTGCGTTAGCCATTACAGAACCCCCAGCAGGTAGACGACGGTGAATACGCAGATCCAGACCACGTCCAGGAAGTGCCAGAACAGGCTCAGGCAGCTCATGCGGGTCTTGGCGGTCGGCGTGATGCCGTGCTTGTTGATCTGGTACATCATGATTGCCATCCAGATCAGACCAGCCGTCACGTGCAGACCGTGGGTGCCCACCAGGGCGAAGAAGCCCGACAGGAAGCCACTGCGGTTCGGGCCGAAGCCTTCGCCGATCAGGTGATGGAACTCGTAGATTTCCATCGCGATGAAGCCTGCACCGAACAGGAAGGTCACAGCCAACCAGCCCAGGACGCCTGCCTTGTTACCGGCGAACATCTTCAGCATGGCGAAGCCGAAGGTGATCGAGGACAGCAGCAGGAACAACGTTTCAACAGCTACGAAATCGAGCTGGAAGATGTCATGACCCGACGGGCCGCCGGCAAAACTGCCGGACAGCACCGCGTAGGTGGCGAAGAGCGACGCAAACAGGATGCAGTCGGTCATCAGGTACAGCCAGAAGCCCAGTACGGTCATCTGGCCCGAGTCGTGGTGGTGATCGTCGTGCCCATGGTCGTGACCATGAGCACCGTGCATTACTTGACTGGACATTGATTACACCCGCTCAAACGATTCGACACGTGCACCGGCAGGCAGAGCACCTGCATTGGCCAACGCTTTCATGCGCTCGCCTTCGATGCGCGCCACTTCTTCGGCCGGAACCATGTAGCCCTGGTCGTCACGCGCAGCGTGGCGAACGAAGACAGCGATGGTTGCAACCAGGCTTGCGCCGACCAGCCACCAGATGTGCCAGATGAAAGCGAAGCCGAAGATGGTCAGGAACAGACCCATGAACAAACCGGTAGAGGTATTGCTCGGCATGTGGATCGCTTCGTACTTGCCCGGCACCTTGTAGGCAACACCGGCTTCCTTGGCTTCGTGCCAGGCATCCAGGCCAACCTTCTCAGGCATGTGGGCGAAGTTGTAGAACGGAGGTGGCGAGGAAGTCGACCATTCCAGGGTACGGCCGCCCCATGGGTCGCCGGTCACGTCCAGGTTCTGGTGACGATCGCGAACCGATACGAACAGCTGGATCAGCTGGCAGGCGATACCGAACAGGATCAGCACGGCACCAACCACGGCAACGTACAGGTAGGGTTCCCACAGTGGGTTGTCCGAGTGGTTCAGACGACGGGTCATACCCATGAAGCCCAGTGCGTACAGCGGCATGAACGCCACGTAGAAGCCCGAGATCCAGAACCAGAAGGCAGCCTTGCCCCACTTCTCGTTCAGGGTGAAACCGAAGGCTTTCGGGAACCAGTAGGCGAAGCCGGCGATATAGCCGAATACCGCACCACCGATGATCACGTTATGGAAGTGGGCGATCACGAACAGGCTGTTGTGCAGCACGAAGTCAGCACCCGGTACAGCCAGCAGAACGCCGGTCATGCCACCGATGGAGAAGGTGATCATGAAGCCCAGGGTCCAGAGGATCGGCGCGGTGAAGCGCAGACGGCCCTGGTAGATGGTGAACAGCCAGTTGAACAGCTTCACACCCGTCGGGATGGAGATCAGCATCGTCGCCAGGCCGAAGAAGGTGTTGACGCTGGCGCCGGCACCCATGGTGAAGAAGTGGTGCAGCCAAACCGCAAAGCCCAGAACAGCGATCGCACCCGATGCGTAGATCATCGCGTGGTGGCCGAACAGACGCTTGCCGGCGAAGGTGGAGGTGACTTCCGAGAACACGCCGAAGGCCGGCAGGATCAGGATGTAAACCTCAGGGTGACCCCACGCCCAGAACAGGTTGACGTACATCATCGGGTTCCCACCAAGCTCGTTGGTGAAGATATGGAAGTCCAGATAACGGTCAACGGTCAGCAGTGCCAGTGCAGCGGTCAGGATCGGGAACGAAGCCACGATCAGGACGTTTGCCCAGGTGCAGGTCCAGGTGAAGATAGGCATGTCCATCAGCTTCATGCCAGGTGCGCGCATCTTCATCACGGTGACGAGGAAGTTCACGCCTGTCAGTGTCGTACCCAATCCTGAGAGCTGTAGCGCCCAGATGTAGTAGTCGACACCCACGCCCGGACTGTACTGAATGCCCGCGAGCGGCGGATAGGCAACCCAACCGGTCTTGGCGAATTCACCAACGCCCAGCGAGATGTTCACCAGCAGCACGCCTGCCAGCAGCAGGTAGAAGCTCAGGGAGTTCAGGAACGGGAAGGCCACGTCACGTGCACCGATCTGCAGAGGAACCGCAAGGTTCATCAGGCCGGTGAAGAATGGCATCGCCATGAAGATGATCATGATCACACCGTGGGCGGTGAAGATCTGGTCATAGTGTTCAGGCGGCAGGTAGCCTTCGGAACCACCGGTGGCAACAGCCAGCTGGGTCCGCATCATGATGGCGTCGGCAAAGCCGCGCAGCAGCATGACCATCGCGACGATGATGTACATCACCCCGATTTTCTTGTGGTCGACGGTCGTCAACCACTCGGTCCACAAGTAGGACCACTTGCGGAAGTAGGTGATTGCACCAACGACAGCGATACCACCGAGCGCGATTATGGCGAGTGTCACCATGACTATCGGCTCGTGATAGGGTATCGCCTCCAGGCTTAATTTACCGAACATCTCTTACTCCTCTGCACCGGCAGCTGGTTGCATACTCGATTCCACACCCTTGGTAGTGGCCAGGTCTTTGCTGCCAGCTTCTTCGTGGCTCGAACGACCGCGGTTCATGCCTTCGTACTTGTCGACGATCAGCTGGAACTGGTCAGGCGAGGCCTCGCTATACAGCGTGACTGGGTTGTTTTCGCTTGGTTTGGCCAAGGCTTCGTATTCGGCCTTGTCCAGCTTCTTCGGCGACTGCTTGACTTCGGCGACCCACTTCTCGAAGTCTTCCTGGGACGTGGCAGTAGCCTTGAATTTCATGCCGGTGAAGCCAGCACCGCTGTAGTTGGCGCTGATACCGTCAAACACGCCGTTTTCGTTGGCGATCAGGTGCAGCTTGGTGGTCATGCCCGCCATGGCATAGATCTGGCCACCCAGGCCCGGGATGAAGAACGAGTTCATCACGGCGTCGGAAGTGACGCGGAAGTTGACCGGGGTATTGGCCGGGAAGACGATCTTGTTGACCGTGGCGATACCTTGTTCCGGGTAGATGAACAGCCACTTCCAGTCTAGCGCGACGACGTCGATCTGCACGGGCTTCACGTCGGAATCCAGAGGACGGTACGGGTCGAGCTTGTGGGTGGACTTGTAGGTCACGTAACCCAGCACGATGATGATCAGGATCGGGATGATCCACACCGCAGCCTCGATCTTGGTCGAGTGCGACCAGTCCGGGGTGTAGGTGGCTGCCTTGTTGGAAGCGCGATACTTCCAGGCGAACACCACGGTCATGATGATGACTGGCACGACGACCAGCAGCATCAGGCCGATTGCGATCAGGATCAGGTTCTTTTGCTCAATGCCGACCTGTCCCTTCGGGTCGAGCAGGGTCCAGTTGCACCCACTGAGTAAAAGCATGCCTAAAAAGGGCAATATGCCAAACAGTCTGGGGTAACGCTTTTTACTCATCTCACGACCTCTAGATCAGCTTGCTTCAATGCAATTGGTGTTTGGTAGCCAACACTTCGTCCAACCAAGTGAGGCATTGCGCGCCCGTACCCGCTCCTGCCTGGGCCCGACTGCAGGACCTTGGCTTCAAGCGAGTTAGCGGTGCTTTTGGTTTTGTAGGCAAAGGCCTGTATAGCAGACCAATTCCATTTGGTGCGGAAAACGCGGAGGGGGGTCCGCCCGGTATCGCCGTTGGGCGAAACTTGACGAAGTCAGCAAAAAGGAGCGCTGGGGCTTCCTTCAATCCTGCGACTTGCAAGCAGTGCCGAACGGAAATTGGGGGCGATTGTAGATAGGTCGCCAACCCTTGACTATGACTTATTGAGCAACAGTCCTTTACAGGTTCTGTAACAATAGCGCCGAAAAATTCAACTTCGCGACACTTTGTCGCACCCCTGGCTATAGCCCTGCAACCCGCATCCAGCAAGGGCTACAGCTTGATCTGGATCAACTTGCCAGGGGTTTTCGTACCTCGATGAAGCCCGCGAAAACCTTGTCGTATTCAGGGACTTTTGTCTAAGGACGGCGACGGTTGCGGTAGATGCCAAGTGGCACCAGCAACGCCGTCAGGACGAAGGCGATCAACGCCCATTGCGCCAGTGAAAGGCCCAGCACCGGTGGGTAAGGCGTGCTGCAGAAACCGTCCACCTGAAACGCCAGCGGCCAGACCTTGGCCAAGGGCAAGTCATCGACGATGGGCTGCAGCGTATCGATGCCACAACTGACCATGGGGTTGGCGAGTATATACACATGGTTGCCGGCTGCAATGATTCCGCCAATGGCGCTGACCACGACCAGTGCCTCGAAGAAGGTCAGGCTGCGTCGCCCGGGCATGGCTGCGGCCAGGAATGCGAAGACGGCGATGCACAGGAGCGCATAGCGCTGAAGAATGCACAACGGGCATGGCGCCTCGCCCAGCACCACCTGCATGTAAAGGGCGCCACCGATCAGCGAAACGCAGATCAGGCCCAACAGTACCAGAAAGCGCCGTTCCCGATTCAGGCGCGATGTTTGATCATTCATTGCCGGTTCCTTGGATGGATAGTCGCAGCGTAGTCCGCCAGCCTGGCGCAATTCTACACAGACGCCGGTTGCCTGGGCGCTTCGCCTTCATGGATACATATTCCAGGCGACAATGGGGTGTGGCTCTGACCGGGCGTTGGCAGGACGGTTCAACGAGGGGCAGCAAAAAAGTGAAGCTACCGGACAGGCCGCAGTTGCCGCCTGCTTCTCGTTCAGCAGGAGTGAATGGCAGCTGGGTTAATGCAGGATTAACGCAGGACTCAAGCATTGCCCTGACGGATTTCGTGAGCACGGCGAGGGGCTGCTTTGCAGCCCCTGATGACGGCCGACCATCGCGTAGCCGTTACGCTTCTTTATATATAGTCACTAGGCGTTAAAACGCTTACACCAGCGCCGCGGCCGGCCCGAAGAACTCGTAGCGGGTCTGCCGCTCGGGCACGCCCAGGGCCAGAAGCTGGCGTTTGACCGCGGCCATGAAGGGCTTCGGCCCGAGGAAGTAGACGTCCACGTCGCGTTCACGAGGGAGCCACTCGCCCAGCAGATGCTGGTCCAGCAAGCCCACGGCATTGGCGTGGGCGGCATCATCCGCTTCGGCGTAGCAGTAGAAACGCTTGAGTTGCGGGTGCTGCGCTGCCTGGGTGTCGAGCCACTCGCGAAACGCATGCACCTGCCCGTTGCGCGCGCAGTGAATGAAGTGCACCGGCCGGCCGGTCGGCAAGGCCGCCTCTAGCATGGCCAGGGTAGGCGTTATGCCCACGCCCCCGCTGATCAGCACCAACGGCTTGTCACTGGCGGCCAGTGTGAAATCACCGGCTGGTGGGAACAATTGGAGGGTGTCACCTACCATCAGGTGGTCATGCAGGTAGTTGGAGACCGTGCCACCCGATTCGCGTTTGACGCTGATCCGATATTCACCACCGTCGCACAACGCGGAAAGCGAATAGTTGCGACGATGCTCTACACCATCGATCATCAGCCTCAGGCCGATGTACTGCCCAGGTTCGGCCTTGAGCACTGGCTTGCCGTCCACTGGGGTGAAGTAGAAAGAGACGATTTCGCGGCTTTCCTCCACTCGCCGTGCCAGTCGGAACTCGCGGGTCCCTCGCCATCCGCCGTCGGCCTCTTCTTTTTGCTTGTATAGGCTTTCTTCAGCATTGATGAGAATGTCTGCCAACTGGCCGTAGGCTGCGCCCCAGGCGTCGATCACCTCGGCCGTGGCAATGTCCTTGCCCAACACTTCCTCAATGGCCCGCAACAAGCAGCGGCCAACGATCGGGTAATGCTCGGGCAGGATCTGCAACGCCACATGCTTGTTGATGATCTGGCCCACCAGACCGCCCAACTGTTCGAGCTGGTCGATATGACGGGCATACATCAGCACGCCATTGGCCAAGGCACGCGGCTGGTCACCGCTGGCCTGGTGCGCCTGGTTGAACAGTGGACGTACCTCGGGGTACTCGTTGAGCATCATTTGGTAGAAATGAGTGGTCAGTGTCTCGCCGCCGGTTTCCAGCAATGGAACGGTGGCCTTGATGATCGCACGTTGTTCGGCATTGAGCATTGCAGCAACTCCTGAGCCATGGGCTTCGAATGATGCCTGGGTCATTTCACCATTCGTGCCAAGTCCAGGGCCCTGCAAATTCGGGGGCTTCAAGCCCTAGCATGTCAAAATGACACAGGATGGCTTATAGTCAATTAGACACACAGGAGTCCCTATGACTACCAAGCCATTGCTTACCGCCTTGCTGCCACTGGTCAGCGACCTGTCCCGCGACCTGCCCGATCAGGAGCGCTATCGCCGTTTACTGCAAGCCATGCGCAGTCTGCTGCCCTGTGACGCTGCCGCCTTGCTCCGGCTCGATGGCCAATGGCTAGTGCCCTTGGCCGTGGACGGCCTGAGCCCAGATACCGTTGGCCGTCGCTTCAAGGTCAGTGAGCACCCACGTTTTCAGATTCTGTTGAGCAGCCCCTCCCCTACCCGCTTTGCCAGCGACTCCGAGCTGCCGGACCCCTACGATGGCCTGGTCAATACGCCGGACGTGGACCTTGAGGTTCACGACTGCATGGGTTGCCCCTTGATGGTCGATGAGCGCCCGTGGGGGCTGGTCACCCTCGATGCCCTGACGCCCGGCCAGTTTCAGAGCCTGGAGCTCGACGCCTTGCAAGCCTTTGCCAGCCTGGCCGCTGCCACCGTGACCGTGGCCGAGCGGATCGAACGCCTGGCCCTGCGCGCAGAAAACGAGCATCAGCGAGCAGAGGTGTATCGCCAGGCCAGTGGTCAGGACCGAGAGCTGATCGGCCAGAGCCCGGCCCACAAGCGCATGCTGGAGGAAATCCGATTGGTGGGCAGCAGCGACCTCACCGTGCTGATCACCGGCGAGACCGGGGTGGGCAAAGAGTTGGTAGCCCAAGCCCTGCACCAGGCGAGCAGCCGCGCCCACAAGCCGTTGATCAGCCTGAACTGCGCAGCGCTGCCCGACACGCTGGTGGAAAGCGAGCTGTTCGGCCACGTGCGCGGAGCCTTCACCGGCGCCCATGCAGAGCGCCGAGGCAAGTTCGAACTGGCCAATGGGGGCACGCTGTTTCTCGACGAGGTAGGCGAGTTGCCGCTAGCCGTACAAGCCAAGCTGCTGCGCGTGTTGCAAAGCGGGCAGTTGCAGCGGCTGGGCTCGGACCGCGAACACCACGTCGACGTGCGCCTGATCGCCGCCACCAACCGCGATCTGGCCGCCGAGGTGCGCAGCGGGCGATTGCGTGCCGATTTCTACCACCGCCTGAGCGTATATCCCCTGCATGTCCCCCCTCTGCGGGAACGAGCACGCGACGTGCTACTTCTGGCGGGCTACTTCCTCGAACAGAATCGCTCACGCCTGGGCTTGAGCAGCCTACGTCTGGACGCGGACACCCAGGCTGCACTTCTGTCCTACGACTGGCCGGGCAACGTGCGTGAACTGGAGCATCTGATCGGCCGCTCGGCGCTCAAGGCGTTGGGCCGACAAACGGTACGTCCCAGGATTTTGTCCTTGACCGCTGCCGACCTGGATCTTCAGCCACTTGCTTCGCTGCCTGCACAGCTCGCCCCCGCCCATGAAACGGCGGTGCCGGAACTGGGTGCTGGAGGCCTGCGCCAAGCGCTGGACACCTACCAACGCCAGTTGATTCAGGCCTGCCTGGATCAACATCAGGGCAACTGGGCAGCCACCGCAAGAGTGCTCGAACTCGACCGCGCGAACCTCAGCCGCTTGGCCCGGCGGCTGGGCATTCGCTAGGGATGCCTCACAAAAGGATTAACCCAGAAAGCCTCTGGTTGGTCTGAACACGGCTGCTATATCTCCTAAACGCCCACGCCTCGACTGACCGGTCGAGGCTGCCGCATCGCGTTCCAGAGGACCTGGTGCAGCAATGCCGGCCGCATTCAGGCCGGGGGGGATCAGTCGACCAGCAGGGAGCACTTCATGGAAAACATCGTCGTCGCCGATAAGCAGTCCGCCGTCGCCACCCAGAATGCCTGGGGCAATATCACTCTCAATGGCCCAGGCGTCGTGCAGATGCCCGTCGCGCCCGACCAGGTCGCCACCGTCACGCAACGCGGGCAGGATTTGATCGTCACGCTCAAGTCCGGCGAAAAGGTCACCATCGATAATTTCTTCGCGGTGAACCAGGCAGGCGTCGGCAGCGACATGGTGTTCGTCGGCGAAGACGGCACCCTCTGGCAAGCCGAATACAACGCTCAGGCTTTCACCGGCTTCACCTTCAACGAAGTGGCTTCTCTGGACGAACTGGTTGCAGGCATCGGTACGGCGGGCGACGCGATGCCGACGTGGGCCATCGCAGGCTTGGGATTGCTCGGCGTGGGCGGCGGCGCGGCGGCGCTGGGCGGCGGTAGCGGCGGCGGCGGCGGTGGCGGTGCAGTACCTGACACCACGGCACCGGCAACCCCCATCGACCTGCTGGTTTCCCCGGATGGCCTGCGCCTGTCGGGGCGCGGTGAAGCGGGTGCGATCGTGAACATTCGTGATGCCGCTGGCAACCTGCTCGGTACCGGTACGGTCGGGGCCGATGGCAGCTTCGATATAGCGCTCAACGCCCCCCAGATCAACAACGAAAACCTGCAGGTAACCTTGACCGATGCAGCCGGCAATGTGTCTGCACCGGGCACCGTGACCGCGCCGGATGCGACCGCTCCGCTGGCGCCGACCGAACTTGCCATCGACGCTCAGGGTACAACGCTCACAGGCCGCGCCGAGCCCGGTTCCACGGTGTCGGTCAGAGGGGCTGACGGCGTGCTGCTGGGCTCGGCCACGGCTGGGGCGGACGGCTTGTTCAGCATTACCCTGCAACCGGCACAGACAGCGGGCCAGGCGTTGCAGGTCACGGCCGAGGATGCAGCGGGCAACACGTCCGCCGCAGCTGGTATTGTGGCTCCAGTGGTCGATGGCACCGACACCACCGCTCCTGATGCGCCCGTGGCGCTCGTTGTCTCCGCTGATGGCACGCGCCTGTCGGGCCGCGGCGAACCCGGCACCACGGTCAACGTTCGCGACCCTGCCGGCAATGTGATCGGCAGCGGCGTGGTGGGGGCCAATGGAGCCTTCGAGGTGGTGCTCACACCGGCGCAGCTTGATAGCCAGAACCTGCAAGTCACCCTGACCGACGCCGCTGGCAACGTCTCTGCACCGGGTGCCGTCGTTGCGCCAGACCTCACAGCGCCGCTCGCACCGACCAACCTGGCCGTCGATGCCCAAGGGGCCACCCTGACCGGGCGGGCCGAACCTGGGTCTACCGTTTCGGTACGCGGCCCTGGCGGTGCGTTGCTGGGCACCGCCATCGCGGGCGCCGACGGCCTGTTCAGCATCACGCTGCAACCCCCGCAGACCACTGGCCAGGCCCTGGCGGTGAGCGCTACCGACGCAGCAGGCAATACGTCGCCGGCAGCCAACATCACCGCGCCCTTGGTCGATGGCGGTGACACCACACCGCCGGATGCACCTGTGGACCTAGTGGTCGGCCTAGCCGGCACACAGTTGAGCGGTCGCGGCGAAGCCGGCACCACCGTGCAAGTGCGCGACGCCGCAGGCAACCTGCTCGCCACAGGCACCGTCGGTGCCGATGGGACCTTCACCGTCAGCCTGGACCCCGCCGTCAAGGACGGCAGCAGCCTCCAAGTCACCCTGACCGACGCGGCAGGCAACACATCGCCAGCCGCCAGCGTGGCGTCGCCAGACCTCGTAGGGCCTGCCCAACCCACTGACCTGGCCCTGGCCGATGGCGTCACCTTCACCGGCCGCGGTGAGCCGGGTGCTACCGTGCAAGTGCGCGATGCCGCCGGCACCGTGATCGGCACAGGCACCGTGGGCGCAGACGGCGCCTTCAGCATTACTCTCTCCCCTGCCCAGGCCAACGGCCAGGCACTGGACGTACGCCTAGTCGATGGGGCAGGCAATGCCTCGGCGCCCTTGCAGTTCGACGCCCCTGACATCACCCCGCCAGAGGCGGTCACCAATGTGCTGGTCGGCCCTGGCGGTACCGTCATCGGGGGCCGAGGCGAGCCAGGTGCAACGGTGGAGGTGCGCGATGCGAGCGGGACCCTGCTGGGCAGCGCGGTGGTCACTGCCAACGGCACCTTCCTGGTCAACCTCGACCCCGCCGTGCAACCCGGCGAGCAACTGAGCCTGGTGCAGACAGACCCTAGCGGCAACGCCTCGCCCGCCGTCGACTACGAAGTGCCCCTGACCCCAGCCCTGGAAAGCCCAGCCAACCTGGCGGTAAACGCCGACGGCACCGTGCTTACCGGTACTGCCCCGGCAGGCTCGCGCGTCGAAGTGCGCGATGCCAGCGGTGCGTTGGTCGGCAGCGCCATCGCCAATGCCGACGGCAGCTTCAGCATCGATCTGAACCCGGCCCAGGCCAACGGCGAACTGCTGGATGTGGTGGCCATCGCCGACGGTGTATCGTCACTGCCCGCCCAGGTCACCGCCCCCGATATCACGGCTCCCGCCGCTCCCGCAGAGCTGGCGGTGAGTGCCGACGGCACCGTGGTCACGGGCCGCGCCGAGCCGGGCAGCACCGTGCGCATTCTGGCCGCTGACGGCACCGAGCTGGGCTCGGCGGTGGTCGGCGCCACCGGCGTGTTCAGCATTACCTTGAACCCTGCCCAAGTGGACGGCGAAGTGCTGCAAGCCACTGCCACCGATGCGGCGGGCAACGTATCCCAAGCCAGTGCAGTCACAGCACCGGACATCGATGGCGGTGGTGACGTCACACCGCCAGACGCGCCCGTGGACCTGGTCATCGGGCTAGCAGGCAGTCAACTGACTGGCCGCGGCGAAGCCGGCACCACCGTGCAAGTGCGCGACGCGGCAGGCAACCTGCTCGCCACAGGCACCGTCGGTGCCGATGGGACCTTCACCGTCAGCCTGGACCCCGCCGTCAAGGACGGCAGCAGCCTCCAAGTCACCCTGACCGACGCAGCGGGCAACACTTCGCCAGCCGCCAGCGTGGCATCGCCAGACCTCGTGGGGCCTGCGCAACCCACCGACCTCGCCCTGACCGATGGCGTCACCTTCACCGGCCGCGGTGAGCCAGGCGCTACCGTGCAAGTGCGCGATGCCGCCGGCACCGTGATCGGCACAGGCACCGTGGGCGCAGACGGCGCCTTCAGCATCACCCTCTCCCCTGCCCAGGCCAACGGCCAGGCACTGGACGTACGCCTGGTCGATGCGGCAGGCAACGCCTCGGCGCCCTTGCAGTTCGACGCCCCTGACATCACTCCGCCAGAAGCGGTCACCAATGTGCTGGTCGGCCCCGGCGGTACCGTCATCGGTGGCCGAGGCGAGCCAGGTGCAACGGTGGAGGTGCGCGATGCGAACGGGACCCTGCTGGGCAGCGCCGTGGTCACTGCCAACGGCACCTTCCTGGTCAACCTCGACCCCGCCGTGCAACCCGGCGAGCAACTGAGCCTGGTGCAGACAGACCCTAGCGGCAACGCCTCGCCCGCCGTCAACTACGAAGTGCCCCTGACCCCAGCCCTGGAAAGCCCAGCCAACCTGGCGGTAAACGCCGACGGCACCGTGCTCACCGGTACTGCCCCGGCAGGCTCACGCGTCGAAGTGCGCGATGCCAGCGGTGCGTTGGTCGGCAGCGCCATCGCCAATGCCGACGGCAGCTTCAGCATCGACCTGAACCCGGCCCAGGCCAACGGCGAACTGCTGGATGTGGTGGCCATCGCCGACGGTGTATCGTCACTGCCCGCCCAGGTCACCGCCCCCGATATCACGGCTCCCGCCGCTCCCGCAGAGCTGGCGGTGAGCGCCGACGGCACCGTGGTCACGGGCCGCGCCGAGCCGGGCAGCACCGTGCGCATTCTGGCCGCTGACGGCACCGAGCTGGGCTCGGCGGTGGTCGGCGCCACCGGCGTGTTCAGCATTACCCTGAACCCTGCCCAGGTGGACGGCGAAGTGCTACAAGCCACTGCCACCGATGCATCGGGCAACGTATCCCAAGCCAGTGCAGTCACAGCACCGGACATCGATGGCGGTGGTGACGTCACACCGCCAGACGCGCCCGTGGACCTGGTCATCGGGCTAGCAGGCAGTCAACTGACTGGCCGCGGCGAAGCCGGCACCACCGTGCAAGTGCGCGACGCGGCAGGCAACCTGCTCGCCACAGGCACCGTCGGTGCCGATGGGACCTTCACCGTCAGCCTGGACCCCGCCGTCAAGGACGGCAGCAGCCTCCAAGTCACCCTCACTGACGCGGCAGGCAACACATCGCCAGCCGCCAGCGTGGCGTCGCCAGACCTCGTAGGGCCTGCCCAACCCACTGACCTGGCCCTGGCCGATGGCGTCACCTTCACCGGCCGCGGTGAGCCGGGTGCTACCGTGCAAGTGCGCGATGCCGCCGGCACCGTGATCGGCACAGGCACCGTGGGCGCAGACGGCGCCTTCAGCATCACTCTCTCCCCTGCCCAGGCCAACGGCCAGGCACTGGACGTACGCCTGGTCGATGCGGCAGGCAATGCCTCGGCGCCCTTGCAGTTCGACGCCCCTGACATCACTCCGCCAGAAGCGGTCACCAATGTGCTGGTCGGCCCCGGCGGTACCGTCATCGGTGGCCGAGGCGAGCCAGGTGCAACGGTGGAGGTGCGCGATGCGAACGGGACCCTGCTGGGCAGCGCCGTGGTCACTGCCAACGGCACCTTCCTGGTCAACCTCGACCCCGCCGTGCAACCCGGCGAGCAACTGAGCCTGGTGCAGACAGACCCTAGCGGCAACGCCTCGCCCGCCGTCAACTACGAAGTGCCCCTGACCCCAGCCCTGGAAAGCCCAGCCAACCTGGCGGTAAACGCCGACGGCACCGTGCTCACCGGTACTGCCCCGGCAGGCTCACGCGTCGAAGTGCGCGATGCCAGCGGTGCGTTGGTCGGCAGCGCCATCGCCAATGCCGACGGCAGCTTCAGCATCGACCTGAACCCGGCCCAGGCCAACGGCGAACTGCTGGATGTGGTGGCCATCGCCGACGATGTATCGTCACTGCCCGCCCAGGTCACCGCCCCCGATATCACGGCTCCCGCCGCTCCCGCAGAGCTGGCGGTGAGTGCCGACGGCAGCGTGGTCACGGGCCGCGCCGAGCCGGGCAGCACCGTGCGCATTCTGGCCGCTGATGGCACTGAGTTGGGCTCGGCAGTCGTCGGCGCCACCGGCGTGTTCAGCATCACCCTGAACCCTGCCCAGGTGGACGGCGAAGTGCTGCAAGCCACTGCCACCGATGCATCGGGCAATGCATCCCAGGCCAGTTCGGTCACAGCACCGGACATCGATGGCGGTGGTGACGTCACACCGCCAGACGCGCCCGTGGACCTGGTCATCGGGCTAGCAGGCAGTCAACTGACCGGCCGCGGCGAAGCCGGCACCACCGTGCAAGTGCGCGACGCGGCAGGTAACCTGCTCGCCACAGGCACCGTCGGTGCCGATGGGACCTTCACCGTCAGCCTGGACCCCGCCGTCAAGGACGGCAGCAGCCTACAAGTCACCCTGACCGACGCAGCGGGCAACACTTCGCCAGCCGCCAGCGTGGCATCGCCAGACCTCGTAGGGCCTGCGCAACCCACCGACCTTGCCTTGGCCGATGGCGTTACCTTCACCGGCCGCGGTGAGCCGGGTGCTACCGTGCAAGTGCGCGATGCCGCCGGCACCGTGATCGGCATAGGCACCGTGGGCGCAGACGGCGCCTTCAGCATTACTCTCTCCCCTGCCCAGGCCAACGGCCAGGCACTGGACGTACGCCTGGTCGATGCGGCAGGCAACGCCTCGGCGCCCTTGCAGTTCGACGCCCCTGACATCACTCCGCCAGAAGCGGTCACCAATGTACTGGTCGGCCCCGGCGGTACCGTCATCGGTGGCCGAGGCGAGCCAGGTGCAACGGTGGAGGTGCGCGATGCGAACGGGACCCTGCTGGGCAGCGCCGTGGTCACTGCCAACGGCACCTTCCTGGTCAACCTCGACCCCGCCGTGCAACCCGGCGAGCAACTGAGCCTGGTGCAGACAGACCCTAGCGGCAACGCCTCGCCCGCCGTCGACTACGAAGTGCCCCTGACCCCAGCCCTGGAAAGCCCAGCCAACCTGGCGGTAAACGCCGACGGCACCGTGCTCACCGGTACTGCCCCGGCAGGCTCACGCGTCGAAGTGCGCGATGCCAGCGGTGCGTTGATCGGCAGCACCATCGCCAATGCCGACGGCAGCTTCAGCATCGACCTGAACCCGGCCCAGGCCAACGGCGAACTGCTGGATGTGGTGGCCATCGCCGACGATGTATCGTCACTGCCCGCCCAGGTCACCGCCCCCGATATCACGGCTCCCGCCGCTCCCGCAGAGCTGGCGGTGAGTGCCGACGGCAGCGTGGTCACGGGCCGCGCCGAGCCGGGCAGCACCGTGCGCATTCTGGCCGCTGATGGCACTGAGTTGGGCTCGGCAGTCGTCGGCGCCACCGGCGTGTTCAGCATCACCCTGAACCCTGCCCAGGTGGACGGCGAAGTGCTGCAAGCCACTGCCACCGATGCATCGGGCAATGCATCCCAGGCCAGTTCGGTCACCGCGCCGGACATTGACGGCGGCGGCGATACGACGCCGCCTGAAGCGGCTTCCAACCTGGTAGTGGGTGTGGCGGGTACCCAGTTGAGTGGTCGCGGTGAAGCCGGAGCCACGGTCCAAGTGCGCAATGCGGCCGGTGACCTGATTGCAACCGGTACCGTGGCCGCCGATGGCACCTTTACTGTCAACCTGGACCCCGCCGTCAAGGACGGTAGCGACCTGCAGGTCACGCTCACCGATGCCGCTGGCAATGTGTCCGAGGCCGCGACCGTTACTTCCCCTGACTTGATCGCCCCGGTACAGCCAACCGAACTGGCGTTGGCTGGCGGCGTGACCCTGACTGGCCGCGGTGAAGCAGGTGCGACCGTGCAGGTCCGTACCGCAGCCGGTACCCTGATCGGCTCGGCAATTGTTGGCGACGACGGCCGGTTCACAGTCACCCTCTCTCCTGCCCAGGCCAACGGCCAGGCATTGGACGTACGCCTGGTCGATGCAGCGGGTAACACGTCTGACCCGCTGCAGTTCAACGCCCCGGACATCACGCCACCAGAAGCTGTGACCAACCTTCTGGTCGGGCCAGGGGGTACCGCACTCAGTGGTCGAGGCGAAGCCGGTGCCACGGTTGAAGTGCGTGACATCGATGGCAACCTGCTGGGTCGCGGCGTGGTTACCGCCAACGGCACTTTCCTGGTCAATCTCGACCCTGCCGCGCAGCCCGGTGAGCAACTGAGCCTGATCCAGGTGGACCCCAGCGGCAATGCTTCGATCGCCGTGACATTCGCGGTGCCAGCGACCAATCCGCCCGCCAGCCCTGCTGAACTGGCACTGTCAGAAGACGGTACCGCCCTGACCGGTACCGCCCCGGCAGGTACTCGGGTAGAAGTGCGCGGCGCGGACGGTGCGTTGCTGGGCAGCGCAGTCGCAGGCCCTGACGGCAGCTTCTCGGTCGAATTGGCACCCGCGCAGGCCAACGGCGAACTGCTCGATGTGGTCGCGATCGACGGTGCAGGGCTTTCTTCCCTGCCCACCCAGATCATCGCCCCGGACATCACTGCACCTGCAACGCCAAGCGAACTGGCCGTCAATGCCGACGGCACGGTACTCAGCGGACGTGGCGAGCCTGGCAGCACTGTGCGCGTGCTGGCAGCCGATGGCACCACGGTGTTGGGCAGTGCAGTGGTCGGCGCCACCGGCAGCTTCAGCATCACGCTGAACCCGCCGCAGGTCGACGGCGAGGTCTTGCAGGTCACGGCCACCGACGCGGCGGGCAACACCTCTGCTGGGGGCAATGTCACAGCGCCCGACATCGACGCCGTGGACAACACGCCGCCTGCACCTGCCACGGGCCTGGCCATCAACCTTGCCGGCGCGCAACTGAATGGGCGCGGCGAGGCTGGCGCCACCGTGCAGGTACGCGATGGACAAGGCAACCTGTTGGCCAGCGGCACCGTCAATGCCGACGGCACCTTCCAGGTCACGCTGGACCCTGCGGTCAAGGACGGCAGCACCCTGCAAGTCGTGCTCACCGATGCCGCCGGCAACGCCTCCACCCCAGCCACCGTGGTCAGCCCCGACCTGCTGGCGCCTGCCCAACCAACCGCGCTTGCCCTTGAAGGCGGCGTCACGCTGACCGGTCGCGGCGAGCCTGGCGCAACGGTGCAGGTACGCACCGCGGATGGGGCCGTGATCGGCACCGGCCTGGTCGATGCAAACGGCAACTTCAGTATCACCCTGGCACCCGCGCAGGCCAACGGCGAAGCACTCGATGTACGCCTGGTAGATGCCGCCGGCAACACCTCGACCCCGCTGCAGTTCGAAGCGCCGGACATCACGCCGCCGGCTTCGGTAAGCAACGTGGTGGTGGGTAACGCCGGCCTGACCGTGGCCGGTCGAGGCGAAGCGGGCGCGCGCGTAGAAGTGCGCGATGCGAACGGTAGCGTAATCGGCAGCGGCATCGTGAGTGGCAACGGGACCTTCCTGCTCGAACTCAACCCACCTGCCCAGCCCGGCGCACGCCTGAGCCTCGTGCAGACCGACCCAAGCGGCAATGGGTCCGAACCGCTGCTGTTCGACGTTCCTCTGGTTCCGGCCCCGGCCAGCCCGAGCGATCTGGTGGTGGCCGAGGACGGCACCAGCATCAGCGGCACGGCCCCGGCAGGCAGCCAGGTGCAGGTACGCGATGCCGATGGCAACGTAGTCGGCAGTGTGGTGGTAGGCGCCGGTGGCACATTCACCGTCGTGCTCAACCCGGCTCAGGCGAACGGCGAATTGCTCGACGTGGTGGCCATCGATGGCGCCGCAAATGCCTCCCTGCCTGTGCAGGTGACGGCGCCGGACATCACGCCACCGGCCATCCCCGGCGAGCTGCAAGTCAATGGCGACGGCAGCATCGTCACGGGGCGCGCCGAAGCTGGCAGTACCGTGCGCGTGCTGGCCGCTGATGGGGTCACTGTGCTGGGTTCGGCCGTAGTGGGTGCGACCGGTGTCTTCAGCATCACCCTGAATCCGCCACAAGTGGCCGGCGAGCAGCTGCAGGTCAATGCTACCGACGCCGCCGGCAATGCCTCATTGCCGGGCTCGGTCACTGCGCCTGTGATCGACAACGGCGGCGACACCACGCCGCCGCAACCTGCCACCGACCTGGTGATCAGCGCCAATGGCGCCACTGTTTCCGGGCGCGGTGAAGCCGGCACCACTGTCCAAGTGCGCAACGACCAGGGCCAACTGCTGGCATCCGGCACAGTACAAGCCGACGGCAGCTTCGTGGTGCAGTTGCAGACGCCGGTGATCGACGGCTCGGCGCTCCAGGTCACCCTCACCGATGCAGCGGGCAACATCTCCGTGCCAAGCTCGCTGGCCGCCCCTGACCAGGTGGCGCCGTTGCAACCGGCCAACCTGGCGCTGGAAAACGGCGTGACCTTGAGCGGTACGGCCGAGGCCGGCGCGCGCGTTGAAGTGCGCGACGCCGCCGGCACCCTGATCGGCAGCGCCATCGCCCAGCCCGGCGGCACCTTTACCCTCACACTCGACCCGCCCCAGGCCAACGGTCAGGCCCTGTCCGTGACCGTCACCGACGCCGCAGGCAACAGCTCGGTGCCGCTAGGCTATGTCGCCCCCGACATCACGCCGCCGGTACCGGTCAGCAACGTGCAGGCAGGTGCGGGAAGCCTTGCCGTTGCAGGCAGGGGCGAGCCGGGCGCCACCGTGCAGGTGCGCAATGACGAGGGCCTGGTCATCGGCACGGGCACCGTCGCGGCCAACGGCACCTTCGTCGTCAACCTCGATGCGCCGTTGGTGGCCGGCCAGGCCATCACGCTGGTGCAGACCGATGCAGCCGGCAATGTCTCCACGGCGATAGACGTCACCGTTTCGCAAGCCCCCGTACCGGCTAGCCCGACCGACATCGTGGTGGCTGGCGACGGCACCTCGGTCAGCGGCACAGCCCCTGGCAACAGCCAGGTGGAAGTGCGCGATACGCAGGGCAATGTCATCGGCACCGTTCAGGCCAACCCTGACGGCAGCTTCACCGTGGGCCTCACACCGGCCCAGGCCAACGGTGAAACCCTGGATGTGGTCGCCATCGATGGCGACGGCACCCCTTCGTTGCCCGTGCAAATCGTCGCTCCCGACATCACGGCCCCCAATGAACCTACCGATCTGCAGTTGAGCACCAACGGCAGCGTGTTGACCGGACGTGGCGAGGCAGGGGCCACGGTGCAGGTCACCGATGCCGATGGCAACGTGCTCGGCACGGCTCAGATCGGTGCCAACGGCGTCATCAGCGTGCAACTGACGCCGCCGCAGACCGATGGTCAGACCCTGGAAGTCACCGTGCGCGATGGCGCAGGCAATACCTCGAGCGCCACCGTCACGGCGCCCGATCTGGACGGCCCGTTGCAGCCTTCCGCGTTGGCTATCGACACCGCGGGTATCCATCTGACCGGTGTAGGTCAGGTCGGCTCGATCATCACCGTACGCGACGCAGGCGGCGCTGTGCTGGGCAGCGCAACCGTGGGTGCTGACGGGCGCTTCGACGTCACCCTGTCCGCTGCCCAGCGCAACGGCGAAAACTTGAGCGTGGAAGCCACCGACAACCTGGGCAACAGCGCAGGCCCGGTACCCTTCACTGCGCCGGATACCACGCCACCCCAACTGGTCGCCGACGCCGCCATCAACGGCGCAGGCAGCGTGGTGAGTGGCACTGGCGAAGCCGGCGCCACGGTGACCGTGCGCGGCCCGAACGGCGCCGTGTTGGGCTTTGCCCAAGTAGGCGACAACGGCGCATTCTCGGTCACGCTCGACCCCGCGCAGACCAATGGCCAGGTGCTGAGCGTCGAACAGCGCGATGCCGCCGGCAACCTGTCCCAGGCCGTCGACCTGACTGCACCAGACAATGAACCGCCGGCCATCCCCGGCACCCTGCTGGTGTCCGCTGATGGCACCGTCGTCACGGGCACGGGCGAGCCCGGCGCACAAGTCACGGTGACCGGCGTCGCCGGCATCGTGCTGGGCACTGCCGAGGTCCAAGCCGACGGCAACTTCAGCGTTACCCTGGTACCGGCGCAACTCGGTGGCCAGGCGCTATCAATCACCCAAACCGACCCCGCCGGCAACGCCTCCGTTCCTGGCACCTTGACGGCGCCTGACCTCGAACCGCCTGTGGCGGCTGTTGGCCTCACGCTCAATGGCGCAGGGAATGTACTGAGCGGCCGAGGTGAGGCCGGGACCACTGTCGAGGTCCGCGATGTCGCCGGCAATGTGCTGGGCAGCGTCGAAGTAGGGGTCGATGGCAACTTCGAAGTCCCTCTCACCCCTGCACAAACCAATGGTGAAGTGCTGTCGGTAATCCTCATCGACGCACAGGGCAACCTGTCACCTCCAACCACGCTCACGGCTGAGGACAGCACTCCACCGTCAACCGCCACGGGTCTGGTCATCACCCCGGGCGGCACTGCCATCCAAGGCGTTGGCGAACCTGGCGCCACGGCAGAAGTACGTGCCGCTGACGGCACCGTGCTGGGCAGCGTCGTGGTGCCTGAGGGCGGCAATTTCATCGTCCCCGTGTCACCTGCGCAGCTCGATGGGCAAGTGCTGGACGTCGTGCTGATCGACGGTGCCGGCAACGTTTCGTTGCCCGGTCAGGTCACCGCGCCGGACATCACCCCACCTGCGCAACCCACTGGCGTTGTGGTCAGCGAAGACGGCACCACCGTCACCGGCAACGCACCTGGCGCCCAGACCGTCACGGTACGCGACAGTGCCGGGGGCCAAGTCACTGTCCCAGTAGACGCCGACGGCGGCTTCAGCGTGACGCTGCCCACCCCGCAGAACAATGGAGAGACGGTCACCGTCGTGGTCACCGATCCGACTGGCAATGCGTCGGCGCCGATCAGCGTGACAGCACCGGACAACACCGATCCGCTGCCAGCTACCGATGTCAGCGTGAGCCCCGATGGCACCACGGTCGGCGGCACGGCCGAACCTGGCAGCACGGTGGTCATCCGCAATCCTGATGGCTCCGAGCGCGGCAGTGAAACGGCAGGCCCGGACGGCACCTTCGTGATCCCGGTCGACCCGCCCCTGAGCACGGGCGAAACGGTCGACGTGGTCGTGATCGACCCGGCCGGCAACGCCTCCACCGAAGTACAGCTGCAAGGCCCGACCGGCAACGAAGTCGCGGCCCCAAGCAACCTGGCGATCAGCGACGACGGCTTCCTGCTGACCGGCCAGGGCACCGTCGGTACCTTGATTACCGTGACATCCGCCGGTACCACGTTGGGCACGGCGACGGTTGGCACCGATGGCATCTTCCGCGTGTTCTTCCTCAATGCCCAGCTCAATGCGCAGAAATTGCAGGTCACCGCGCGAGCGACGGCAGGCGGTCAGCCCTCGGTGCCAGCCACCGTGGTCGCCGAAGACACCACACCACCGGATGCACCGACAAACGTGGCCATCGACCGGATCGGCAGCACCTTGACCGGCCAGGGCGAAGTGGGCGCCACCGTGCGCGTCAGCGATAGCCTGGGCAACTTCCTGGGCAGCGCGACCGTGGGCAGCAATGGCCTGTTCACGATCAACTTCGTTCCGCCAGTGGCCAATGCCCAGAACCTGATCGTGACCCAGGCGGACGCGGCCGGTAACGTGTCATTGGCCGCGACCTTGCAAGCCCCCGATCTGCAGGCACCTCTGGCTGCCGACAACCTGAGCCTGAACAACGCGGCCACGGTCGTCAGCGGCCAGGGTGAGGCCGGGGCGCTGGTGACGATTCGCGATGCCAGCGGCGCGGTACTGGCCACCGGTACCGTCAACCAGAGTGGCCAGTTCCAGATCACCCTGCCCAGCGCCCAGACAACCGGTAGCGCGCTGCAGGTCACCCTCAGCGATGCAGCCGGCAACGTGTCGGCACCGGCCAGCCTGGCCACGCCAGATCGCACACCGCCGGCAGCCGTGAGCGACGCGCAGTTGAGCGGCGATGGCCGGCAGCTGTCCGGCAGCGGTGAACCCGGCGCTACCGTGCAGGTGCGCAACGCCTCCGGCGCCGTGCTAGGAACGGCGACTGTGGGTGTGGACGGCCGCTTTACCGTGGTGTTCGATACGCCCCAGGCCAATGGCCAAGCCATCGGCGTCACCCAGGTCGATGCCGCCGGCAACACCTCGGTTGCCGTCAACCTCACCACGCCAGACCTCACACCCCCGGCCGCCCTGACCAACGTGGTGCTGAACAACAACGGCCTGACCCTGACCGGCCTGGGCGAAGCAGGCGCCACCGTCAGCGTACGCGGGGTCGACGGCACCATCCTCGGTACAGGACTGGTCGCGGCCAATGGCAGCTTCACCCTGACCCTGGACAGTGCGCAGCTCAACGCGCAGCGCCTGAGCGTCACCCAGACCGATGCGGGCAACAACACATCGGTGGCGGTTGCCGTGACTGCGCCGGACTTTACGGCACCCGACGCGCCGATCGACCTGCTGCTCGCCCCTTCAGGCCTGCAAATGACCGGCAGCGCCGAAGCAGGCAGCACGGTGACCGTGCGCGACAGCGCCGGCAACGTGCTGGGCACGGCAGTCGCCGCTGCCAACGGCACCTTCCAGATCACCCTCAATGCTCCCCAGACCAACGGTCAGGCCTTGCAGGTGACCGCCACCGACGCTGCCGGCAATGTCTCGACCGCTGCGCCCTATACCGCAGCAGACACCACGCCGCCGCCCGCCGTCAGCAACCTGGCCGTGTCCGCCGACGGCGCGAGCCTGGTGGGCACCGGTGAGGCCGGCGCCACCGTGCGCGTCAGCGCAGCCGATGGCAGCCTGCTGGGCACAGCCGTGGTCGCAGCCGACGGTCGTTTCAATGTCAGCCTGAGCCCTGCGGCACTGGTGGGTGAAACCCTCAGCGTGGTGCAAGCCGATGCAGCGCAGAACGTATCGCCTGCCCAATCGATCAACGCCCCTGGGCCCTTGGCACCGGCAACCCCGGCAGACCTGGTCCTGGCAGCCGACGGGCTATCGGTATCGGGAACGGCAGCCAGCGGCACCACCGTCAACGTGTACGGCACCAATGGGCAACTCCTGGGCAGCAGCCCAGTGGCCAATGACGGCAGCTTCACGGTCAACCTTGGCAGCGCGCAGGCCAACGGCGAAGTGCTGCTGATCGCCGCCACTGGCACCGACGGCGCGGTTTCGCTACCTGCCACGCTGCAGGCGCCGGACACCACGGCGCCGCTGCCGCTGACCGGCCTGGTGCTGTCTGGCGATGGCCTGGTCGTGACCGGCCGCGGCGAACCGGGCGCTACCGTGACCATCACCGGCGAGGGTGGTATCGAACTCGGCACCGCCGTGGTCGATGCCGCTGGCAACTTCAGCGCCACGCTGGCGACGGCACAACTGGACGGCGAGCTGCTCAATGCCAGCCAGGCCGATGTGGCCGGTAACGAATCGAACAGCGTCAGCCTTACCGCGCCAGACCGCACCGCGCCAACACCTGCACAGGACCTGGAGTTCGCTGGCGGTGGCAGCCTGCTCAACGGTACAGGCGAGCCAGGCGTCACCGTGCGGGTGATCGCTGCCGACGGCAGTGTGCTGGGTACCGACACCGTGCGCGTCGATGGCACCTTCCAGGTCAACCTCACGGCGCCTCAGGCCAATGGGCAACAGGTTCAGGTGCTGCTGACCGACGCCGCCGGCAACCAATCGGGCGCCAGCGTCATCACCGCGCCTGACACCACGCCGCCCACCGCACCGGCGGAGCTGGCGGTCTCCAGCGACGGCGTCACCATTACGGGGCGCGGCGAAGCCGGCGCAGAAGTGACCGTCACCAACGCAGCGGGTGAGGACATCGGCAGCGCCATCGTCGATGCCAGCGGCAACTTCACGCTGACCCTCGACCCGCCGCTCACCAACGCCGAGGTGCTGAGCTTCACCCAGGCTGATGCGGCCGGTAATGTCTCGCCGATCGCCACCTTGCAAACGCCTGACTTCACCCCACCAGAGCCATTGACTCAGGTGGCAATCAACGCCGATGGCAGCGTGGTCACCGGCTTGGGTGAGCCGGGATCCACGGTAACCGTCAGGGATGCAGCGGGCGTGGCGCTGGGCACGGGCACAGTCCTGGCAGACGGCAGCTTCCGTGTGGACCTGTCGCCGGCTCAGATCGATAACCAAGTGCTATCCGTGCTGCAGGCCGACCCACCTGGCAACGTCAGCGAGGCGGTCACGGTGCAGGCGCCCGACCTGACGCCGCCAGCAGCGGCGACCGAGTTACGCCTCAATGCGGCAGGCGACACCCTAGGTGGCGTCGGCGAAGTGGGCGCCACCGTGCGGGTGTTCGTGGGCACGACGCAGATCGGCACGGGAGTGGTGAGCGCCGCAGGCACCTTCACCATCGCCCTGCAAACCCCGCAGCTCAATGGCGAGCGGTTGCAGGTGACCCTGACCGATGCTGCCCAGAACGTCTCGCCGGTCAGCACCCTGACTGCCCTGGACATCACGCCCCCTGAAGCGGTGGTGGCGACCATCAACAGCAGCGGCACCCAGGTGGTCGGCACAGCCGAAGTCGGGGCGCGCGTGACGGTGCTCAACAGCCAGGGCGACCTGGTCGGCCAAGTGGTCGTCGCCGCTGACGGCCGCTTCGTGGTGGCACTGACGCCGGCACAGATCAACGGTGAAGTGCTGACACTCATCGCCCAGGATGCCACCGGCAACCCATCGCCCGGCGTGGAACTGCAAGCACCTGACCTCACCCCACCGGTGCAGCCGGGTGACCTTGTGCTCAATGCCACCGGCCAGACCCTCACCGGTACGGCCGAAGCCGGCACCACCATCAGCGTGCGCGGGCCGGACGGTGTCGAAGTCGGCACCGCCCAGGTAGCGGCGGGCGGTGCCTTCACCGTCGCCCTGAACCCAGCCCAGAACAACGGCCAGCTTCTGACCGTGGTCTCCATCGACGCAGCAGGCAACGCGTCGATCCCGGCCACCTTGCTGGCCCGGGATACCTCGCCGCCCGGTGCCGTTACAGACCTGGCGGTGGACAACACCTTCACCGTGATCACAGGCCGTGGCGAGCCAGGCGCAACCGTCACCATCAGCAAAAACGGGACGGTGATCGGTACCGGTGAAGTCAGCGACGCCGGGACCTTCCAGATCGTCACCAGTCCGCCTGCCGGCTCAGTGGCGTCGCTGGTGGTCTACCAGACCGATGCGGCGGCCAATACGTCTGCCAGCATCACCTTCGTCACGCCGTTGGCACCTCCTCCGGTACCCCCTACCAACGTCGTGCTGGCCAGCGATGGCCTGACCTTGTCGGGCAATGCGCCTTCGGGAACGGGCATTCGGGTATACGATCCGGCGGGCAACCAGATCGGTGTCGGCGGCGCCACCTTGAACGGCACGTTCAGCCTGCAACTGACGGCCGCACAACTCAACGGGCAGCAACTGACCGTCACGGCCGTTGCCTTGGTTGGCGGCGAGTCGCAGCCAACCTTCGTGGTGGCGGCAGACATCACCCCGCCTGCAAACCCGGTCATCGCCGCGCTGTCGAGCAATGGCCTGGTACTGACCGGCACCGGCGAAGCGGGCGCGACAGTGACCGTGCGCAGCGCCGGCAATGCGGTGCTGGGCACCGGGCAGGTCAACGCCGCCGGCGAGTTCAGCATCAACCTGAACGCACCGCAGTTGAACGGCCAGGTGCTGACCGTCAGCCAGACCGACGCGGCGGGCAACGCCTCTGGCAACACCGCCTTCACCGCGCCTGACGTCCAACCACCTGCTGCGCCGACCAACGTGGTGGTCAACGGTGCGGGCACCGTACTGACCGGCAACGGTGAAGCAGGCGCTACCGTTACCGTGCAAGGCCCAGGAGGCCAGGTCGGTACCGGTGTGGTGCAGGCCAACGGCACCTTTACCATCGCCCTGAGCTCACCACAGAACGATGGGCAACTGCTGGTGGTACGCCAGACCGATGCCGCCGGTAACCTGTCCGGCAGCGCCAGCGTGCTCGCACCCGACACCACGCCGCCTGCCGCGCCGCTTGCCACCATCAACCCCACCGGCACCGCCGTCAGCGGCTCGGGCCAGGTCGGCAGCACGGTGCAGGTGCGTAACAGCGCCGGCACCGTGCTGGGCACTGCCACGGTCGGCAGCAACGGGTTGTTCGTAGTCAGCCTGGCGGCTGCGCAGATCGACAACCAGGCGCTGTCGGTTACGCTCACGGACGCTGCCGGCAACGTTTCGACGCCCACCGCGTTGACGGCGCCGGACTTCACCCCGCCAGCGGTCGCCGGCAACCTGCAGGTCAATGCCGACGGTACCAGCCTGACCGGTACCGGCGAGCCCGGCGCCACCGTCACCGTGCGCAGCGCGACCGGCACGGTGCTGCAAACCGGTACCGTGCAGCCTAACGGTAGCTTCACCGTGGCCTTGAACCCACCGCAGGACAATGGCCAGCTGCTGTCGGTGACCTTGAGCGACCCACGCGGCAACGTGTCGGGCAACGTCACCGTTACCGCGCCCGATGTGGACGCCAATGCACCGGTTATCGCCAGCGACAACCTGGCCACTGCCGTGGTCAACCTTGCGCCCGTCGTCAGCAGCCGCACCTACCAGGACTCGTTCAGCACCCTGCTGGCAGGCTTCAGCAAGACCTTTACCTGGACAGTTGGCGCAGGGACAACGGCGGACCCGACGCTGACGCTCAACACAGGCAGTGCCTTGGCCTTGCTGGACAGCGCCACCTTCACCTTGCAGGTAAAAAATGCCAGTGGCGCCTGGGTGACGCTGGCCACCGGCAACAGCCAGGGCCTGCTCGACCTGGTATTGCTGCCGCTGGGCCAAGGCCTGCGCGTGGACATCGGCGAGCTGCGTGCCGGTGACTACCGGCTGACCGTGGGCAGCGGCGGCATCGGCCTGCTGACCACGGTCAACACCACGTTGCAGGTCGATACCACCAGCCTGACCCAGTTCACCGGTACAGGCGCTGCAACGTCTGGCAACGTGGTCACCGACGTGGGTATCGATGGCACTACCGATGCGCGGGGGCCGGACAGCGACGCGGTCCTGCAGGTGCTCAAAGGCGGGAGCTACGTGACCGCTGGCAGCGCCACCACGGTGCAGGGCCAGTACGGGACGCTGGTGATCAGGGGCGATGGCAGCTACACCTACACCCCCAACGGCAGCCCGAGCAGCGTCGGCAAGGTGGATGTATTCAGCTATCAACTGGTGCATCCGAACGGCAAGTCCGACACCGCCAACCTGTACGTGCGCATCGACAGCCCTCAAGCCACCGAGGTGTGGAGCAACACCAACTATGCAGCGCCAGCCACCGTGGTGGATGCGGTGAACGACGTCGACAACACCAACATCAGCCTGGTGAACCTGCAAACCAGCAGCACCACCACGTTCTCACCGCTGTCCTTGCCGGTGCTCGGTACCCGCTCGGCCACCTACACCACCACCGTGGCAGCCAACACCACTGCTGATGTACAGGTCGTGCTCAACTCCACCAACCTGCTGACCCTGCTCAACGGCACCACGCTCGAGCTGCTCAAGCTCAACCCGGCCACCGGGCAGTACGTGACGGTGCAGACCGTAGGTGGTGGCTCATTGGTGACCCTGCTGGGCGGCGGTGCGGGCTACACCTTCCAGAACCAGGGCGCCGGCACCTACCACGTGCGGGTCACCGCAGGCGGCATTGGGCTGCTCAGCTCGCTGACCACCACGGTCAATGCCACGGCCACTCACCTCAACGAGTTCGTGGTGGGCAGCTACACGCCGGTCACCGGCAACCTGCTGACCGACGGCGCGGGCGCCGACAACCTGGGCTCGCCCCTGACGGTGCTGAGCGTGCTGACGGCGGCGAACACCTTCACCATTCCGGGCTATAACGGGGCCATTGTCCAGGGCAATTACGGTACCTTGGTGGTACAGGCCGACGGCAGCTACGCCTATACCCTCGACGCCGGTCTCAGTTCGTCGGTGATCGGGCAACGGGAAGTGTTCACCTACGAGCTGACCCACCCCAACGGCACCACCGACACCGCCACGCTCACCATCAACCTTGACCCAGTCACCGGCTTTGCCGCCACCGCTGCGATCATGGCGGACACCGGTGAAGAGGGCGCGGCGCTGGCCAGTGTCGCCGCAGTCGCTGCCAGCGAGGTGATCGCCGGCACCGATGGCGATGACACGCTGGTGGCCAGCACCGGTAGCGCGGTCGCGCTCGACGGGGGCGCGGGCAACGATACGCTGGTCATCAGCGACCAGGCCTTTGCCAGCATCAACGGAGCAAGCGGAAGCGACACCCTGCTCTGGAATGGCGGCGATGCCAGCATCGACCTGGGCAACCTGGTCGGGCGGGTGCACGAGATCGAAACCATCGACCTCAACGACACCAGCGCAGTGACCCTGACATTGACCCTGGCCGATGTGGTGGCGGTCACCGACAGCGCCAGCGACACGCTGATCATCAAGGGGGACGAAAGTGACTCGGTTCACATGACCGACACCTGGAGCAAGGTGGGGAACCAAACTGCCGACGGTATCGACTATAACCAATACACGGCCCAGGAGGATCCGAGTCACCACTTGTGGGTGCAAAGCGGTATCCATGTGGTCTGAGGCCGCTGCAAACCCGCCGGGTACACCCCCGGCGGCAAGGACGATGACCAGCAGTAAGGACACTCTGTGAAGCCAAGCAGTACGCTTTCACCGTGGTTGCTGGGAGCCTTCGGGCTCCTGGCCTTGAATTTTCAACCGGTGGCCCAGGCCGCCGATGACATAGACCCTGCATTACGCCAGATCGGGCCGTCCCTGCTCAGGGACGCGCCTGACGCGGTACCGGCAAGGCCCGCCGTGGGCATGGCCCCGGTCGCCGGCGCGCAGCCCTTGGGGCTGTCCGAGGCCGTGTTGCAAGCCGCGCAATGGCACCCGAGCATCGCCGAGGCCATCGGCAACCTGTACAAGCAAGGCGAAGGTATCAATGTCGCCCGCGCAGGTTATTACCCGCAGATTTCCGGCGGCCTGCGTACCGGTTATGACACCGGCTACGGCGGTGACCGCAGCAGCCAGGCCATCAACCTGTCGCTCAAGCAGATGCTGTACGACTTCGGCAAGGTCGATCATGCGGTCAGCGCTGCCCAGGCCGCAGCCGCCCGGGCCCAGGCCAATATCCTGCTGGTGGTCGATGACCTGGCCCGCGACACGGCCTACGCCTGGATCGAAACGCGCCGCTATGAGCAGCTGATCGGCATTGCCCGTGACCAGATCCGTGGGGTAGGCGACATTGCCAGCATGGCCCGCCAGCGCAGTGACATGGGCGCCAGCACCCGCTCCGACGTGGTCCAGGCCGAGTCGCGGGTACAAAGCGCCCGCGCCGTGCTGGAAGAATACAGTGCCCAATACGAGCGCTGGCGCTCGACCCTGGCGGCCTTGCTCGGACGCGCCACGCCGGTCTCCCTGGACGAACGAACGCCTCGGGAACTGGCCCAGGCCTGCAAGCGGCCGAGCCAGGGCGACGAGCGCCTGCCAGCGGTACTGATGGCGCTTGCCCAACGTGCCCAGGGCCAGGCCGAACTGGCCCAGGCCAAGGCCGAGGCTTATCCTACCGTGTCGTTGCAGCCCCAGGTCAACCACTACCTGGACAATGACTACAACCGTGACAACTCACGCCTGGACCGTACCCAGGCCGGTATCTACCTCAACGTGGAGGTGCCGATCTACCAGGGCGGCTCCATCAGTGCCCGCAGTCGCGCGGCGGGCTATGCCCTGACGGCCGCCGATTCGGCCGAGGATGCCGCGCGCTTGCAGGCCCGCCGCGGCCTGGCCGAGGCCACCGCGCAAACAGCGGGGCTGGGCCGCCGCCTGAACTCGCTCGAGGCCCGCCAGGACAGCATTCAGGAAGCGCGGATGCTTTACGGCCGCCAGTACCTGGACCTGGGCACGCGCCCCCTGCTCGACTTGCTCAATGCCGAGCAGGAAATCTACCAGTCGCGCTTCGAACTGGCCGGCACTCGTTCCGACCTGCTGCGCCTGGACGTGGACTGCCTCTACAACACGGGCGCCCTGCGGGCGGCCTTCGGCCTCGAGGGGCGTAACCTGCAAGGTGTGGAGATTCAGCCATGAGCGATCCGGTCAATGTGACACTGCCCGAACAGGCCCACGCCCCGGCACCTGCCACCAGCGCGCGGGCTGACCTCGGCCCTTGGCTGGAGGTGATGCTGCAGGTCGCGCATCACTATCGTCTGGACGTGTCCCCCCAGCGCATCCGCCTGGCCGCCGATGAGGATGCCCGGCCCCTGGACGAAATCCTGCGCCACATGGCACGCCAGGCCGGCCTGGCCTTGCGCTTTGTGCGTTTCGACGCAAAAGGCTTGCGGCAATGGCGCACGCCGCTGGTGCTGGAGCTTGATGACGGCCAATTGGCCGTGGTCGAGTCGGTGACCCAGGAGGATGACCTGGCGGTGGTCTTCGCAGGCGATCAAGGGCTGACCTCGCGCCTGCCCCGCGATGCGCTGCAAGGCAGGATCACCCGCGTTGCACTGCTGCGCCCTGCACGGCCACTGCGCGATGTGCGCACCGATGACTACACCGCCCCGTACGACCGTCACTGGTTCGCCCGCATCGTGCTGCGCGACCTGCGCCCGTATGGGCAAGTGATGATCGCCTCGCTGGTCGCCAACGTTCTGGCGCTGGCCGGGGTGCTGTTCTCGATGCAGGTCTACGACCGCGTGATTCCGGCCGAATCGCTGCCGACCTTGTATGTGCTGTTTGGCGGCGTGGTGCTGGCGCTGGTGTTCGACTTCAGCATGCGCCTGCTGCGGCTCAAGGTTACCGACCTGTTGGGCAAGCGAGCCGACCTGCGCGTCAGCGACCTGGTCTACGGCCACGCCCTGCGCCTGCGCAACTCGGTGCGGCCCAAGTCCACCGGCTCGTTCATTTCGCAGTTGCGCGAGCTGGAGTCCATCCGCGACCTGATCACCTCCAGCACCGCGACGGCACTGGCCGACCTGCCCTTCTTCCTGCTGTTCCTGTTCGTGTTCTGGCTGATCGGCGGCGTGCTGGTGTTCGTGCCGATCGTAGCCCTGGTGGCGATGGTGGTGCCGGGCTTGCTCGCGCAGCGGCGCCTGGCACGGTTAGCCAATGCCTCGATGCGCGAGTCCTCGTTGCGCAACGCCATGCTGGTCGAGAGCATCCAAGGCCTGGACGAGATCAAGGCCCTGCAAGCCGAAGCGCGTTTCGAGCGGCAATGGAACCAGTACAACGCCGCCTGCGCCCACACCAACCTGCGCCTGCGCACCCTCACCAACGGGCTGGTGGCCTGGACGCAGAATGTGCAAGGGGCCGTGTTCGCCGTGGTCATCGTGATCGGTGCGCCCATGGTGATCGCCGGTGACCTGACCACCGGCAGCCTGGTGGCCGCCTCCATGCTGGCCTCGCGCATGATGGCGCCGCTGGCCCAACTGACCCATGTCCTGACCCGATGGCAGCAGGCCAAGGTGGCCCTGCAAGGGCTGGACAAGCTGATGCAATCGCCAGTGGACCATCCTGAAGGCGAGGCACGGGTGCACATGCCTGCCCTGCGCGGTGAATACCGCTTGCGCCAGGCCACCTTCCGCTACAGCGAAGAAGCGCCGCCTGTGCTCAACATCGCGCAGCTGGACATTCGTCCGGGTGAGCGCATTGCCGTGCTTGGCCGCAACGGCGCTGGCAAGTCGACGTTGCTGCAGGCGCTGGCCGGCAGCATGGACCTGATGCAGGGCGAGGTGAGCCTGGACGGTATCGCCATGGCGCACCTGGACCCGGCCGACCTGCGCCGTGACGTAGGCTTGCTGGCCCAATACGCCAGGCTGTTCCACGGCACCCTGCGCGAGAACCTGACCCTGGGCGCCGGCCAGGCCAGCGATCAGGAGCTGGTGGCGGCGCTGTCGGCCACCGGTGCGCTGGATTTCGTGCGTCGCCTGCCCAAAGGCATGGATCACCTGATCCTCGAAGGCGGCCTGGGCCTGTCCGGTGGGCAGCGCCAGGCGCTGGTGCTGTCGCGGTTGCTGGTGCGCCAGCCGCAGGTGCTGCTGCTGGACGAACCTACTGCTTCGCTCGATGACATTACCGAGCGCCGGTTGTTGGATAACCTGGACCGCTTCTGCCAGGGCCGCACCCTGGTGATAGCCACCCACCGGTTGAGCGTGCTGCAACGGGTGGACCGCATCCTGGTGCTCGACGGCGGCCGTATCGTGATCGACGACGCGCGCGACGTCGCGTTGGCCAAACTGCAAGGAGCGCAGGCATGAGCAACCATGAACTTCCCGCCTCTTATCTCGATGGTCAGGATGACCAGGCGGTGTTTCGGGCCGGGCGCCTGATCACCCTGTGCGCGGTGATGCTGGCGGCATTCCTGGCTTGGGCTGCCTGGTTCGAGGTGACCGAGGTGTCCACCGGCACGGGCAAGGTCATCCCCAGCTCTCGCGAACAGGTCATCCAGTCGTTCGAAGGAGGCATCGTCGCGCAGATGAGCGTGGCCGAAGGTGACCTTGTCGAGCGCGGCCAGGTCCTGGCCCAGCTTGACCCGACCAAGACATCATCGAGCGTGGGCGAAAGCGAAGCCAAGTACCGCGCGGCCAAGGCCAGCCAGGCGCGGCTGCAGGCAGAGGTCACGGGCAAGCCGCTGAAATTCCCGGCCAGCCTGCGCGAGTCGCCCGAGCTGATCGAGGCGGAGACGGCGCTGTACACCACCCGCCGCCGTGGCCTTGAGCAGACATTGGCCGGTATCGAGGACTCGCTGCGGCTGGTGCGCAGCGAGCTCAAGATCACCGAAAACCTGGCGAAGATGGGCGCCTCCAGCCGCGTCGAGGTCATCCGCCTGAACCGTCAACGCTCGGAACTGGAGCTCAAGGCCACCGAGGCGCGCTCGGAGTACCTGGTGCGAGCCAGGGAAGAGCTGGCCAAGGCCAGTGCCGAGGCCGACAGCCTGTCGGAGGTGATTCGTGGCCGCAGCGACTCATTGACGCGCCTGACCCTGCGCTCGCCTGTGCGGGGCATCGTCAAGGACATCGAGGTCAATACCCTGGGCGGTGTGGTGCAGCCCGGCGGCCAGGTGATGAAGATCGTACCGATGGATGAACGCCTGCTGATCGAAACCCGCATCGCGCCACGGGACATTGCCTTCATTCACCCCGACCAGGCCGCGAAAGTGAAAATCAGCGCCTACGACTACTCGGTGTATGGCGGCTTGGACGGCAAGGTGGTGGGGATTTCGCCGGACACCCTGCAGGACGAGGTCAAACCTGAAATCTATTATTACCGGGTGTTCATTCGCACCGAACAGGACAGCCTGCAGAACAAGGCCGGCAAGCAGTTTGCGATCGTGCCGGGGATGATCGCCACGGTGGATATTCGCACCGGGGAGAAGACCATACTCGACTACCTCATCAAACCCCTGAACCGTGCCAAGGAAGCCTTGCGCGAACGTTAGCGCAGGCGCCCCTAAAGCCTTGACGGAACAGGCCGATAACCTGTTATCCCCTGTTCCCCACCGAAGGTCACCATGGCCAAGCAAAATGCCCGCGCGGACGCGTTGTCCCTGCTGTTGTTCACCCTGCGCAGCGGCAAGCTGATGGCAATCAACCTGCTCAAGGTCAGCGAAATCATTCCGTGCCCAGCGCTGACCAAGCTTCCCGAGTCCCACCCCCATGTCAAAGGCGTAGCGACCCTGCGCGGGCACCCGCTGTCAGTGATCGACTTGTCCCGCGCCATTGGCGAGCGACCGCTGGCCGACCCCAACGCAGGGTGCTTGATCGTCACCGAGATCAGCCGCTCGCGCCAGGGCCTGCACGTGCAGGCGGTCAGCCGCATCGTGCACTGCCTGAGCACCGACATCAAACCGCCGCCTTACGGTGCGGGCAAACAGTCGTTCATAACCGGCGTTACCCGTGTGGACAACACCTTGGTGCAGGTGCTCGACATCGAGAAGGTCATTCACGGCATCGCCCCGGCACCCGTCGAATCGCCCGCCAGTGGCCTGAGCGTCGAGGACGCCAGCCTGCTGGCCGCCGCCAACATCCTGGTGGTCGACGACAGCAACGTCGCCCTGCAACAGTCGGTGCATACCCTGCGCAACCTGGGGATCGAGTGCCGTACCGCCCGCAGTGCCAAGGACGCCATCGGCATTCTGCTGGAGCTGCAAGGCACGGCGCAGGAGATCAATGTCATCGTCTCGGACATCGAGATGAGCGAGATGGACGGCTATGCCTTCACCCGCAGCCTGCGCGAGAGCCCGGATTTTCAGCACGTGTACGTGCTGCTGCACACCTCGCTGGACAGCGCCATGAGCAGCGAAAAGGCGACCCAGGCCGGGGCCAACGCCATCTTGACCAAGTTCTCGTCCCCCGAGTTGACCGACTGCCTGGTGGTGGCGGCGCGGGCCGTGGTCTTCGCTGAGCGCTGACCTGCCAGCACGGCTTCGGGTTTGCCCCTCGGACTGACTGGGGCATACTTCCAGACCCTCTCGCAACCAGCAGGAAGCCACGCATGAAACGTATCAGCCTCATCCTGATCAGTTGCGCCCTGTTCAGCGGCCTCGTCCAGGCCTCCAGCAGCCAGGCCTGGAACGAGCACCGTCAGCAGATGCTCAAGGCCTGCCTGGCTGCCAGCCAGTTCAAGAACGCCCATGCTCGCGGCAAGCCCGCCGAGTTCGACGACCAGTCCGGCATGAGCGCACTGCTGATCGAAGGCGTGTACCCGCAAAAGCACATGAAGCAGCGTACCGGTACCGAGTTGTGCCTGTATGACCGCAAGCAGCAGCGGGCGTATGTAAGTGAATGGAGCCCGCAAACCAAGTGAGCGATAGCCTGCGTTTCGCCTGCACCGGCTGTGGCAAGTGCTGCAGCGGCCACCATGTGCCCCTGACCCTGGTCGAGTCGCAGCGCTGGGCCCGCGACGGTGGGCAGGTAATCGTGCTGATAGAGGCATTCGTCGTCGACGGCCCTGGCATGCCTCCTGAGCAACGCGAACATGTGCTGTTGCGCTCTCACGCCGTACCCAGTGCCGACGGCCAGATCCGGGTGTCGGTAACCTTCGCGGCCTTCAACCCTGGCCGCTGCCGCTATCTGGCCGACAACGACCTGTGCGCCATTTACGACCAGCGCCCGCTGGTGTGCAGGATCTATCCGGTTGAAATCAACCCACACATCCCCTTGCGGCCCGAGAGCAAGGATTGCCCGCCTGAGGCCTGGCAACAGGGGCCTGACCTGATCCACGGCACGCAGTTGGTCGATGCCCAGTTGCAGGCGTTGGTGCAGGCCTCTCGGCAGGCAGACAGGGAGGACATCGCGGCCAAGGTGGCGGTCTGCCATGCACTGGGCATGACGACTAGCGCGCTTAAAGGCAACGGCTTTACTGCCTACTTGCCTGACATGCATGCGTTTGCCACAGCGCTTGCAGAGCTGCCCCAGGACATCTGGGGATCTTGGGCTCTGCATGTTGAGGATGCGGCATTGCAGGCACAGTTACAGGCGCACGGGGTACAGGTGACTGACCAGCCACCGGTTTATTACGCGTTTATCGGGTTCTAGGGGCGGGGCCGCTTTGCGGCCCCGGCAATGTGAGCTGCGAAGCTGAGCACCTGCAGCTGCCACCTTCGTGGCCGTTCTGGCCGAGGCAAGCGTGCGCTCCGTCCGCGTCCAGTAACCGTCTGAATGTGAGCCCCCTAACGCCCACTCTGAACCTCGGCTCTCACTAGTTCCCTACAAGGCTCTAAACCGGGCATTTCAAAGAAAATCCCCGCCATTCCAGCCCCGATACTTACCTTTTACGCAACAGTGCTTATCCAACTTCGCTCTGTTTAAACTGCCTCCACACGACTAACTTTACCCCTGTCCTCATTAGTACTTGCACCGCAAGAAGGTAGTTAGAAATGTCCAACAGTATGGGTATTGCCAGCGTGTTCGTCCTGTCGTCCCTGTTGTTGTCCCCCCTGGCCATGGCCGAAGAGTCGCCTGCATTCGTGGCCCGCAACGCCGAGTTCGCAGCGGCCCATCAGGAGGCCCGTGAAACAGTGGCCACACAGCATGCCGACACCGTCAAAGGCTCGCCGCAGACAGCGTCCAAAGCGGTTGTCGATACCGACGCCGACAGCTGAGCCTACGCCTCGGCGCGTTCAACAGGCGCCATGGGATTCATCTGTTTCAATATGTTAGCCTCTAAAAGCCGCTGCCCTATCAGCGGCTTTTTTTCGTATGCGCTGTGTTTTTTCCTGGCAGTTGTGTCATGCGCCAAGCATGGCCATCCCTTATAACAAGCACTGCCCCGCCTACCGATCAAGGAGTCTATACCGGTGTCTTTCGCGTTTCGCTTCACCCCGCTTTTCATTGCGCTCAGTGCAAGTATTCCCGTCACGGCTCAGGCCACCGATGACAACGCCGAGGGTTTTGTCGAGGGATCGTCGTTGAACCTGCACTTGCGCAATGCTTATTTCAACCGCGATACCCACAATCACGGTGCACGCGATACGCGGGAATGGGGTCAAGGGGCAGTGGCGCGCTTCGAATCCGGTTACACACCAGGCACTGTCGGTTTCGGTCTGGACGCGCACGCCATGCTAGGGGTGAAGCTCGACGGTGGTGGTGGTCATGCAGGCACCAGCATCCTGCCGACCCGTGTGAAAAGCGACGGTGAACTGGGGGCAGCCCCGCATTCGTTTTCCACCGCAGGCGCGGCGCTCAAGCTCAAGGCGCTGGACACCGAGTTCAAGGCCGGTGATCTGTTTCTGACCAACCCCGTGATCGCCGGTGGCGAAACCCGCATGCTGCCGCAGACGTTCCGGGGTATCAGCCTGACCAACACCAGCGTCGAAGGGCTGCTGCTTGAGGGTGGCAAGGTCAGTTTCACCAAGCCCTACAACCAAAGCGGCCATCGCCGTATCGACACCTACTACGGCTCACTGGATGAGCGCGGCAAGAGCAAGCACCTGAGCTGGGCGGGCGCGGCCTGGAGCGGTACACCCAACATCACGACCAGCGTGTATGCGGCTGAACTCAAGGACATCTGGAACCAGTACTACGCCGACTTCGACTACACCTATGTGGTCAACGAGCAGGTCAGCCTCAACCCTGGCGCTCACTTCTACCATACGCAAGACACAGGCCGGGCCTTGCTGGGCAGCATCGACAACAACACCTACAGCCTGCACCTGACCCTCAATGCAGGCGCTCATACCGTGACCGCCGCCTATCAGCGGGTTAACGGCGATACGCCGTTCGACTACATCAACCTCGGAGACAGCGTCTACCTGGACAACTCGCGCATGTATTCGGACTTCAACGCGCCGAACGAGCGGTCCTGGAAACTTCAGTACGGGTATGACTTCGCCGGCCTCGACCTGCCTGGCCTGAGCGCATCGCTGTCGTACTCGCGGGGCAAGGCCGACCTGACCAAGGCTGCCCAGGACAACATCCATTACGACTACTACCGGGCTGATGGCAAGCAGGCCCAGCACTGGGAACGCGACCTGGACGTCAAGTACGTGTTCCAGGAAGGCGACCTCAAAGACCTCTCGGTGCTGGTCCGTTACGCCACGCACCGCGGCGGCCAAGGCTACGCCTCGATCGATGGCAACAGCAACAACGACGAAGTGCGCGTCATCGTCGACTACCCTCTGAACGTGTTCTGACAGCCTGGTACAGACACTGGCTAATCCGTGCGGCAGGGCGATCTCTGCCGCGCTGTGATTCCGTCGGGCGAACTTGTCCGACAATCACCTCTTGCCTAGAATGTCGCCGCCGCAAATGGCCCCCAGCAGTCGCGACCATGCCTACCTCACCGTTACGCCTTGCCTCTTCCCGGTCGCACCCTGAACTGGCTCTCGTGCTGGGCAGTTGCCTGGCCGTGCTCGCCATCGTGGCCATCGTCAGCTACTTGCTGATGCGCGAGCGTGAGAGCGTGGAGCAATCGGCCGTACGCTCGGCCAACAACATCGTGCAATTGATCGAAAGTGACATCCTGCGCAATGTCGAGCTTTATGATCAGGCCCTTCAAGGGTTGATCTGGGCGGTAGGCCGCAAGGAGCTGCCCTCGGTACCCGGCCCCCTGCGCCAACGGCTGCTGTTCGATGATACCTTCGCCGACCGCAAGCGCGGGGACGTACTGTGGCTGAACAGCAATGGTGACGTGGTAGGTGATTCGACCAGCAGCGTACCGCGCAAGGCCAACTTCCGGGACACGGGCGTGTTCCAGACCCACTTGCACAACCCAAACACCGCCCTGCTGGTGGGGCCGCCGTTCAAGGCCCGGTTGGGCGACCTGGACTGGTGCATCAGCTTCAGCCGGCGCATCACCGACCCGAACGGCAATTTCGCCGGGATTGCGGCTGGCGCACTGCGCCTTGGCTATGTCACCGATCTGTTCAAACGCCTGGATATCGGTGCCAACAGCAGCGTGAACCTGTTCAACGTCGAAGGCCAGCTACTGGCCCGCCAACCCATGGGCCCGTCCGACCCATCTGTGGGCAGCCAGTACGCCGGCAAGCCCAATTTCCAGCGAATACTCGGGCAACAAAGTGGCAGCTTCGTCGCGGCCTCAGCCGGGGATAACAGCGAGCACATGTATACCTTTGCACGGGTGGGCGACCTGCCGCTGATCGTGCTGGTGGTGCATGCCACCGACGAGGTGTTCGCGTCCTGGCGCCGCACGGCGCTGCTGGTCAGCGTCGCCACCGGGCTGCTGTGTGCAGGGATCATCTGGTTGACCTGGCTGCTCGGCCGGGAGCTGCATCGCCGTTACCAGGCTGAACAGCGCCTGGCGTCCTTGGCCGCGACCGACAGCCTGACCGGCCTGGCCAATCGCCGGCACCTGGATCAAATGCTGCGCCATGAATGGGCACGTGCCCAGCGTACCCGCCAGCCACTGACGGTGCTGATGGTCGATGTGGACCATTTCAAGGCGTTCAATCAGCGCCACGGCCATGCGGGCGGTGATCACGCACTGCGCGAGGTGGCCAAGGCCATCGAGGCCTGCATCCGTCGGCCGGCCGATCTGGCTGCTCGGTATGGCGGGGAGGAATTTCAGGTGGTACTGCCAGAAACCGACGCGCAAGGTGCACGGCTGCTGGCAGAACGGATATGCCGTAGCGTCGAGCGACTCGCTCCTTTCGGTAACGATACCCAGCCGGTCACGGTGAGCATCGGCATTGGCAGCTTCAACGCAAACACCCAGCAGGGCCTAGCAGCCATGCTGGGTGGTGCGGATGAAGCGCTCTACCGGGCCAAGGCCAAGGGCCGCAACCGGGTAGAAGGCCCGGTCACTTAAGAGCGGGCGCGGGCCGAATCACGCAGCGCCTTTACTTGGTCATGGTTGCGCTGTACGCCTTGCAGCTGTTTCTCGACCAGGGTGTAGGTGGAGTCTGTTGCACTACGACCCAGCTTCACCAGTTTCTCACGGGCCTCTTTGTAGGCCTTCAGCGCATGATCCTCACCGCGCTCGACTTCGTTGAGCACTGCCTCTTCGCTCTTACCTGTCAGCATGGACTTGAAGTTCACCCATCCCCGATGGATATCAGCTGTAATGCTGGTAGATGTCTCTGGATCCCCGCCAAGCCTACGTACTTCGCTTTGCAGTTCGGCAGCAGCATTCGCGCACTCGCCAGCACGTTGAACGAAGAACGCTTTCAGTTCAGGATTCTTGACATCATCGGCCGATTCACGGAAACCCTTTTCGCCGTCTTTGCTGTACTCGATCAGGTCGTTCAATACGTTGATAACGTCTTTGTTAACGTCACTCATGGCAAAACTCCTTGGCAGGTGATAGTCATCTGGATAGGAGCAGTGATCGTGCCAAATTGAGCAATCTTATAAAATGCATATATTTCAATGACTTAGCCAAATCAAATATTATTTGGAAAGCAGCATTCTGCATGATTACGCTTGGGTACTCGTGCAGATTGCCGTATGGTCGGCATTTTCACGTTCAGATCTGAAAAATGTTCAACCAGCAAAGTCTTGAACTGTTAGTGACTCGCAGTATGCCGTTTGGCAAATACCAAGGTCGGATCATTGCCGACCTGCCGGGCGATTACCTGGCGTGGTTTGCGCGCAAGGGCTTTCCAACAGGGGAGCTAGGGGAGTTGCTGGCCTTGATGCATGAAGTCGACCATAACGGTCTGAGTGACCTGCTGGTGCCATTGCGGCGCAAGCATGGGTGTTGAGCGGGTTCGCCGACCGTGCCGGTAAACGGCACTGTGCCAGGCTGACGCCGCCCCTTAAGAGCGGCATCCGTAGCCGAAAAGGCTTGCCGTTAAGCACCTCTATCCCTTGGCCGGCGCCACCATCAGCTCGACGTTTTCGTTCTTCTTGATCAGCGCATACACCACCGCCGTCAACAAGCTACCTGCGACAATCGCCAACAGGTACAACGCGGCATGGTTGATGGCGTTCGGGATCAACAGGACGAACAGTCCGCCATGGGGCGCCATGAGTTTGCAACCAAAGTACATGGACAAGGCCCCGGTCAGCGCGCCCCCTGCCAGGCTCGCCGGAATCACTCGCAGCGGATCCTTGGCGGCGAATGGGATGGCCCCTTCGGAAATGAAGCACAGCCCCAGTGCCAAGGCCGCCTTCCCCGCCTCCCGCTCGCTCTGGGCAAACTTGCGCCTGGCCAGGAACGTGGCCAAGCCCAGGCCAATCGGCGGTACCATGCCGGCGGCCATGGTGGCAGCCATCGGGGCATAGCTCGAAGACGCCAGCAACCCTACCGAGAACGCATAAGCGGCCTTGTTGATCGGTCCGCCGAGGTCGACGCACATCATGCCACCAAGCAGCAGCCCCAGCAGGATCGCGTTGGTGGTGCCCATGCTGTCGAGAAACCGCGTAAGGCCTTCGAGCATGGCCGCCACCGGCTGCCCCACCACATAGATCATCACCAGACCGGTGAACAGGCTGGCCAGCAAGGGAATGATCAGGATCGGCTTGAGCGCCTCCAGACTGGTGGGCAGCTTCGCCCAGCGGGCAATGGCTTTGGCGCTGTAGCCGGCCAGAAAGCCCGCCACGATGCCGCCGATGAAGCCGGCACCCAGGGTGCTGGCCAGCAGCCCGCCGATCATGCCTGGGGCCAACCCTGGCCGATCGGCGATGGACCAGGCGATATAGCCGGCCAGCAGTGGCACCATCAGCTTGAAGGCCGCTTCACCGCCGATCTGCATCAGCGCAGCCGGTAGCGTCCCCGCTTGCTTGTAGGCTTCGATACCGAACACGAACGACAAGGCAATCAGCAGGCCCCCGGCCACGACCATGGGCAGCATGAACGAGACACCGGTCAGCAGGTGCTTGTAGACGCCGGTTTTTTCGCCCTTGCTGGCGGCAGCGCTGGCCGAAGCAGTCCCACCCTCCTCCACCTTGGCTTCGGCCAGCGCCTTGTCCAGGGTGGCGCGGGCCTGCTTGAGCGCAATGCCAGTGCCGCAGCGGTAGATGCGCTTGCCCGCAAAGCGCGCTGCGGGCACCTCGATGTCAGCGGCCAGCAGCACCACGTCGGCAGCTGCGATGGCTTGGGCCGAAAGCGGGTTGCGTGCCCCGACCGAGCCCTGGGTTTCAACGGTGAGCTGGTAGCCCATCTGTTGCGCGGCCTGTTGCAGGGCTTCGGCCGCCATGAAGGTATGGGCGACGCCAGTCGGGCACGCAGTGACTGCAACGATGCGCACTTCCTCGCGGGTGTCGACATCGGGGGCTACGGCCATCAGCGGCTGCGCATTGGCAGCTGCTTCGTCGAGAAAACCTTCGCGGTCAGCCAAAGCCTGGGACGGCGTGCTCTGGTACACACGCTTGCCTACAAAGCGGGTAAGGTCCACCGGGCCGGTGCTGACCACCAGCACCCAGTCGGCGTCGGCGATCTGCGCTGCGTCGAGCTGTCGTTCGGGATGCTCGGCATCCTGCACCTCGACCTGGGTGGTCCAGCCACGGCGCTGGGCCGCAGCCGCCAGCAGACGTGCGCTGAGCACGCTCGATACCTGGCCATTGGGGCAGGCAGTGAGAATGACAATGTTCATTGGCAACCCTCTTGTTGTTCTGTCAGGCTCACAGCGGCTTGCAGGCGGGCCAACTGGTCATGGTCGTTGATGCCGAAACCCACCTGGGTGACGGCCTGTGCGGCGATGGCGGTGGCACGGGCCAAGGTGCGCGATGCGGCTTCACCCTGCAACAGCCCGTGGACCATGCCGGCCACGAGGGAGTCCCCAGCACCGACCGTGCTGGCCACCTTCACCTTGGGCGGTACCGCCGCCAGGGTGAAATCATGGGCGAACCAGCGTACCCCGTGCTCGCCGGCCGAAACCACCACGTGCTCGACGCCCTCATCCAGTAGCTGTCGGGCGGCCAGTCGCTGTTGATCGGCATCGTCCACGGGCGTGCCCAGGGCTTCGCCCAACTCTTCGGTATTGGGCTTGACCAGCCAGGGCAGGCTTTGCAGACCGACGCGCAGCGCCTGGCCGCTGGTGTCCAGCGCCACTTTCAAGCCCATGGCCTTGAGCTCATCGAGCAAATCACCAAACCATTGAGGGCTAATCCCGCGTGGCAGGCTCCCGGCAACGACCACGGCGTCATGCCCCGGTGCTTCCTGGCGCAACAGGCGCAGCAAGGCATCGCGGGCGGCCGCGTCCACTTCCGGACCCAGGCCATTGATGTCGGTGACGCGGCCATCGGCCTCGACCAGCTTGAGGTTGCTGCGGGTTTCCCCAGGCACGCGCACGAAGCAATCGCAGAAGCCGCGCCAGTCGATCAGCGCTTCGAACGCCTGCAGGTTGTCCTGCCCAAGAAAACCACTGACGGTCACGGTATGGCCCAGGTCGGCCAGCACCTGGGCGACGTTCAAGCCCTTGCCAGCTGCGTGGCTGTGCTGGGCCTGGCTGCGGTTGACGTGACCGGGGCGCAGGCTGTCGAGCCCGATGGTGATGTCCACGGCAGGGTTGAGGGTCAGGGTAAGGATCTTGGCCATTCAATAACGCTCCACCAGCGCGCGAACCGCGGCGGCACTGTCTTGTTGCAAGGCCTCGCGCGCCAAAGCGCGGGCTGTACGGGAATCGGCCTGGCGCACCAGAGCCTTGACTTCGGCGACGCTGCGCGACGCCACGCTCAGCTCGTCCACTTCAAGCCCCAGCAGCACCGCGACGGCCTGCGGGTCAGCCGCCAGTTCGCCGCAAACCCCCACCCACTTGCCATGGGCGTGGGCGGCGCGCACTGTCATGTCGATCAGGCTGAGGACCGCAGGATGCAGCCCATCGGCCTGGACGGACAGGCTGGGGTGGCCACGGTCGATGGCCAGGGTGTATTGGGTCAGGTCATTGGTGCCGATGCTGAAGAAGTCCACCTCGCGCGCCAGTTGTGGCGCTAACAAGGCTGCCGAGGGCACCTCGACCATGATGCCCACCTGCAGGTCTGCCACGGGAATCTCCATACGCAGGCGCTCGACCATCGCACGTGCCTCGCGCCACTCGTGCATCTGCCCGACCATAGGGAACATGATGCGCAAAGGGCGTTGATCGGCGGCGCGCAGCAGAGCACGCAGCTGGTCTTCCATCACCTGCGGGCGCTGCAGGGTCAGGCGCACGCCGCGCACGCCGAGGAAGGGGTTTTCTTCCGCGGCGATCGGCCAGTAGGGCAGCGGCTTGTCACCGCCCACGTCCAGGGTACGCACCACCAGCGGGCGCCCGTCCAGGCCATCGAGCACGCGCCGGTACTCGGCCTCTTGGGTGGCCACATCTGGCGCCTGGGAATGGGCCATGAAGATCAGCTCGGTGCGCAACAGGCCGACGCCTTCGGCCCCCTGCTCCACCACTTTGGCGATACCGCTGCTTTCACCGATGTTGGCGAACACTTCGATGGCATGGCCATCACGGGTCACGGCCGGGTCGAAACGGTTGGCCCACGCGGCTTGCAAGCGCTGCTCGCGCAGGTCGCGCTCAGCCAAGGCACGCTGCAGCTCATCGGCTGGCGGCGCGACGTTGACCACTCCGCGCTGGCCGTCGAGCAGCAGCGGCGTGCCGTTTTCCACTAGCAGCACGCTGGCGCCGGCTCCGACCACGGCAGGGATACCCAGCGCCCGGGCGACAATGGCGCTGTGCGCGGTGGCGCCACCCTGGGCCGTGACGATCCCGGCAACCCGCGCCGGGTCGAGCCTGGCGACATCGGAGGGGCCGACCTCGCTCATCACCAGTACGTAAGGTTGGTCAGGCTCGCTCTGCGTCTGGACCCCGCACAGCTGGGCCAATACGCGGCGGCCCACGTCGCGCAGGTCGGCAGCCCGCTCGGCCAGCAAAGCGTCATGCAGCGCTTCCTGCTGGCTGGCGGCTGACTCGATCACCGCCACCCATGCGGCAGCGGCACTCTCCCCCTGAGCCAGGCGCTGCTCGACGTCGTCGGTCAGAGCCGGGTCGGCCAGCATTTCCTGATGGGTGACGAAAATCTCGCCGATGGCCGCGTCGCTGCGCTGCACCAGCACCTGAAGATCGGCACTGACGGTAGCCACGGCCTGGGTCAGCTTGTGACGTTCCTGATCGTACGACTCGCCGCGCAGCGGGTAGTCGTACGTGCGCTCGGTCACGACGTGGGCAGGGCCGCACGCGATACCCGGGGCAGCGCCCACACCCTGTACGCGGCTGCCGGCCGCCGGCGCCTTCGCCTTTTCGACGGTTGGCTGCGCGGGGGTCTCTGGGACAAGCGGCAGTGCCTCCACCTCCTCGCCCAGCCCTTGCTCGATGGCTGCCAGTAACGCAGGCAGGGCATCGGCGGCGATAGCGGGCTCGGCCACCAGTTCCAGTTCCTGGCCACGGCGCGCGCCCAGGCTCAACAGCTTGCTCAGGCTTTTCACCGAGACGCCAGGCTGACCGCTCTCGACCACGCGCACGCGAATGTCGCCCTCGAAACGTTTGGCCAGTTGCGCCAGCACCTTGGCTGGGCGGGCATGCAGGCCGTGGGCATTGGCCAGCAGGATGCGTGCGCTCGGCCAGTCGGCAGGCGCCTCGCCGCCGAGCACTTCGAGCACGGCGCGGCTGCTGGTGGCCTGGTAGAGCATCTGCCCGCGCCCTTCGATCAACACTTCGCACAACCGTTCGAGCAATGCCTGGTGGGCAGCCCCCAGGCTGGCCAGGCAGAACAGGCCAGTCAGCGGTTGATCGCGATAACGCACAGGTTGTGCCGGGGTGACGAAGGCCAGGCCTGGCTGGCGAACTTGGCGTTCGCTGTGCAGCCACCACAAACCCTCTCCCAGCGGCAGCGGCTCTGCCTGCTGCAGCACGGCGGCAAAGCCGCTGTCCACGCAGTTGGCGCGCTGCAACAGGCGCGCACCGCGCCAGGCCAGCTCATCGAAGTCTTCGGCCGGAAGGTTCAGGGCGATCAATTGCGCATCGAGCGCCAGCGCCTGCGGTGCACCCTGCAGCAGTTTGAGCAAGGCCTCGGCCGAGCCTGCACGGCGCAGGGCTTCTGCCAGATCGGTTTCGCCCAGGGCACGGGTCAGCAATTGCAGAAGGCGCAAGTGCTCGTCAGAGCGCGCGGCGATGCCAATGGCCAGGTACACGATCTGCCCATCACCCCAGTCCACACCCTCGGGAAACTGCAACAGGCGCACGCCCGTGGTGTACACCAGGTCGCGGGTCTGCGGCGTACCGTGGGGGATGGCGATGCCCTGGCCAAGGAACGTGGAACCTTGCGCCTCGCGATCCTGCAACCCTTGCAGGTAGCCCTCGGCGACCAGTCCGTCGGCGACCAGGCGATCCGCCAGCAGGCGCAATGCATGTGCCTTGTCTGGGGCCGTCTGGCCCATGGCTATCTGCTCCTTGGCGAGCTCAAGCATGACCTTCTCCCTTTGCAGTTCCCGGATGGGTACTGGAGTATTGTTGTGAAATTCACGGAAATGGCCAGTTCAACCGCCTTGCACAGTGGGCAGCAGAGGCAGAAAATCAGGAGGCTGAAACGTTTAATCTGACCAGGCGGCCACGTTACTCGATAATCTGCCGATGAAAAAGCCCCATCCTGTCGGACAATTGCGACAATGCTCGCCTGCGCTCGCTGCGGTATCAGGGTCAAACTGCCTGGTCATCGCCTACAGCCAGCTTTGGTCATAACAAGGAAAACTCGGTGAAACTCAGCGATATCGCCCGCCTGGCCGGTGTGTCCGTCACTACCGCCAGCTACGTCATCAATGGCAAGGCCGAACAGCAACGCATCAGCAACAGCACCGTGGAGCGCGTGCAGGCGGTGGTGCAGGCCCATGGATTTACGCCCAACCCTCAGGCCGCTGGCCTGCGCAGCCGGCATACCCGCACGCTGGGCTTCATCCTCCCGGACCTTGAGAACCCCAGCTACGCGCGTATTGCCAAGCGCCTTGAGCAAGGGGCTCGGGCCCGGGGCTACCAGTTGCTGATCGCCAGCAGTGACGACCAGCCCGACAGCGAGCGCCAGTTGCAGCAGCTGTTCCGGGCGCGCCGGTGCGATGCCTTGTTCGTGGCCAGCTGCCTGCCGCCGCACGATCAGAGCTACCGCGAGTTGCAAGACAAGGGCCTGCCGGTCATTGCCATCGACCGAGGCCTGGACCCCCGGTATTTCTGCTCGGTGATCAGCGATGACCATGATGCCAGTCGTCGTCTGGCCGCCAGCCTGTTGAGCACCTCGCCAGGCAGCATTGCCTTGATCGGCGCACGCCCTGAACTGTCGGTTAGCCAGGCCCGCGCCGGTGGCTTCGACGATGCGCTACAGGGCTTTGCCGGTGAGGTGCGCCGCTACCAGGGCGAAGCGTTCAGCCGAGAGTGCGGGCAGCGCCTCATGCAGCAATTGATCGATGAGCTGGGTGGCCTGCCCGATGCCTTGATCACCACTTCGTACGTGCTCCTGCAGGGAGTGTTCGACGCGCTGCACGCCCAGCCCACCGAGTCGCGCAGGTTGCAGCTGGGTACATTCGGCGACAACCAGTTGCTCGACTTCTTGCCGCTGCCGGTCAATGCCATGGCCCAACGTCACGGGGACATGGCCGCCAAGGCACTGGAACTGGCCCTTGCCGCGATTGAAGAAAAACGCTACGAACCAGGCGTGCATGCGGTCTCGCGCACCTTCAAGCAACGAATCGACCCGTCATGAACCTGCGTCTGATCGACACCCACACGCACCTGGACTTCCCGGACTTCGACGCCGACCGCCCGAGCCTGATGGCCCGTGCAAGCGCGCAAGGCGTCGAGCGAATGGTGGTGCTGGGGGTTCATCAGGCCAACTTTCAGCGGGTATGGGACCTGGCCTGCAGCGACTCGCGCCTGGCCGCGGCGCTTGGCCTGCACCCGGTCTACCTTGAAGATCATCAACCGAGCCACATCGAGCAGTTGCGCGCCTGGCTGGAGCGCTTGCGTGGCGATAGCCGCCTGTGTGCGCTGGGCGAGTTCGGACTGGATTACTACCTCCCTGAACTGGACAAGGCTCGTCAGCAGGACGTGTTCGAAGCGCAGTTGCAAATGGCGTGCGACTTCCAGCTACCGGCCCTGCTGCACGTGCGCCGCAGCCATGCCCAGGTGATTGCCACCCTCAAGCGCTACAAGCCCATGCGGGCGGGTATCATCCATGCATTCGCCGGCAGTTACGAAGAGGCACGTGAGTACATCAAGCTAGGCTTTCGGCTTGGGTTGGGCGGCGCGGCGACCTGGCCCCAGGCCTTGCGGCTGCGCCGTACGATTGCCCGCTTACCGCTCGACAGCGTGGTGCTGGAGACCGACGCACCGGACATGGCGCCGGTCATGCATCCGGGGGTGCGCAACAGCCCCGAGCACCTGCCAGACATCGCACAATCGCTGGCCGAGTCGATGGGCGTGCCCGTCGAGCAATTGGCCGAAGCGAGCACGCGCAATGCCTGCGAGCTGTTCGGTTGGCAAGCCCTGCATTGATTCGCGCCGGCCCGCCCCGCGCGGTCAGGCCAACACGGTCCACAACGCGAAAGCGGCATACCACAGCACACCACAACGCAGCACCAGGTCCCATAGGCCATCCAGGCGTCGCATCCCGCAATCATTCTCACTGGCAGTGCCGGCATCACTGCCGTCATCAGCCATACGCCCGACGCGGGCTACCAGGTGCGCGGCAGTGACATGCCAGTTCAACAACTCGTGCAATATTTCGCGGGCAACGGCCACGAAGTTGCCGACCAGGGCAAAGCTCAATGCCACCACCCTGACCGGCACCCAGTCCATGAGGTGGCGAAGCTGCTCGGCGCGGTGCTGGAGTGCGGGTCGCTGACTGTGCGCTTGGCACAACGCCAGAAGGCGGTAAGCCAGGGCAACGGCCGGCCCCAGCAGGAAGTACCAGAAGATGACGGCGAAAAAGCCCTGGTAGGCCTCCCACAGCAACCTGCTTTGCAGGCGTTCGCGCAGGTTGCGTGGCCCATCGGCCACTATGCCAAGGTCACGTGCAGCCACGTGCAGCGCGGCCTGTTCATCGCCCCTGTGCCAGGCGTCACGCACAGGCCCGAGGGAAGCCTTGGCATCGCCACGTCCCAGGCTATAAACCAGCACCAGAAGATGTACTGGCAAGGCCAGCAGGCCGTAGGCAACGGGCTCAAGCACATGTAACAGCAGTGTCAGCACCAGCACCGGAGCCAGCACCACAGCGGCCAGTACCCACCCTACAGGCAGCCCACCTTTGCGCTCAAGGCGCGCCAGTTCGCCAAGGAAGAAACCGTCACGCTGGACCAGATGGCGCAAGCCGGAAAATTTCTCGAACCACAGCACCAGGATCAACACCAGAAAACTCATGCCTCAGCCCTCCTCGCGCTGTAACGCCTGGCGATACCGCACCCAGTCGAAGGCAGGGCCGGGGTCGGTCTTGCGTTGGGGGGCGATATCGCTGTGCCCTTGGATACGCTCGGGTGCGATGGCCGGCCAGGCCTTGCGGATGTGCCGCGTCAAGCGGTCGAGGGTCAGGTACTGCGCATCGGTATACGGTATCTCGTCAGTGCCCTCCAGCTCGATGCCGATCGAGAAATCGTTACAGCCCTCACGGCCGTCGAAACAGGAGACGCCGGCATGCCAGGCCCGATCATGCAACGAGACGAACTGGGTCACCGCCCCCCCACGCTCGATGAACAGGTGTGCAGATACCTTCAGGTGCTCGATGCTGGCGAAATACGGGTGTGCGTTCGGGTCGAGCCGGTTCTGAAAGAACGCCTGGACGTAACCGCCGCCGAAGTTGGCCGGCGGCAAGCTGATGTTGTGAAGCACCAGCAGAGAAATCTGCTCACCTTGCGGGCGGGCGTTGAAATTCGGTGAGGGGCAGTGGGTGATTCCGTCTCCGTGGAACCAGCCAGTGGCACGGTCCAATTGCATGAGGGGCCTGTCCTGAAAAGTGCTGCACAGAGCGTCAGTATGCCCTGCTGCCGCTAGCGTTGACACGGTAATCATCACAAAGCAGCCAGCCCGCTCCTGTGCAAATCCTCTATGACCGCTTCCAGGGCGCGCTCGAACAAAGGACCGTCATCCAATACGCGAACGGTGCCGGCTTCCAGGGCCTGGGTAAGGCCTGCGCCACTCCACTCCCGCACTTTCATGCCGCTGCGATTTGCAAAGACGAGCTTGTCGCAACTGTCCAGGCGTGCCACCAACTTGCAGCGCTGAATGCCACTGTCATCGGACACTTCAATCCAGGTACCCATGCGCAAGCGTTGCACCTTCTGCGAGACCTTGACCTTGCCCTTGTCACCGGCCGGTTGCTGCCCAGGTCCGTCTGCCTCTTCGGCCAACGCCAACAGGATGTCCTGGGTGACCAGGATGTCGTCCTCGTCGGCCTCAGCGCCACCTGCATAAGCACGTATGTGCAGTTGTTCGAGTTTGCGGAAAAATTCACGGGTCACCAGCGAGTCGGTTCCGACACTGGCCAGCCCATCGCGCAACGACTTGAGCAATGGTGGTACCTGATGCACCAGGGCCTGCGGCTGAAGCGATGGCGTCACACTGGCCAGCAAGGTATCGAGGGTCTGCAGCGCACTGCGCCAGCCCAGAGACGCTTCGCCGTGTCTGAGCCAAGCCAGCATCATCACCTGGCTCCAGTTGTTGATCAGCATCCGTACCACTGCCTGGGGCCAGACCCGTCCCCGCAGGCGCTGGCTGAGCACGTGTTGCACCTGTCGCCTGGCAAGCGATGCATTGGCCCGCCCCTCTTCGGCGTCCCGGGTGCGCTGCTCGAACAACTCGGTACGCCGCCGTTCATGCTGGGTCTGCCCGAGCAAGTCCTCGAGTAGCTCACCGAACAGACTCGTGTCTTCGGCAAAGTCGATGAGCAGGCGCTGAACCACACGTTCAGCGCGCAGTTGCAACGCATCACCCTGCTCTTGCTCGCGCGGGTCGCAGCCGAGCCCCGCCGCCGCCATTTCGTTGAGCAGCCGCCGGGCGGGATGACTGGCGCGGCTGAGCAGCCCCCTGTCCAGCAGCGCCACCTTGAGCAGCGGGATCTGCAGGCGCGCCAGCACGGCTCGCAGGCAGGGGGGTAGATTGTCGTCGCGAGCAATAAACCTGAACACGTGATCGATCAGGTTGATCATGTCTTCGTCGTCCCCGCCAATAAAGCGGCGGGTACCGCTACGCACGCTGATGGTCAGCAGCAATTGCTCCACTTGCTGGCCAAGGGCGAAATCGTCAGCCGCATCGGGCTCTGGCACATAGTGCTGCAGATGTGAGAGTAACCGCAGCAGATCGGCTCTGCTGACCGGCTGGGCGCCGGCCGGTGCCTCCAGGCGAGGCGCGAACAAACCACGTGCGGATCGCAGAAGCGGTTGCAGGGAGGCGAACAACGCATCGCCTGCGGTATCTTCGCTCGCTTCAGGCTCATGGTAGGAGCGCTCGTCCGGCTCCGCCAGCAAGTAACTGTCCCCGGCTCGTCGGCAAGGCGTCGGTGGCAGCTGACCCAGCACGCCTGCCGCAATCAGCAGCCTGTTGGCTTCGCCATAGATGACTTGCGCGTCGCACAATACATACCGCTCGAACAGCTTGAGCAGCACCAGCTTGACGCGCGGCCCTACACCCAGGCTTTGCCCGGCCTCGAGAAAGCAGCGACACAAGGCAATCGGGTTCAGGGGGTTGCACTGCTCAGGCACATGACGTTCGAGCAGCGTCTGCAAGCGCAGGCCCAGCTGCTGTAGCGCGACGCCATCACGGGCCTTTACCCTGGTCACCATCGCCTCCACCGCTGCTGCACGCTCGGACTGACCGGGGGTGAGCGACAATACGGGAGCGACGGTTGCCGGGGTATGCTCAGGCTCAGGCTCGGCCAAGCGCGCGAAGGCTTCATGGACGGTATCGAGAAACAGCCGCTCGATGCTCTTGCGCTTGAGTCGCAAGTCGCGCATGGCTTCGAAATACAGGTGCTGAGCGAACCGGTCCGCGGCCTTGTCGGCCATTTCGAACAGGGTATCGTCGGCATTGTCGAACAGCGCCTGCAAACCCTGGCGCAGTTGCAGGGCGGCCTGATCGCGCACCTGCAGCAGCGCGATGGGCAGACTCGTGGGGGGCGTGCGCCGTCCATGTTCAGCCGCCGCCAAGGGCACTACCTTGCCCTCTTTGTGCATCCTGTACTCCTTGCAGGGTGTCGGGCCTAGACGCGGCCAGTTTCGCCAATAGCATGACGCCAAATATCAGACAGCATTATCAGGAATAATTCCTTTTACTGCCAGACGCGTTTCCTTGGCAAATGTCTTGACCCTGTACAGGCAGTGATTGCTCAACCCGTTGCGTCATGGCAGCCGAGCACCGGCTGTACACGCCTGCGCCCTGCCCTATAATCGCGGGCATCTCGCTTGTGGAGCCAACCATGCCTAACCTACGCCTTGCCGACCTCACCGCCGAAATCGAAGCCAACGTGCGCCGTGCGTTGCTGGAGGACATCGGCAGCGGCGACATCACCGCCCAGCTCATCCCGGCCGAGCGGCTGGCCAAGGCAACGATCATTACCCGCGAAGCGTGTGTGGTGGCCGGTACGGCCTGGGTCGATGCGGTGTTTCGTCAACTCGATCCACGCGTAGCCGTGCACTGGCAGGTGGTCGACGGCGATCGCGCCCAGCCCAACCAACCGCTGTTCCACCTGGAAGGCCCGGCGCGCGCGCTGCTCAGCGGCGAGCGCAGTGCACTCAACTTCCTGCAGATGCTGTCCGGGGTCGCCACGCGTGCACGCACGTTGGCGGATCTGGTCGAAGGTACCCACGTACAGTTGCTGGACACTCGCAAGACCTTGCCGGGCCTGCGCCTGGCGCAAAAGTACGCAGTGACCTGTGGCGGCTGCTACAACCACCGCATAGGCCTGTATGACGCTTTCCTGATCAAGGAAAACCATATCGCCGCCTGTGGTGGCGTCGCCGAGGCGGTACAAGCCGCACACCGCATCGCCCCCGGCAAGCCGGTGGAAATCGAGGTGGAAAGCCTGGAGGAATTGCATCAGGCGCTAAGCGCGGGTGCCGACATCATCATGCTCGATGAGCTGACGCTCGACGAGATGAAAGAAGCCGTCGGGATCACCGCTGGCAAGGCCAAGCTGGAGGCCAGTGGCGGCGTCAGCGAAACGACCCTGCGGGCCATCGCCGAAACCGGTGTGGACTACATCTCGATAGGTTCGATGACCAAGGATGTGCGAGCGGTCGACCTGTCGATGCGCCTGAGCCTGTAACACGGGGCCGCCAGGCGGCCCCGGTCGAGGGATCAGAACGAGGCGTTGGCCAGGCCGTCCAGGTAGCGCTCGACGTCCAGGGCGGCCATGCAACCAGCACCGGCCGAGGTGATGGCCTGACGGTAGACATGGTCAGCCACGTCACCTGCGGCGAACACACCCGCGACGTTGGTGGCGGTGGCGTTGCCTTCACGGCCGCCGCTGACCACCAGGTAGCCGTCCTTGAGGGTCAGCTGGCCTTCGAACAGCGAGGTGTTCGGGGTGTGGCCGATGGCGATGAACACGCCATCTACCTTGATCTCGTCAGTGCTGCCATCGTTGTTCTTCAAGCGCGCGCCGGTCACACCCATGTTGTCGCCCAGGACTTCATCCAGGGTAGCGTTGAGCTTGAGTTCGATCTTGCCTTCGGCGACGCGGGCATGCAGCTTGTCGACCAGGATCTTCTCGGCGCGGAACGTATCGCGGCGGTGCACCAGGGTTACCTTGCTGGCAATGTTCGCCAGGTACAGCGCCTCTTCAACGGCCGTGTTGCCGCCGCCAACCACTGCGACCGGCTTGTTGCGGTAGAAGAAACCATCGCAGGTGGCGCAGGCCGATACGCCCTTGCCCATGAACGCTTCTTCCGACGGCAGGCCCAGGTAGCGAGCACTGGCGCCAGTGGCCACAATCAGGGCGTCGCAGGTGTAGGTGCCGCTGTCGCCGGTCAGGGTGAACGGCTTGTTGGCCAGGTCCACGGCATTGATGTGATCGAAGACGATTTCAGTCTCGAAACGCTCGGCGTGCTCTTGCATGCGTTGCATCAGTGCCGGGCCGGTCAGGCCGTGCGGGTCGCCTGGCCAGTTGTCGACTTCGGTGGTGGTGGTCAATTGGCCACCGGCCTGCATGCCAGTGATCAGCAGCGGCTTGAGGTTGGCACGGGCCGCATAGACCGCTGCGCTGTAACCGGCAGGGCCGGAGCCCAGAATGATGACGCGCGAATGACGTGCTTCGGACATGTCGAACTCCTGTCGAGCGGGCTGAAAAGGCCAGCTGTGCAAATGAAGTAGGGCCTGCACCACGGGCAGGCCGGTGACGCTGAAATATGAGCGCACTGTAGCGAGGTGGCAAAGAGTAAGGAAATATCCTTAGACAATCCACCTCATAGCCATCGTCTATGCGCGTCGTTGCGTTGGCAGGGTCCGATCATTGGCTTTTGTTACCACCGGTTTCACCCAGATGGTGCAGCTTCCGCATCCCCCTGAAACTCGGTAATGTCTGCCAACCACCTTTTCTGCGGAGTGATACATGCAAGCCCCCGTTCTTTCCGGGCCGCAGTACCTGCGCGAAGGCCTGAAGCTGATCCTGAGCCCTGGCCTGCGCTTGTTCGTGCTGCTGCCGCTGACCATCAACCTGCTGCTGTTCGGTGGCCTCATCTATTTTGCCGGCCACCAGTTCAGCCAGTGGCTGGACGCGCTGGTGCCCACACTGCCAAGCTGGCTCAGCTTTCTGACCTATATCCTCTGGCCCCTGTTCGTGGTGTTGCTGGTGCTGATGGTGTTCTTCACCTTTACCCTGGTGGCCAACATCATCGCCGCGCCGTTCAATGGCTTTCTGGCTGAAAAGGTGGAAGTGGTGGTGCGCGGCGACGATCACTTCCCGGCCTTCAGCTGGGCCGAGCTGCTGGCGATGATCCCCCGCACACTGGGCCGCGAAATGCGCAAGCTCGGCTACTTCCTGCCGCGCGCCACCGGCTTGTTCATCCTGTCGTTGATCCCGGTGGTCAACGTGGTCGCCGCGCCGCTTTGGCTGATTTTCGGCGTGTGGATGATGGCCATCCAATACATCGACTACCCGGCCGACAACAACAAGATGAGCTGGCAGGACATGCTCGCCTGGCTGCGGGAAAAACGCTGGCAGTCCCTGGGCTTTGGCGGGGTGACCTACCTGGCGTTGCTGATCCCGGGGGTGAACGTGGTGATGATGCCGGCGGCGGTGGCTGGGGCTACCTTGTTCTGGGTGCGCGAGAATGGCAATGCACGGGCCGTGAACACACCTGCGCATCGAGCCTGAGCCTGTCCCAGGCGTTACCCTACCTCATCTACAGGAGCAGACCATGAACCGCTTCAGTCCCGCCAAACTCAAGCTGTCGAAATGGACCGCGACGCAGCCGGTGAACCGTGAAAAGCACTTCCTGGTCATCGACCTGGAGCACGACGAAGCGGGCGTGCTGCTGCGTGTGGAACTGCAGGCGGTGCACAGCGGGCGCAGCGAGTGGCTGGATTGGCGGGTGCTGCGCGACGCCCAGGTATGGGCGATGGGTTGGCGATGAGCGAGTGACTGACCGAACCGGCCGCGTGCCCGTCAGGCAGCGGCCGATCTTAGGCGCGTCCAACGGGAGCGCCGCCGCGTCGCCTCACCATGGAACACAACCGGCCTGCACAACTGCCCAGCATCACTGCCCCAGGCGGCTGGAAAACTGCCCCACCACATCCACCACCCGCCTGGCCCCTTCCTGGATTTCCTCAATCACGTTTCCGGTCTGGTCCGCCAGCGCGCGGCCTTCTTCGGCCTGGCGCTTGCTGGTGTCGATGATCGACACTGCAGCCTGGGCCAACTGCTCGTTTTGCTGTACCACACGGGCTATTTCCTCGGTAGCCGTGCTGGTGCGCGAGGCCAGCTGACGCACCTCATCGGCCACCACCGCAAAGCCCCGCCCCTGCTCGCCAGCACGGGCGGCTTCGATGGCGGCGTTGAGCGCCAGCAAGTTGGTCTGCCCGGCGATATCGCTGATGGTCTTGATGATCGAACCGATGACCCGCGACTGGGTGTCCAGCGCCTGGATGCCTTCGGCAGCCTGAAGCATCGAGGCTTCGAGCCCACGCATGACGCTGACGCTCTGCCCGACCACCTCTGTGGCCCGACGGGCGCTGGTGTCCGTTTCCCGGGAGGTGTTGTAGGCGACGTCCGCCGCCTGGGCCACCGCTTGCTCCTGGTTCACCTGATCGGTGATGACCGTGGCGAACTTGACCACTTTGTACAGCTCATCGTGGGCGTTGAAGATCGGGTTGTAGGAAGCTTCCAGCCAGATCACCCGGCCATGGGCATCGATCCGACGGAAGCGTTCGGCAATGTACTCACCGCGGCGAAGCTTGTCCCAGAACGCTTGGTAGCCGGGTGAATTGACCTCGGCCGGTTCGCAGAACATGCGGTGGTGCTTGCCACGGATCTGATCCAGCCGGTACCCCACTGCCGACAAGAAGCGTTCGTTGGCGGTCAGGATCATGCCATCGAGATCGAACTCGATAACCGCCGTCGAGCGCATCAGCGCCTTGATCAGGCTCTCGTGCTCGCGGGAGGTGACGATGGTACGGGTCAGGTCGCTCGAATGCAGGGTGAAATACTTGATGCGCCCGTCGCTACCCTTCACAGGTTGCAGGATCGAACGTAGCCAAGCTTCCTGGCCGTCCCCGCGCAGCAGGCGAAACGCGCCATTGAAATGCTCGCCCCGGCTGATGGCATTTTTCATGCGCTGGTGAAAATCCAGTGACTTGACGTGGGCAGGCACGATGTCGTCGATGTTGCGCCCAAGCAATTGGTCAGCCCGATACAGCATCTCGGTTTCGAAATTGCCATTGACCAGTTCGATCCGACCGGCAGGGTCGAGTTGCAGCACCAGCATCTCGCTGTCCAGGCTGCTCTTGATCTGGTCGATGATCATCAGTTCTTCACGCAACTGCCGGATTTCTTGCTTGAGCTTGTTGTTGAACATCACCGCTCTCCTGGAGCGTGGGGGCGAATGCAACTGCATCGGCGGGCAACTGCGCCTCTTGAGTGCAGCCTTGATGAATATTCGTGCGCGTTACAGGCGTCATGCCCCCTCTGCATCATGCCGACGTCACTTCGCCGTCATGCCCCGGCAATGCAGCAGGTGGATAGTCAGTTCATGAATACACCTGCTCTGCACATCTGCCTCGTCAGCGATACCTTCGCCCCGCACGTCAACGGCGTGGCCTGCACACTGTTGAACCTGAGCGAAGGGCTGCGCCAGCGTGGCCATCACGTCAGGATCGTGCGCCCCCGACAGCCAGGAGAGCAGGCTTCGGGGCACAACCCTGGCGTGCGACTGTGGCGCGACTGGCCACTGCCCGGCTATCTGGGTTTGCAACGGGACAAGGTCTCCCTGCGCACGCTGGCAAGGCACTGGCGCCGGCAACGGCCTGACGTCATTTACATCGCCACTGAAGGCCCCCTGGGGCTGAGCGCATTACGCACTGCTCGGCGATTAGGAATCGCCGTTGTTAGCGGATTGCATACCCACGTTGCGCATCTTTCAGGGCAACACGGCATGGGCGTAGTGGGACGCCTGCTAAGCCTTTACCTGCGCTGGTTTCATGGCCGGGCCGTCTTGACGCTCGTGCCCAGCTTGAGCCACCGGCGTTGGCTGGAGCGCCGCGGCTTCGAGCGGCTGGTGCACATGCCGCACGGTGTGGACGCGGAGCTGTTCAACCCGGCCCGTCGCAGCCAGGCGCTGCGCGAACACTGGGGTCTGGGCCACGATGATATCGCCGTCCTGCATGTGGGACGGTTGGCACCGGAGAAAAACCTGGGGCTTTTGCAAAGCTGTTTCGAGGCTTTGCAACGGGCTTTGCCACAGCGAAGGGTACGCCTGATTCTGGTGGGGGACGGGCCACTGCGGGGGAAGCTACAGCAGCAGGTTCCTGGGGCTGTGCTATGCGGCGTCCAGCGAGGCGAACAACTGGCCGAGCACTATGCCAGCAGTGACCTGTTTCTGTTCCCCAGCCTGATCGAGACGTTTGGCCGTGTGGTGCTCGAAGCCATGGCGTCAGGGTTGGCGGTGGTCGCTTATGACCAGGCAACGGCTGCGCAGCACATCGGCCATGGCCACAATGGGGCGCTGGCCATGCCAAGGGATGCGGCAGCCTTCATCGATGCCGCTTGCTGGCTGTTGCAAGACAGCGAGACCCTGCGGCGGGTGAGGCTCAACGCTCGGCAGCATGCCAGCCATCAGGGGTGGTCGGAAATCGTCGACCAGTTCGAAGCGCACTTGCTCAGCGCTTCACTGAGCGCTCATGCGCGCCAAGCGAAGTCGATGCAGCCCATGCCGCCGCTGTGAAGCCGTCGCTGCGGCCAAGGCGAATACCCGGTACGTGATCAGCCCAGGGCTTTCTCGATGGCCTGGACCACCGCAGGATCATCCGGCGCCGTGCGCGGGGAGAAGCGCGCCAATACACGCCCGTCCTTGCCCACCAGGAATTTCTCGAAATTCCAGGTAATGTCCCCCGGAAACTCCGCGCCCTCGCCCGCCAGAAGACGATACATCGAATGGCGCCGGGGCCCGTTCACATCGAGCTTGGCGCCGAGCGGAAAGCTCACGCCGTAGTTCATGCTGCAGAATTCCTGGATCTGCGCTTCGCTCCCCGGCTCCTGCCCTGCGAATTGATTGCAGGGTAGGCCAAGGACCGTGAAGCCTTTGTCCTTGTACGTCTGGTAGAGCTGCTCAAGCGCCGCGTACTGAGGTGTCAGGCCGCACTTGGAGGCCACGTTGACCACCAGCACTACCTGCCCCTTGTACGGTTTCAAGGACAGATCGCCACCGTCAAGCGCGTTCAACTTCAGGTCGTGAAATGCACTCATGCTGTAATCCCCTTTTCAGGTCGCCGACGGCACCTGGGCAAATTGCGCCCACTAAAAAGGCGTTCGTTCAAGCCGTCGCCTTCCTTGGGAAGGCAGGGCGGCTTGCCCGAACGCCTGGCGACTTTCTGAGCTTAGCGCAGAAAGATCAGTGGTGATGGCCACCTTCACCGTGGATGTGACGGTGAGCGATTTCTTCTTCGCTGGCGTCACGTACGTCAACGACCTTGACCTGGAAGTTCAGGCGCTGGCCGGCCAGTGGGTGGTTGCCATCGACGGTCACGTCGTCGCCGTCCACGTCACGGATGGTGACGATCTGCATCTGGCCATCGGGGGCCGAGGCGTGGAACTGCATGCCCACTTCCAGCTCGTCGACGCCTTCGAACAGGCTGCGGTTCAGGGTGCTGACCAGCTCGGCCAGGTATTCGCCGTAGGCCTCTTCAGGCTCGATGGAAACGGTCAGCTCGTCGCCGGCCTGTTTGCCTTCCAGGGCTTTTTCCAGGCCTGGGATGATGTTGCCGGCACCTTGCAGGTAAACCAGCGGCGCGCCACCGGCGGAGCTGTCGATGGTCTCCCCGGCGTCGTTAGTCAGGGTATAGTCGATGGAGACAGCCTTGTTGGCGGCGATCAGCATGGGGCAAGACCTTTTGCAAAAGAATGTAGAACGCACAAGTGTAACCAAGCCATCGCCCGATTGCGAACCTCGCCTGGATCCGCCCATGCCCATCAGTCGGATCATCGCTTTTTCCCAGGATGCCGAAGGCCACTGGGTCGCCCAGTTGAGCTGTGGCCACACCCAGCACCTGCGCCACGTGCCGCCCTGGCAGCTGCGCCCATGGGTGCTCGACCCCGAACAGCGAGCGCAGCGCATTGGCCAGGCGTTCCCGTGCGGTTGGTGCGCACAGGGTGCCGATAGCGCTACCCTTGATCGCTGATCCCTTGCACCGCTTATTTCGAGAAGCACGCATGCAGACTTTTTTCATCGCACCAACCGACTTTGGCGTCGGCCTTACGTCCATCAGCCTGGGCCTTGTGCGCACGCTGGAGCGCGCCGGCCTGAAAGTGGGCTTCTTCAAGCCTGTTGCCCAGCCCCACCCGGGCGACACCGGCCCGGAGCGCTCTACCGAGCTGATCGCTCGTACCCACGGCATCATGCCGCCGACGCCGCTGAGCCTGGCCCAGGTCGAACGGATGCTGGGCGATGGTCAGCTGGACGAGCTGCTCGAGTCGATCGTTCGCCTGTACCAGCAGGCTTGTGTCGGCAACGACGTGGTAGTGGTCGAGGGCATGGTCCCTACCCGTCACGCCAGCTACGCAGCCCGCGTGAACCTGCACCTTGCCAAGAGCCTGGATGCCGAAGTGATCCTGGTATCGGCCGCCGAACAGGAAGTGCTCAGTGAACTGTCCGGCAGGGTCGAGCTGCAGGCCCAGCTGTTCGGAGGCCCGCGCGACCCCAAGGTGCTGGGTGTGATCCTGAACAAGGTGCGCACCGACCAGAGCATGGAGCAATTCTCAACGCGTCTGCGTGAGCACTCGCCGCTGCTGCGCGGCAATGATTTCCGCCTGATCGGCTGCATTCCCTATCAGCCGGAGCTCAATGCCCCGCGCACGCGGGATGTGGCAGAGCTGCTCGGGGCCCAGGTCCTCAATGCCGGTGACTTTGAGCAGCGCCGCATGACCAAGATCATCATCTGCGCCCGCACGGTGGCCAATACCGTGCCGCTGCTGACATCTGGAACGTTGGTGGTGACGCCCGGCGATCGCGACGACATCATCCTCGCCGTGAGCCTGGCAGCGATCAACGGCGTGCCGTTGGCAGGCCTGCTGCTGACCAGCGACAGCAAGCCCGATGCGCGCATCCTGGGGCTATGCCGCGGAGCGCTGCAGGCAGGGTTGCCGATCCTGTCGGTCAGCACAGGGTCATATGACACCGCCAACCAGCTCAATGCCCTGAACAGGGAAATTCCGGTCGATGACCGCGAGCGCGCCGAGTTCATCACCGACTTCGTGGCCAGCCACCTTGACGGCGCCTGGTTGAGCCAGCGCTGCGGCGCTCCGCGCGAGATGCGCCTGTCACCTGCGGTATTTCGCTATCAACTGATCCAGCGCGCGCAGCAGGCCAACAAACGTATCGTCCTGCCCGAAGGGGCCGAGCCGCTGCTGGTGCAGGCGGCGGCCATCTGCCAGGCACGCGGCATTGCCCGCTGCGTGCTGCTCGCAAAGCCTGAAGCGGTCGATGCCGTGGCCCGAGCCCAGGGCATCACCCTGCCCGAAGGGCTGGAGGTGTTGGACCCGGACCTGATCCGCGAGCGCTATGTCGAGCCCATGGTGGCGCTGCGCAAGAGCAAGAACCTCAACGCACCGATGGCCGAACAACAGCTTGAAGACCCGGTGGTCATCGGCACCATGATGCTGGCCCTGGACGAAGTCGATGGCCTGGTCTCGGGTCTGGTGCATTCGACGGCCAATACCATCCGTCCTGCATTACAGCTGATCAAGACCGCACCGGGCGCCAGCCTGGTTTCTTCGGTCTTCTTCATGCTGTTTCCGGACCAGGTGCTGGTCTACGGCGACTGCGTGATGAACCCTCACCCCAATGCCGCCGAACTCGCCGAGATCGCGCGCCAGAGTGCTGCATCGGCGCATACCTTCGGCATCACGCCACGGGTCGCGATGATCAGTTATTCAAGCGATTCGGCAAGCGACGAGGAGGTGGAAAAAGTGCGAGAGGCCACACGCATGGCCAGGGAGGGCGCCGAACAGCTGTTGATCGATGGGCCGCTGCAATACGATGCGGCTGTCAACCCGGCCGTTGCACGCGACCTGGCGCCGGGCAGTAAGGTGGCCGGTCGCGCCACGGTGTTCGTGTTCCCGGACCTGAACACCGGCAATACCACACACAAGGCCGTGCAGCGCAGTACCGACGGCGTGAGCCTCGGGCCCATGCTGCAGGGGCTGCGCAAACCGGTGAACGATCTACCGCGCGGGGCGCAGGTCGACGACATTGTGCACACCATTGCCCTGACCGCCATTCAGGCAAGCGAGGTGCGCTGAATGCGGGGGCCATCAAGTGGCCCCCACCTTTGGGTCAGGGATACTGCTGAACCTGGCCCTGCTGCTGGTCGTACTGCTGGCCAGGGATCGGCTTGAGGTTCACTTCCACGCGGCGGTTCTGCGCGCGGCCATTGGCATCGGCGTTGCTGGCGATCGGTTGATCCGGGCCCATGCCGCGCACGGTGACCCGCGAGGCATCCACACCCTGGGAAGTCAGGTAGCTGCTGACGGCCTGGGCACGACGCTGGGACAGGTCCATGTTGTGCTGACGGCTACCGGTGCTGTCAGTGAAACCCACCACTTCGATGTTGTTCTGGTTGAACTGCTTGAACGAGCCGGCCAGGTTGTTCAGCGGTGCGTAGAAGCTTGGCGAGATGTTGGCCGAATCGGTGGCGAAGGTGATGTTGCCGGGCATGATCAGTTTGATCTGGTCGCCCTGGCGCTGAACCTCGACCCCGGTGTTGGCCATTTTCGCGCGCAGTTCGGCTTCCTGCTTGTCGGCGTAGTAGCCGTAGCCGGCCGCCGCGGCGCCAATGGCCGCAGCGCCGATCAGTGCACCCTTGCCACGGTGATTGTGATCGATCGCGGCGCCGGCCACGGCACCGGCCAGGGCACCCAGGCCACCGTACTTGGCGGTCTTGCTCATGCCGCCGGCCTCTTGCCCCTGGTTCTCATAGGGGTTTTGCCCCGCACAGCCGGTCATCAGGGCAGCAGTGGTTGCGACGATAATCAGGCGACGCATGGTGAACATGGGCAAGCTCCTCGTGTTGGTCATGTATGCCGTAGGTCTGGAACGGCTCTATGTCAGGCTTGGAGTGTCTTGCCGGGTGAAAATTCCGCGCCCGCCTGCGCATTTGTGCACCGCTCTGTTCACCCTTCAGGGCAAATACAACCGGAACAGGCCGCCCCCGAGCGCGCCCCCGTTGGAGATATCAATGCGGCCCTGCACGCCGCCGCTTTCATGCAAGGCCGCAATGCGCGCAGCGAAATACAAGCCAAGGCCCGTGCTGCCACTGGTGGAGTCGATGCCCTGGATGTATTCCTGTTGCCGTTCGATCATGCGCGCCGGGTAGCCGGGCCCGTCATCGTTGATGCAGATGACCAGTTGGTTGTCGGCCTCTTCGATGGTGATCAACAGGGCCTTTTCGGCGAACCGCGTGGCATTGGTGATGACGTTGGTCACCACCGATGCCACCAGCTCGCGATCGAAAAAGCCCAGGGGATTATCGGTATCGATGCGCCACTTCGCCTCGATGGCATTGTGCTGCAAGACTTCTTCGTGGGCTGCCAACTGCGCCTCGATGAAGTCGTCGAGTTCGTGGTAGTCCGGGCATACCGGCAGTTGATTCACACCGAGCTTGTACAAGCCCAGCAACTGCACCAGCATGCCATTGAGGTGCCGGAACTCATGCTCCATCACCCCCTGTTCCGCGCCACCGCGCAGCTCTTCGGGCAAGCGCTGGACCCACTGGCCGTGGGATTGGATCAGTGCCGAGAGCGAATTCTTCAGGTCGTGCACGGTGGAGGCGATCACCGTGGAAAAATCCAGCCCCTGATTATCAAGATTCATGCGCCGAACACCCGGGTATGCAGTTTGCGGTAGCGGTCATAGCGGTTATCGCTGGCGGGGATACCGGCCACGCTGGTCAAGGCGTCGCGGCATTCCTGCATGATCGCAGGCTGAGGATTCTCTCCGCCAATGCGCAGCAGCGCCTGGGCGGTATTGAGGGCGATACTGATGTTCCTGGGCTGCAGGCCCAACGCTTTACGGAACAGCTGCAACGCCTCGCCGAGCTGACCTCCCTGGTAACTGCGCACGCCCTGACGATTGAGCGTAACGGCTTCGGTGATGGCGTTCAGCACACTGGGGTCATCCGTCAGCTGGCCTACTCTTTCCATGACCTTGGGGTCGTCGCCATAACTCTCCACACAACTTCTGAGCACGCCGATGGCCGCGGCATCCTGCCCCGACGCCTGCAATTGCCGGGCAACGGTCAGGGCCGCATCGACCGAGAAGAACTGGTTCATCTTTTCCAGGCGCTGGACGGCCTGGTCGGTCAGCTTGGCCGCGGTCTCCGGATCGCCGGCCTGCTGCAGGCTGGCGGCTTTCATCATGCGGGCACGCACCTGAAGGCCTTGGTCTTCCGGGTTTTCCTTGGCCACCTCGCTGAGCGTGGTGTTGATCTCGACCCGGGTGCGAGCGTCCAGACCGAAGCCTGCATTACGGCTCATCAAGGCCTGCACCAGGCCCAGGTTGTTCTCGGCATCCTTGTAGCGTGAGCTCTGCCCCTGATTCACGGCGTGCCGGAACGCCTTGGACGCGCTGTCGAAGTCTTCGTTGGCCAACGCCAGCTTGCCCAGCTTCGATTGGCGCCGAACCGATAACGGCGAAAGCCGCACGGCCTCCTCCAATAGCCCTTGGGCGCGCTTGGTTTCGCCTTGCGCCTCCAGCACATCGGCCATGCCATCGTAGAGACTGGGCATGATCGGGAAGGCCTTGAGCGCCTGCTCGTAGACGGCCTGGGCCTGGGCATGCTGGCCGCGCTTGTGCATCAGGCTGCCCAATGCCGCATAGACCCAGGGCTGCGGGCGGCTGGCGAGAATGGCCTTGAGAAACTTCTCGAGCTCTTCGAAGCGGTTGAGGTTGCGCAGCGCATCGGCCCGGTAGCGCAGGCACAGCGGCGCCAGGCGCGGGTCGCGCTTGCACAGCTCGGCACAGGCTGCCAGCACTTCGCCTGGGCGGTTGCGGTCCAGTGCCTGGAGAATCGGTTTCAACAGCGCCTTGCGCTGGTAGAGCTTTTCCACGCGCTGGGCAAGGCCTACCCGGTTAAAGGGCTTGGTCAGGTAGGCGTCGGGCTCGTGCTCGATGGCGCTCAGTACAATGGCCTGGCTGCTTTCGGCAGTGACCATGATGAACACGCATTCGTGGCTGATGTGCTTGTCGATGATCAGGTCTTCGAGCACCTGCTGGCCGTTTTTCTTGCCATCGCCCAAGTGAAAGTCTTGCAGGATGCAGTCATAACGCTTCTGGGCGCACATGCGTAGCGCCTGCTCGCCACTGTCGGCGGTGTCCACGTCGCGAACACCCAGCTCGCGCAGCATGGAGCGGGTCGACGTGCGAAAGTCGGTGAAGTCGTCAACGATCAGAAAACTCTTTTGCCCGAACTGCAGCATCAACACGACCTGCCCTGGAAGAAATGGAAAGATGGCACGAGGCGAACCACCGAACGCTGTATCGGCAGGCGGTCGGAAAAGATAAGCGTAGCGTACGCGCCACTTCAAAGGTGGCATCAGGCCAGCATTTTAGCCACCCGCCGCACCCCCTGCCAGTGTCACTCCAGCAAGCCAAGTGCCTTGGCCTTGGCTACGGCCTGGGTGCGGCGCTCGACCCCTAGCTTGCTGTTGATGTGGCTGGCGTGCGTCTTGACCGTGTGTAGCGAGATGAACAGCCGCTCGCTGATCTGCTGGTTCGACCAGCCCTGGGCGATCAGCTCAAGCACAGCCCGTTCGCGGCTACTGAGTGCATCAGCACTGGCGGTAGTGCATGGCAAGCCGGGCAACCGCTCGAGCAGCTGGGCCCGAACCGAACTGTTGTCGCTGCCCTGGACCTGCTCGCGCAGCCACTGCGGGTAGCGTTGCAACAGTTCCTGGAACGGCTGCAGAACACCGCCACTGGCCGCCTGCAGCAGCGCCGGCAGCAACCGTGCTGCCTGTGCCTGATGCCCCTGGTCAAGGTGCAAGGCGATCAACGGGCACATAGCGCTCACTGTCAGCATCATGCCCCCACAGCCCTGGCCGCGCTCGGCAAGCTGTTCAAGGTTGCGTGCCGCCTGCGCCTCACGCCCCTGAATGCGGTCAAGTGCGGCTTGCTGCAACGCGACATGGCAGGGCAACAACGGGTGGAATTCGGGCGCCAGGGCCGCCTGCGCGCCGCCGTAAGTCTGCCCCAGGCGCGACAGCCAGGATTCGGCAAGGTCCATGCGCCCTTGCGCGAGCCAGAGCTCGCATTTGACCAAGGTGATCATCGCCAGGTAGTACACAGGTGGCACGTCCCAGATGTGCATCAGGCGCTCGGCTTCGGCGAGTTCAGTGAACGCTTCGGCGAAGCGCCCTTCCCGTCCGTCGAGCATGGCAATCACGCAATGACCGATAAGCACACTGATGTCACGGCAGGCACGTGCCTCGCCCAGGCCACCACGCAGCCGAGCCAGGCCCTGCTCCGGACACAGGCGCGCGACCAGCAGATAGCCTTCGTACAAGGTCAGCCGCGCCCGGATTGCATACAACCGCTGTGCAGACAACCCGTGCAAACGCTGTAGCCCTTCACGCACTTCGCCCAGTGCACGCACGACCTCGCCTCGGGCGTGCAATACCCGGGCCCTGTCGTAGTGGGCCAGGGCCTCGAACAGGGGGTTGCCGACGCGCTGCGCCAGCTCCAGCGCTTCCCGGTTCCAGCCCCGCGCACGCCAGAAGTCGCCCTCGGCGATTGCCAGGTTCGACAACGTCGACAGGCACACCAGGCGCTGGCCATATCGTTTGCAGGGCAGGCTCTGCAGTGCTTCGGTGCAGCAGGTCAGGGTGCGTTCACGATCGCCCCGGCCCCTGGCGATCACGCCGCTCAGTGCCAGCCACTGGGCGAGCATGGACTTCTGGGCAGTGGCAGAAGGCGCCGGCAGAAAGCGCCCCAGATGGCTTGCCAGTTCCTCGGCAGCGTCGAGCTGACACGCCAGGCCAAGGGCCCAGCTGTACAACACGATCAGGCGCGGTGTGCTGACCAACAGGCTGTCGGGCAGGTCCATTTTCCAACGTAGCAGCATCGCGACGTTCTGCTCGGCCAGCAGTTGCTCTTCGGACAGGCTTTGCACGAGATTGGCCGCCGCGTTCAGGTCGCCCCCGCGCAACGCCTGCTCCACCGCCTCGTCCAGCAAGCCCTGGGACTGGAACCAGCAAGAGGCGCGCAGGTGCCGCTCGGTCAAAGCCTCGCGTGCCTGGCGGCTGCGAAGCAGGTCGGAGAACAGATGGTGGTAGCGAAACCACCGGCCGTGCTCATCCAGTGGCACCAGAAACACCTGGTGCGATTGTAGAAAATTCAGGATGCCGCCGCTGTCCTGTTGCAGCCGTACCGCATCGCACAGGGGCGCGCAGAAGCGTTCCAGGCATGCCGTCTCGTCGAGAAAGCGCTGCACAGGCGCCGGCAGTATGTCGATCACCTCTTCGAGCAGGTAATCGCGGATCAGGCCTTCGCCACCGTGCAACGCCTGGGGCAGAACGTTTTCATCGCTGGACTCGCTAGCGGCCAGCTGCCAGAAACGCAGCCCGGCCACCCAGCCATCGCTGCGCTGGATGAGGTTGTCCAGCGCCTGGCCACGCAGCCCAGTGGGCCTGCGCCCCAGCACCGCCAGCGACTCTTCGGCGGTCAGGCGCAGGTCCTGCTCGCTCAGCTCGGCCAATTGCCGGGACAGGCGAAGGCGTGCCAGGTGCCAGTCCGGGCGCTGACGGCTGGTTACCAGCAGCACGAGGCCTGCGGGCAAGTGATTGAGGAAGAATTGCAGGCAGTGGTCCAGGACGGGACCTTGGGCAAGGTGGTAGTCGTCCAGCACCACCAGCAAGGGCGACTCGCTGCGCAAGTGCAGCGCCAACGCGTCGAGCACCGTGCCAAGCCACGGCTCGAAAGCAAACGGCTGGTGGCGCTGGCGCATCTTCAACAACCCCATCGCCTGCTCTCCCATGGCTGAGCAGTGCTGCTGCAACCCGTCGAGCAGTCGCTCCAGAAAGCGCCCGGGATCGGCATCTCGCTGGCTCAAGCCCAACCACAGCGTGCGCCAGTGGGCAGGCAGCGTCTCGCAGAACTCGATGGCCAGTGAACTCTTGCCGAAGCCTGCTGGCGCACTGATCAGCAGCAACCGCCCACCCAGCCCGGCTTGCAGGCGCTGGCACAGGCGCTGACGCGGGACATGGCCATCGGGCAAGGGCGGTCGAAAGAAATGCTCGTCCATCAGGCCCACGGCCTGGCTGGTGCATCCATGCGTACGGGACAGATCTGTCATGGCCGGCTCGTTCTGGGTGGACAAATACGGCGTAGGGGTGGTTGCGAGACTAGCGGTTAACGCCTTCCATTTGAAGTTGGCCGGGAGACTGCGCCGGAAAAAGACTACGACAAAAAGCAACAGCGCCGATCGACGCGCGCTGGAATGGGGGTTTTGGCGGGGTATTCAGACGGTTTATCGCAATGGCCCGGCGCTTCTGCCGGGGGCTGGCACCCCCTGCATTGGCGCGATGGGGCCACCGAGGGTGGCCCTGTCACTTACTTCTTCGGTATCAGCGGATGCCTGACTGACGCAGGGCCGCAGGCTGGAAGTCGGCCTTGCTGGCAGTGAAGCCGAAGTCGTAGGCACGTTTTTCTTCGTTCTTCATGCCCAGGGCCAGGTAGCGCCCCGATTGCAGATCATAGATGGCTTCCAGGGTGATCCACGGTACCTCGACGTTGTAGTACGGCTGCGCATGGGCTTCAGACACACGCCAGAGCTGGTTGCGCCCGTCATACTGGTCGATCACGGCGGCTTGCCAGGTGTCTTCGTCGATGTAGAAGTCACGCTTGGCATAGATGTGTCGCTGGCCGGGCTTGAGCGTGGCCACCACATGCCAGACGCGACGCAACTCGTAACGTGCCAGGTCCTGGTTGATGTGCCCTGCCTTGATGATGTCGGCGTACTTGAGCTTCGGGTCGTCGAGCTTGAAGGCGTTGGAGGCGATGTACAGTTCCTTCTTGCCTTCGAGCTTCCAGTCATAGCGGTCCGGGGCGCCGTTGAACATGTCGAGGTTATCGGAGGTTCGCAGGCCGTCTGCAGCGGTCCCCGGGCCGTCATACGACACCTGCGGCGCCTGGCGCACGCGGCGTTGACCGGCGTTGTAGATCCACGCCTTGCGCGGCTCCTTGACCTGGTCGAGGGTCTCGTGAACCAGCAGCACGGTGCCTGCAAGGCGAGCTGGCGCAGTCACTTCCTGTTTGAAGTAGAACAGGATGTTCCCTGGATTGTTGGGGTCGTAGTCTTTCATTCGATCACGGAACACGAACTGATCGGAGAACGACACCGGGTTGAATGATCCATTCTGCTGCGGGGTCGCCTGGATGACCTGGCGGCTCACGCTGCCGCCACGGTAGCGGGTGATGTGGTTCCAGATCACTTCCAGACCGTTCTGCGGGATAGGGAACGGCACCGCCGTGCGGAAGTTGTTCAGGCCGTTACCCCCCTCCACCAGGGTGGCCTGAGTGGCGTTTTCCTTGATTGCAGCAAACACCTCGGCCGGTACCGTGGCCCCACGGTGCGTCTTGTAGACGGGAAGCTTATAGGTGTCCGGGTAGCGCTTGAGCATGGCCATCTGGCCTGGGGACAGCTTGTCCTTGTACTGCTCGGCGTTCTGCGCGGTGATGGTGAACAGCGGTTTCTCGGTACCGTAGGGGTCGGCGAGGAAACCTTTGCCATCGACGCTGCCGGCCGTCTTCGAGAGCGGCTGCCATGGCCCGATGGAGCCATCGGCATTACCGGCCTTTTCCGCGCCCATGGGGGTCAGGGTGGCACCCAACTTGGCTGCTTCGCCGGCCGGTACTGCTGCCATCACGCTGGTAGCCAGCAGGGACAGGCCCAGCACACCGGCTTGCAGCAGACTTCTGGTGTTGTTCATGTCGTGTCGTCCTGGATCCGTATGCTTAGAAGTTCACGCCGAAGCTGAGGGCGAGGAAGTCGCGGTCATCCACGGTGCTGTACTTGCCGTCGAAGAAATTGGTGTACGACAGGCTGGCGGTGTAGGTGTTCTGGTACTCGGCATCCAGCCCCAGGCTGACCGCCTTGCGTCCCTCCTCGAAGTTGCCGCCAGGGCCTGGCGAATAACCGGAGACGTCATGGGACCAAGCCACGCTCGGCTTGAGGTTGACGCCTGCGAACACATCGTTGTAGTCCCAGATGACCCGGGCGCGGTAGCCCCACGAAGTGCTGGTGGTATAGCCGTCGTTCTCGCACTTGCGGTTCAGGTTGGCTGTCGAGGCACCGGCGCCTGCGCCACCAATGGTGCTGGTGTTGAGCGCCTGGCAGGTATTGGCCCCACCGGTGGCGGGCAACGGGCCGGGGCCGAACACCGGGTCGCGGCCGTAGCGTGTGTCGTAGGCGCTTTCCAGGCCGCCGACATGGGTCACGCCCACCTCGCCCACCACGGTCATGCGGCTGGCACCCATCACCTGGTCGAAGAAGTGGGTCAGGGTGGTCTGGAACTGGGTGACTTCCTTGCGCCGGTAGCCATGCAGGTCCTGGCCAGGCACGCCATCGAGCAGCGAAGCGTTGCTCAAGGCGCCGCCCAGCGGGCGCACACCGGCGAACAGGATGTCGGTGGTGTTGAGCTGCACAGGTGCGTTGGGACGGTAGCTGATTTCACCGCTCCAGGCGGTGCCGGTGGGCAGTGTGGTGGAGAAGCTCAGGCCATACAGGCGGATGTCCTCGGGGTACTCGACGAAGTACTTGGAGTTGCCGGCCACGATCAACGGTGCCAATGCACGCAACTGCGCTGGAAGGGTCGGGATCGCGGCGAAGACCGAAGGCGAGGCGCCGGTTGCGCTGAAGATCGGCGCACGGCTGTGATAGTTCATGAAGTAGGCGCCAAACTCGGTGTCCAGCGGCTCGAACATGTAGCGCATGGCCACGCCGAACTGCCCGCTGTCACGGGCATCACGGTCGCCGCCACGGCGCACCATCACCCCTTCTTCGTTGAGGTTGACGCCGCGGGTGGCCAGGAACTGGCGAGCGGCGGCAGGCACGGTACGGCTGCTGTTGAGCACACGCAGGTTATCGGTGCAGCCGTCGGCAATGATGTCTGGTTGCGAGAAGAACGTGCCGCAGTTGTCGACGACGGTCTGGTCCCACTCGAGCTGGTAAAAGGCCTCGGCCGACAGGTTGTCGGTCAGGCTCTGGGAAACATAGAACATGTTGACCGGAATCAGGCCTTCCTTGATCTCGGCCCCTGGCCGGCGAAACGCCGACACGTCAATTGGGTTGACGGCATTGATGCCGCTGCCGATGAAGGTGCTCTCGCCCCAGCTGACCACTTGCTTGCCCAGGCGCACCGAGCCTGGCTGATCGCCGATGGAGTAGTTGTGGTAGACGAAGGCGTCGAGCAGCTCGGCACCCGAGGACTTGGCCCCTTCCTTGCGGTTGGAGTCGCTGATGTCCTTGAATTGACGGCCCTCGTCCTTGAGTTCGAAGTCGTACCAGTACTTGCCGCGCACGAAGATGCCGGTATCGCCGTACTTGAGCTCCAGGTCGTGGATGCCCTTGAAGATCTTGGAGAAGGTCTCGCCCTTCTTGAAGTTGAGGTGGCCATCGTCGGACGTTTGCGAAAGGCCCTTGCCGCCGTTGTTGACCCCGATCAGGTTGCGGTTGGGACTGGCTGTCGACCAACTGGCGCCGATGGAGAGCGACGAGTCGAACTGGCCTTCGATTTCACCGATGTTGAAACTGACCGCGAAAGCGGGACTGGCAAGGGTGGACGCCAGGCTTACAGCCATGGGCAACCTGGCCCTGCGCCAGAACGGGTTTGCAGATTTCATCGACGCTACTCCATGTTCTTTTTTGTTATGGCAGTGGTGCTTTCAGGAATGGCCCGAACGACCGGTGTGCAAGACAGCGCCTGCTCACCCTCCCCTCCCGAAAAGCCCCTGGCCCCGACTATAGCCACCAAGGCACAGGCGCTCGATCCCTCTAAAGTGTGATTTGCGCTCCGTGCCGCCTGGGCGGTGCTGTGTGCTCCGATTGCGCCCCGGCCGTGCTGAAGAATGTCGCATTTGCGCCATTTGGCAAGCACTGCTCCGCTCTGGCATGCGGGTTGGCCCAGGACAGATTGCCGCATGCCCGCTTTCACAGGGTGGACAGGAAGGCACTGTTACAGGCCTGCCACTCGATGATGTCCTGGCGGATGCGTTTCTTGTCGAGCTTGCCGACACTGGTCTTGGGAATTTCAGTAACAAGGGCGATCTGGCTGGGGATGGCCCACTTGTTGATGCGCCCCTGCTCTACGAACGGCTTGAGGTGTTCCTTGAGTGCCCTGGCGTCGATCACCTGGCCTTCGCGCACCACCACCAAGGCAAACGGGCGCTCGCCCCACTGGGGATCGGCCGCCCCTACCACAGCCACTTCCCGCACAGCCGGATGCCGGCTGATCATGTCTTCCAGGTCCAGCGAGGACAGCCACTCACCACCGGTCTTGATCACATCCTTGATGCGATCGCGGATGTCGATAAAACCCATGCTGTCGAGCGTGGCGACGTCGCCGGTGTGCAGCCAGCCGTTCTCCCACAGCGCCTGGCTCTTTTCCGGCTCCTTGAAATAGCCCTGCGTCAGCCACGGCGCACGTAGCACCAGTTCACCCTGGGTCTCACCGTCGGCGGGCAGGAAACGCCCTTCTGCATCGATGATGGCCGTTTCGACCAGCGGCACGGGTACACCGGCCTTGATGCGATAACTGATGCGCTCGTCTTCGGTGCCGGCCTGCAATTCGTCGTTGAGGTGCGCGGCACTGATTAATGGGCACGTCTCGGACATGCCGTAGGCCGCTGTCAGCTGAATGCCGCGGGCAAAGGCCGCATCGTAGAGCGAACGGTTCAGCGCACTGCCGCCGATGATGATTTTCCAGCCGGCGAAATCCACACCTGTGCCGTGGGGGCAGTTGAGCAGCATCTGCAGGATGGTCGGTACGCAGTGGGAGAAGGTGACCTGCTCTTCGCGCCACAGCTTGAGCAGCATCTCGGGCTCGTAGCGGCCCGGGTACACCTGCTTGATGCCCAACATGGTCGCAACGTACGGAATACCCCAGGCGTGCACGTGGAACATGGGGGTGATGGGCATGTACACGTCATTGCTGCCCAGCAGCCGCACGCTGTCGATGCTGCCCATGACCGAGGCTTCGGCCAGGGTATGCAGGACCAGTTGCCGATGGGTGAAATACACCCCCTTGGGGTTGCCCGTGGTGCCTGTGGTGTAGAAGGTGGTGGCGACCGAATGTTCGTCGAAGTCGGGGAAATCGTACTGCGTGCTCGCCCCAGCCAGCAGCTGCTCATACTCGCCGACCAGGTTGGGCAAGGCCGCATGGGTATCCACCCCGTCGGTCAACAGCACAGTGCGCTCGACCGTGGTCAACTGGCCGGCAATGGACTGGTACAGCTCGATGAAGTCACTGTTGACCAGCACCAGGCGGTCTTCGGCGTGATTCATGGTGTAGAGAATCTGGTCGGGCGAGAGGCGCACGTTGATGGTATGCACCACTGCACCGATCATCGGGATGGCGAACATGCACTCAAGATAGCGGTGGCTGTCCCAGTCCATCACTGCCACGGTGTCGCCGGCCTTCACGCCGGCTTCGCTCAGCACGTTGGCCAACTGCGCGATGCGCTGGCTCAACTGTGCATAGGTCAGTCGCACCTGGTCCCGGTAGACGATCTCACGGGTCTTTTCGTAGCGGCTGGCCGACATCAGCAGGCGCTTGATCAGCAGGGGGTAGGCGTAGGCGTCGTCGGCGGGCTTGAGGAGACGGGTCTGCAGCATAAATATCCCTTTTATTGAGGCGCGGGCTTGCAAGGCGTGGCGTCACTGTAGTGCGCGACTGCGCCGGTCAAATCAGCCGAAGGAATGATTTAGCCGGTGCAGCCTGCGGCTTCAGGCGTTGACGGGCGGCAAGCAGGGGCTGGACACTGATCCACAGGCGTCAACCAGACCTTCATCCCCTTTTGTTGAACCGGAGCCCACCTATGCCCAGCTCGCGCCATGCCGTTTTTCTCGACCACGACTCCCTGGACCTGGGCGACCTGGACCTGACGCCGCTGCACCGGTCGTTCGATTCACTGGCGCTGTTCGCCGCCACGACGCCCGAGCAGGTGGCCGAACGTCTTCAAGGCGCTGTTGCGGTGATCAGCAACAAGGTGGTGCTCGACGCCGCCTGCCTCCAAGCCAACCCACAGCTCAAGCTGATTCTGGTGGCTGCTACCGGCACCAACAACGTCGACCTGGCCGCCGCCCGGGCGCAAGGCATCACGGTCTGCAACTGTCAGGGCTACGGCACACCTTCGGTTGCCCAGCACACCTTGGGCCTGCTGCTGGCACTGGCCACGCGCCTGTGTGATTACAACAAGGCGGTGGCCGAGGGACGATGGGCCAAGGCCAGCCAGTTCTGCCTGCTGGACTATCCGATCGTCGAGCTGGAGGGCAAGACCCTCGGCCTGCTCGGCCATGGTGAACTGGGCGGTGCGGTGGCACGCTTGGCCGAAGCCTTCGGCATGCGCGTGCTGAGCGGGCAGATTCCAGGCCGGCCGAGCCGTGCCGACCGCCTGCCACTGGATGAACTGCTGCCACAGGTCGACGCCCTCACCCTGCATTGCCCCCTGAATGAGCACACTCGGCACATGATCGGCGAGCGCGAACTGGCCCTGCTCAAGCCCGGTGCACTGGTGGTCAATACCGCACGTGGCGGGTTGATCGACGAGCAGGCGCTGGCCGATGCATTGCGCAGTGGTCATTTGGGCGGGGCTGCAACCGACGTGTTGAGCGTCGAGCCTCCGGCAGACGGCAACCCCCTGCTCGAACCTGGCATCGAGCGCCTGATCATTACCCCTCACAGCGCTTGGGGGGCTGTCGAGGCGCGCCAGCGGATCGTGGGCCAACTGGCGGAAAACGCCCAGGCGTATTTTGCCGGGCAGGCACGCCGCGTGGTCGGCTGAGGCACAGTCGCGGCTCTGCTACACTGCGCGATTTTTCGGAGGCGTCGTCCATGGACCCGCGCAGTGAAGTGTTGCTCCGCCAGGCAGAGCTGTTCCAGGGCCCGCTCCTGATTGCCGGGGCCCCGCCCGATGGCCTGTTGGCCCAACTGCCCCAGGCCCATGCCTGGACCTGGCACGCAGGCGATCACGCCCTGCTCGAAAGCCGCTTTGTCGGCCGCTGCCACTGCGCGGTGGAGCCCCCGGCGGTGGACGTGCCCACTGCCGTGCTGTTTCTTCCCAAGTCGCGCGAGCTGGCGGCTTACCTGCTCACTACCCTGGCCGCACGCCTGCAAGGCGGCACGTTGTACGTGGTGGGTGAAAAACGCGGAGGGATCGAAAGCGTCGCGCGGCACCTTCAGGCTTTTGGCAAGCCGCGCAAACTCGACAGCGCCCGGCACTGCCAACTGTGGCAGGTCAGCGTTGAACAGGCGCCGCAGGCAGCCGCGCTGCACACACTGGCCAAGCAGTTCGAGCTGTCACTGCCAGACGGCCCCTTGCAGGTGGTGAGCTTGCCTGGAGTCTTCAGCCACGGCCGCCTTGACCGAGGCACGGCGGTGCTGCTGCGCCACCTGGAGGCGCTGCCAGAGGGCCACGTGCTGGACTTCGGCTGCGGCGCTGGTGTGCTGGGGGCGGCAGTGAAACGGCGCTACCCTGGCAGCCACGTGACGATGCTGGATGTGGATGCCTTCGCCGTGGCCGCCAGCCGCCTCACCCTGGCGGCCAACGGCCTGGAGGCCGAGGTCGTGCAAGGTGACGGTATCGATGCGGCCCCTTTGGACCTGGAGGTGATACTGAGCAACCCGCCATTTCACACCGGGGTCCATACCGATTACCAGGCATCGGAGAATCTTCTGCAAAAATCGGCCATTCACCTGCGAAAAGGCGGCCAAATACGCTTGGTAGCCAATACTTTCCTGCACTACAAACCGATCATCGAAGCGGCGTTGGGCAACTGCCAGGTTCTGGAGGAAGCCGACGGGTTCAGGATCTACCAGGCAACACGCTGATAAAAACAGCGCTTGCCGAAACCGTTTCGCCTAGGCAGAATCCGCACCGTCCTAGGGGAGTAGTCTCCCGCGAGCGCCACGCTCGCCCGGTACGCGTCAACATACTTGGTCCACAGACCATGGCGCGTGCGACCCACCATGCAAACGTGCATGGCCAGGCCTGCGCAGACAGGCCCGGGGTTTGACAAGACCTATGACACGCACACCTTACCCGGGGCGGGGAGGTCGTACGTGTCATAGCCGTGTCGACCCGCCCCCGTAGGAATCCTGATGCTGGAATCTCTGCTGGTACCCACCGCAATCGTTGCCCTGGCCGAAATCGGCGACAAGACGCAGCTGCTCGCGCTCATCCTCGCTGCCCGCTTTCGCAAGCCCTGGCCCATCATTGCCGGTATCGTCGCCGCCACGCTGGCCAACCATGCCGCAGCAGGTGCCGTGGGCGCCTGGTTCGGCAGTTTCTTCAGCGACGCTGCGCTGCATTGGATCCTGGCCGCCAGCTTCACCGCCACGGCCCTGTGGACGCTGGTGCCGGACAAGATGGACGACGACGAAAACCCTGCGCGCCGCTTCGGACCGTTCCTGACCACGCTGATCGCCTTCTTCCTGGCCGAGATCGGAGACAAGACTCAGGTCGCCACGGTCATGCTGGCTGCGCAGTACCCTCACCTGATCATGGTCATCGTCGGGACCACGCTGGGCATGCTGATCGCCAACGTGCCCGTGGTGCTGGCGGGTAATTTCGCCGCGGACAAACTGCCGCTGACGCTGATTCGCCGCCTGGCGGCCGCCGCGTTCTTCGTGCTCGCGATCGTTGCGGTCTACACGGCCATGAAGGCCAGCGGCTGGGTGGGTTGAGGCACGGGCGGGCAGAGCGGAGCCTTCATGGCACTTGCTTGCCCGCCTGCAGCGGGCCTTAGGGCTTGGCCGCTGCCTGATACAGCGGCATGACTTTGGGGATGGCTGCCTGCAAGGCGGCAATACGGCTGGCCGAGGCCGGGTGCGTGCTCATGAACTCCGGTGGTGCCCCTTCCGAAGCCTTGCTCATCTTGTTCCACAGCGTGATGGCCGCGTTCGGGTCGTAGCCTGCACGCGCCGAGAGCTCAAGACCGATCAGGTCTGCTTCGTTCTCGTTGGCCCGGCTGTTGGGCAAGGTCATGGCGTAGTTCACCACGGTGTCGGCCAGCGCCATGCTGTCCTGACCCAGGCCGAAGATGGCGCCTGCACCCTGGCGCGCCATTTCCACGCCGTAGGCTTTGGACATCGCTTCACGGCTGTGCTCGCGCAAGGCGTGAGCGATTTCGTGACCGACGACGGCCGCGATCTCGGCGTCGTTGAGCTTGAGCTGATCGATCAGGCCGGTGTAGACGATGATCTTGCCGCCTGGCCCGCAGTTGGCATTGAGCTCATCGCTCTTGATCACGTTGACTTCCCATTTCCACTGCGCAGCGTCCGGCCGGAACTGGGGCGCCTGGGCGATCAAACGGTTGGCGATGGCCTGTACGCGCCTGGCATCTGCACTGGATTTGTCGAGTAAGCCCTTGCTGGACGCTTCGCCCAGGGTCTGCTGGTACGACTGGGCGTACATGGTGTTGACCTCGTCGGGCGAGAGCATGCTGAACATGTACTGCTTGCGCTCAACGCCCACCGCACCGCCGCTGGTGGTGTTCACCCCTTGGCAGCCAGCGAGCAGGATGCCAGCGCTCATTAGGCTGATGACAAAAGACTTACGCATGGAAACACTCCTTTTTACATGCGCCGTATCCTAGGATGACTCATGGGTGGGCCGCCATAGCCGCAGGGAAGATTTTGCACACCCTCCCGCTGTGCGCGGCGAGCAACCGAGCATGCACTGGCACTCAGGCCGGGGTGAGGCACTCGGGCGCGTCCAGTTTCGGGTCGTTGACGAAAGGTGCCAGGGCCCGCTCGCGCAAGGGCACCGAGGGGCTTGCCAGCAATTCCTGCAAACGGATCAGCGGCGTCTGCGGGTCCAGCCAGGCAGCCTGCCCTGCTTCGTCCAGAATCAGGGGCCTACGTTGATTCATCGCCGCCTGGGTGACCACGGCGCAGCTGAGCCAGACTTGTTCCTGTACGGCATAAGCCTCCCACACAGCGGCGAAATACAGCGACGCCCCCTCGCCCGGTGTCAGCCAAAAGGGCCGTTTGCGCACGCTGCCTCGCCACTCATAGAAACCATTGGCCGGTATCAGGCAGCGTCGTTGGCCAAAGGCTTCGCGGAACATCGGCTGCTCGGCCAGCGTTTCGGCGCGGGCATGGGCGGGGGTGCGGGAAAGGTCGGTGAGCCACGGCGGCGTCAGGCCCCAGCGCGCCTTGGCCACTTGCAGCTGCCCGTCCAGCTGGCGCTGGATGAGGACGGTATTGCCGGGCGAAATATTCCACTGGGCGGGCTGCCCGGCGGGAAAGCCAGGCAGGCTGGCCAATGCTTGGGGCCAGCGGAACAGGGCGTAACGTCCACACATGAGGTAATTCTAAACCTAGCAGATCAAGGTACCGGGGAAGCTCTCCGGCTCGTCGCCAATCAGCGGCTGGGCGCCATTGTACGCATCGATCAACTGCCGTGCGTATTCGGCCTGTTCATCGGCCACCGACAAGCCCAGCAGCCCGTGCAGGGGCAATTCGCCGGTCGCCCCGACCAGGTCGCGGCCCACCAGGTGCGCCTGCACCCCTTCGCTGGCGAGCATACCGGCCAGCATTTCTGCTTCGAGCAGGCTTTCGGGTTCGTAGATACGCCTCATCACGCATCGTCCTCACGTCTGACATCGAGCATCCATTCGTCGTCATGCACCTGCAGCACGAACACGATCGGCTGACAGCACACCTGACAGTCTTCGGTGTACACCTGGTCGCCGCCAGACAGATCGACGGAGGTTTCCACCCGCTCGCCACAATAAGGGCAATCGTAGAACTCTGTTTCCAGCATCAGGGCCTCCACGACGAGTTATGCGTATAATTGCCGCTCTGTTTACAGGGCCACGTGCGTCCGAGCCGTTTTTCGGAGCCTGCCCGTACTTCATTATTACCCTAGCCGTTTCCAACAAGAGAGCATGATGGGCGAATTCGATGCCATCCGACCATACGACGACGCTGAGGTCCCTGGAGTTCTGGCACGCCTGCTCAGCGACCCGGCATTCCTCGATATCCTGACTCATTTTCGCTTCCCGCGTGCGGCCGGTGCCCTTGGCTGGCTGCTTAAACCGCTGATCGCCCGGCGCCTGCGCAAGGAGTTCGCTGGTGTGACCTGTGTATCGACCCTGCAGGACAAGGTCGAGCACTACGTTGATCGCACCATCGACCGCGCCACCGATGGCGTGACCTATTCGGGCGTGGAACAGCTCAAGGCCGGCACGGCTTATCTGTTCCTGGCCAACCACCGTGACATCGTCATGGACCCGGCATTCGTCAACTACGCGGTGTACCACGCCGGCCTGCCCACCCCGCGCATCGCCATTGGCGACAACCTGCTGCAAAAACCGTTTGTCAGCGACCTCATGCGGCTCAACAAGAGCTTCATCGTGCACCGCTCGATCGCCGGCCGCCGCGAGAAGCTGGCCGCCTACCAGCTGCTGTCGGCCTATATCAATCACTCCATCGTCAACGACGCGACCTCCATCTGGATCGCCCAGGCCGAAGGCCGCGCCAAGGATGGCGACGACCGGACCGATTCGGCCATCCTCAAGATGTTCCACATGAGTCGAAAGGACGAGGCGTTCGGCGCGGTCATCCAGAGCCTGAACCTGACGCCGGTATCGATCAGCTACGAATACGACCCCTGCGACCAGGCCAAGGCCCGTGAGTTGTACATCCGCGCCACCACGGGTACCTACCAGAAGGCACCTGGCGAGGACGACCACAGCATCGCCAAGGGCATCACCGGCTACAAAGGTCGCGTGCACATCAACTTTGCACCGCCAGTGACCCAGTATTACGAGGACACCAAGCAGCTGGCCGCGGAAATCGACCGGCAGATACTCGGCGGTTATCGACTGTTCCCGGTGCATTACCTGGCCTACGCCATGTGGGCCGAGCAGGATGACACGCTGCAGGTGCCAAGCGCCGAGCAGGTGTTCCCTGCCGACGAACTGGCCAAGGCCAAGGAAGAATGGCAGCGCCGGCTGGATGCCTGCCCCGAAGAGCAACGGCCTTACTTGGTGTTGCAGTACGCGACGCCGGTGCGCAATCAGTATCAGGTCAGGCAGCAGGCACCGCTTGCTTGAGCAGTGAGGGGGTGCTGTTGAACGCGAGCGTCCCGATCAGCATGAGCCCCGATTGTGCTCAGGCCCAGGTGCTGACCCACGACAGCACCAGCGCACTGGCCAGGCAGGCGAAGCCCAGGCCGTAGCGCTGCCTGGGCACCCACCCTGCGAATCGCGCATACGGCCTTTGCAGCTCTCCCGGCCCTGGCTGTGCATCGGCCGCGCTACGCCTGGCACTGTGCAACAGCAGCCCGCCCGGACACGTCAGCAGCAAGGCCAGCACATTGATGAGCTTGGTGGGATGGGCGGCAATCAGCCCCCAGAGCATGTGCATGGACATCGCGTCACCTCGGCGTAGACCAGAACAAAAGCCAGCATTCTACCCAACCCACCTGGCGCTGCCTGCACGGCAGCGACCGCGTGTCATTTAATTTCATCTGTCATCGGTTCGTCATCAGAACAGGCCACCCTGTCGTCCTTTCTCGAACCGGAGCTTGTCATGCTGCATGCCGAAAACCAGGACCGCCTCTACCTCGTTGCCCAGAGTGATGAGCAACAGGCGCTCGTCGATGGCCTGGCCATTAATGTGCAAGACCGTCAATGGCTGGTCTACTGCGCCCTGGGCGGGCATGCCCATGAGCACTGGCCCGAGGTGGATGTCCAGACCGGGATCAGCCTGCTGGACCTGCGTATAGCCACGGCCTGATGCCGGTACGCGGCATAAAAAAACCGCTGGCCGTCACCGGGCAGCGGTTCGGGTGAACCCTTGAGCGTTACTGCGCCAGCACCTGACCGATGCTCGGGTCCTTGAACAATCGGGTCAGCGCGTCGCTCAGCACATCGCTGACCAACTGGGTGTTGGTGTCCTGGTTCGGCGCCATGCCAAAGCGCTGGTCCAGCGAAGCGCCATAGCGACCGGTGTAGCGGCGACCATTGTTGGCGACGTCAGCACGGAAGGTGGCGCCGATGGTGGCTTCGGTCACGTACAGTTTGTCCTTGGGCGACTGGTACTTGAGCTCGGCCAGGGTAACGGTCAATTGGGGCGCGTTGCCTGCAGTGGTGGGCGTAAAGCCCAGCAAGCGCACGGCAGCCTCGGCCTGGGCCTGCAGCTTGGGCACCACCTGGTTGCCGCTGACACTGATGGTACTGGTTTCCGGGTACATGCCACCGCGAGTGCCCAGCGACGGTGAAGGCCTGCCGTCTACCACTCGCACCACCACCGGCTGCCCCTGCCCCACCGGGGTGAGTTGCGCCGTGAGCTTGGGCTGCGGATTGAGTTGTTGCGGGCTGTGGGCACAACCGACCAGGCTGAGGCTGGCTACGGTGATCAAACCGAACAACAGTCGTTGCAACATGCGCGATTCTCCAGAAAATGCGGCGATGGCGCACAGTATACCTAGCGGCAAGGGCCTGGCTACAAGCGGCGTGCACCGCTTGCACCCGGTACGTCCGAGGTTGTCACAAACGCTTAACCGGCAACGCTTAATGTGGCTGCACGCTCACCTGCACAGGACATCTGCCATGGTCTCGCTTTTGCACCTGCTGTTGCCTGCTCCTCGCCACACCGCCTACGCCCTGCTCGACATGAATGGCACGTGCCTGGCCTTCAAGCACTGCTCGCAAGTACCTGAGGGCGATGGCTGGGTGCAGATGCACGAGGTGCAGCTTGCCTGGCTGGGTCATGCACTGCCGGACGGTGCCCGGGTTTGCAAGCCGACAAGTCGCCGCTGGCATCAACGCAACCTGGCTGCCTGAAAAACCCTGCAATAAAACCGCGAAATGGCGACATTTCTGGCTGCGACCTCGCTATAATCTCCCCCCGATTATAAGGACGTCTCCTGATCGGGCCCCGCATCCGCCGTCTGAACACGGCAAATCTACCCGCCTCGCCCACAGAGAGCCTTCCACTCAGGTCTTGCATCGGCTGTCGTGCCTGCTTCCATGGCCGTCACACTGCATAGAACCTGCGGGTTGCCATCGCGCAGTCCCCTTTTGAGGTTCACGTCTCCAAAAGAGCGTGAAAAAACGGTTTTCACTACTTCACAAGAGTGTGGCGAGCAAATGAACAATCTGGCATGTGCAAAAGCGGCAGGTGTGTCCCCTTCAGCCCTGAACAGGCAGCAAATGGCCCCAACCTGGATGCGTGTCTGAGCGGCTTGCATAGCGTATCCGACGGTCGTTGACCATAAGTCGAATTGCCGCACCTGGGGCAAACAGGGTTCAATAGGCAAACCCAAAGACTGGTTGGCGGTGTCCGCGGACGTTGCATGAACTGCGAAAAGTCGGACATGGCGATCCTGGAGAACCCGGTGATCCTGTGCTGTCAATTAGGTAGCTGTAGATTGTGGAGACGCGTTAAATGGCGCAGAACGAATCGGTTGATGTAGTACTGGTAGGCGCAGGCATCATGAGTGCCACCCTGGCCGTACTGCTCAAGGAGCTCGACCCGACCCTGAAACTCGAAGTGGTCGAGGCGATGGACTCCGGGGCCGCAGAGAGTTCCAACCCCTGGAACAACGCAGGCACCGGCCACGCCGGCTTGTGCGAGCTGAACTACACGCCCCAGGCCGCTGATGGCAGCATCGACATCAAGAAGGCCGTGCACATCAATACCCAGTTCGAGGTGTCTCGCCAGTTCTGGGCCTACCTGAGCAAGAAAGGCAACTTCGGCCCGGCGCGGGCGTTCATCAACCCGGTACCGCACCTGAGCTACGTCGAGGGTGACAAGGGTATTGCCTTCCTCAAGAAGCGCTATGAACTGCTCAAGCAGCATCACGCCTTTGCCGAGATGGAGTACACCGAAGACAAGGCCGTGATGAACGAGTGGATGCCGCTGATGATGCCGGGCCGCCCGGCTGATCAGCACATTGCCGCCACTCGCGTGCTCAAGGGTACCGACGTCAATTTCGGGGCCCTGACCAACAAGCTGCTCAAGCTACTGGGCGAGGCGCCCGACGCGCAGGTCAAGTATTGCAAGAAGGTCGTGGGCCTGCGTCGCAACGGCGCCGGCTGGACGGTCAGCATCAAGGACGTCAACAGCGGCGGCAGCCGCGAAGTGGACGCCCGTTTCGTGTTCCTCGGCGCCGGTGGCGCTGCCCTGCCGCTGTTGCAGGCCTCCGGCATCCCCGAAAGCAAGGGCTTCGGTGGCTTCCCGGTCAGTGGCCAGTGGCTGCGTTGCGACAATCCGGAAATCGTCAGCCAGCATCAGGCCAAGGTCTACAGCCAGGCCGCCGTCGGCGCGCCGCCCATGTCCGTGCCGCACCTTGATACGCGCGTGGTCGACGGCAAGAAATCCTTGCTGTTCGGGCCGTACGCCGGCTTCACCACCAAGTTCCTCAAGCACGGTTCGCTGCTGGACCTGCCCCTGTCGGTACGCCTGGGCAACCTGGGCCCGATGCTGGCGGTGGCCCGTGACAACATGGACCTGACCAAGTACCTGGTCAGTGAGGTGATGCAGTCGATGGAGCAGCGCCTGGAATCGCTACGTCGCTTCTACCCCGAAGCCAAGGCCGAAGACTGGCGTCTGGAAGTGGCTGGCCAGCGTGTGCAGATCATCAAGAAAGACCCGAAAAAAGGCGGCGTTCTGCAGTTTGGTACCGAGTTGGTGTCTGCCCAGGACGGCAGCCTGGCGGCGCTGCTGGGCGCATCGCCCGGTGCTTCGGTGACGGTCTCGATCATGCTGGAGCTGATCGAGCGCTGCTTCCCGGAGCAGGCGAAAGGTGCCTGGGCAGCCAAGCTCAAGGAGATCTTCCCGGCACGCGAGAAGACCCTGGCCACCGACGCTGCGCTTTACAAGAAAATCAGCGCCGATAACGATGCGGCACTGGACCTGGTGCAAAGCAGCCCGGCAGCCAAGCATTACGCATGAACCGCCCGGCCAGTGAAAAACGCCCCTCGGGGCGTTTTTTTATGCCCCTGAGCGGGCGTTTTCGATGATTTCGATGTACTCGTCGCCATTGCGCTGATCGGCAATCTGCTCGGCGAACGTCTTGCCATGCTCGTCCTTGCCATCGAGGTCGAAGCCTGCTTCGACGAAGAAGCCGACGAAACGCCGGAAGTCATCTACGCGCAAGCCGCGGTACGCCTTTACCAGTTTGTGCAGCGAGGGCGACGTGACCCCATCGGCGGGCTCGAACTGGAGAAACGCCTTGATGTAGTCGTCACTGATTTCGTCACCGATTACCTGTTTCTTGTCTTTACGCATTGCCGACTCCAACTGGACCATCACGATGTTCAAAGGGCGGCAGTGTACCTTCCGCCGCGCGCGAGCCTCAACGCGTACGTACGGTGCCAGTGTGCAGGTCCGCCCAGATGTGCCCGTTGGCATAGGTGAGAAACTGCACATACAGGGTCTCGTTGCGCAGCAGGTCCATGATGACCCGGTAATCACTGAGCGGATAATTCAAGTTCAGCGTGCGAGTCTTTTCGTCGTAGACCGGCTTTTTCAGGCTCTTGGCCGCTTCGCCGTCGAAGGTCAGCAGCACCTGGGTCATGGTGGCCGCCTTGCTCAAGGGCTTGCCTTTGAGGCGCACCTGCAAGGATGAGGTGATCGGAATGGGTTGCTGGTCCGACTGGCGCTGGGCGCCGACTACCACGGTGTAGTCGGTGACTTGAAGCAGTTGCTGAGCGGTGGGCGCTGCCTGACGCAGGGATTGGTCATCGGGCGGCAGGAATTGGCTGTGCATCGGCGCGGCAGCCAGGGGCAAGCTGACTGCCAGCAGGAACGGGATGAACGCACGCATGTGAGGCTCCTTGGCTTGAAGGAGCACTCTAGCATGCTGCACCTGAGCGGCAGGTAGGCTGCGCTCAGAGCCCCTTGACGGCGAAGATGCCGTTGGCGTTGCGCCAGTAGCCCTTGTAGTCCATGCCGTAGCCGAAGATGTAGCGATCGATGCACGGCAAGCCCACGTAGTTGGCCTTGAGGTCCGGGCTGGCCTTGCGGTCGTGGTCCTTGTCGATCAACACGGCCGTGTGCACGGCGCGGGCGCCGGCGTGCTTGCAGAAATCGATGATGGCGCTGAGGGTGTGGCCCTCGTCGAGAATGTCATCGACGATCAGCACATCGCGGTCGATGAACGAGACTTCCGGCTTGGCCTTCCAGAACAGCTCGCCGCCGCTGGTCTGGTTGCGGTAACGGGTGGCGTGCAGGTACGAGGCTTCCAGCGGGAACTGCAGGTGGGTCAACAGCTTGCCGGCGAAGATCAGGCCGCCGTTCATCACGCAGAACACCACGGGGTTCTTGTCGTGCAGTTCTTGGCAGATCTGCTCGCCGACCTTGGCGATGGCCGCTTCGACTTCGGCTTCGGTGTACAGGCAGTCTGCTTCACGCATGACTTGACGGATATGCTCGAGATCGGCGGACATGGCGCTCTCCAGGAGGTGCATTTTGGAAAAGCGGGCAAAGGTACGCATCCGCTCGTCACAGATCAAGCGTTTATGGACTAACGTGCAAAATGATCAGACGACAGCACAGGCTGAATAGATTAATCTAGCGCGGTTTTTTTGCCCGCCTTTCGGAGCCCCCCCTATGCCCACTCGTGAGATCCGCCATCCGCTGATCCGCCACAAGCTCGGCCTGATGCGCCGTGCTGATATCAGCACCAAGAATTTTCGCGAACTCGCCCAGGAAGTCGGCGCCCTGTTGACGTATGAGGCCACCCAGGACCTGCCGCTGGAAACCTATGAAATCGACGGCTGGTGCGGCAAGGTGGCCGTGGAAAAGATCGCCGGCAAGAAGATCACCGTCGTGCCGATCCTGCGCGCAGGCATCGGCATGCTAGACGGCGTGCTCAGCCTGGTGCCGGGTGCCAAGGTCAGCGCGGTGGGCGTGGCCCGCAACGAAGAGACGCTTGAGGCCCACACCTACCTGGAAAAGCTCGCGCCGGACATCAATCAACGCCTGGCCCTGATCATCGACCCGATGCTGGCCACCGGCGCCTCGATGGTCGCCACCATCGACCTGCTGAAAAAGGCCGGTTGCCGGGAAATCCGCGCCATGGTCCTGGTAGCTGCCCCAGAGGGCATCGACGTGGTGCACAAGGCCCACCCGGATGTACAGATCTACACGGCCTCGATCGACCAGCGCCTGAACGAACATGGCTACATCGTTCCAGGCCTGGGTGATGCCGGCGACAAGATCTTCGGCACCAAGCAAAAGGACGCCTGACCATGCAGGACGGCTACAACGACCCGCTCTGGCGTCAGGTCGTTTCAGGCGCGCAGATGCTCTTCGTGGCATTTGGCGCGCTGGTGCTGATGCCCCTGATTACCGGCCTGGACCCTAACGTCGCGCTGTTCACGGCCGGCCTTGGCACCTTGCTGTTTCAACTGGTCACCGGGCGTCAGGTGCCGGTTTTCCTGGCATCGAGCTTCGCCTTCATCACCCCGATCATTCTCGCCAAGGGTCAGTTCGGCCTGGCAGAAACCATGGGCGGCGTCATGGCCGCCGGGTTCGTCTACACCTTCATGGGCCTGATGGTGAAGATCAAGGGCACAGGCTTCATCGACCGCATGCTGCCCCCGGTGGTGATCGGCCCGGTGATCATCTCCATCGGCTTGGCCATGGCACCGATCGCGGCCAACATGGCGATGGGCAAGGCTGGCGATGGGAGCGTGCTGCTGCCCTACAGCACCGCCATGCTCATTTCCATGCCGGCCCTGCTGACGACGCTGATCGTGGCCGTGTTCGGCAAAGGCATCTTCCGCCTGGTGCCGATCATCGCCGGCGTGCTGGTGGGTTTTGCCCTGTCGTTCGCTTTCGGGGTGGTCGACACGGCAAAAATTGCAGCCGCCCCTTGGCTGGAATTGCCCAACTTCACCGCCCCTGCCTTCAACTGGCAGGCCATCCTGTTCATCGTGCCCGTGGCCTTGGCGCCGGCGATCGAGCATATCGGCGGGGTCATCGCGGTAGGCAGCGTGACGGGACGGGACTACCTGAAAACGCCTGGCCTGCACCGCACGCTGCTGGGTGACGGCATCGCCACCACGGCAGCCGGCCTGTTCGGTGGACCGCCCAACACCACCTACGCCGAGGTGACCGGCGCGGTCATGCTGACCAAGAACTACAACCCGAAGATCATGACCTGGGCTGCGGTGTTCGCCATCACCCTGGCCTTCATCGGCAAGTTCGGCGCCCTGCTGCAGAGCATTCCGGTGCCAGTGATGGGCGGCATCCTCTGCCTGCTGTTCGGCTCGATCGCAGCCGTGGGGCTCAACACCATGATCCGCCACAAGGTCGACCTCGCCGAAGCGCGGAACCTGGTGATCGTGTCGGTGACCCTGGTGTTCGGTATCGGCGGGGTGCTGGTCGGCAGCGGTGACGGCCCTGACGATTGGGGCCTCAAGGGCATCGCGCTGTGCGCCATCGTGGCGATCGCGCTCAACCTGATCCTGCCAGGCAACGATGCCTGGAAACACAAGCAACAGGATGACCCGTTGGCTTGACGCCTGAGCCGCCTGGCTTGACCCAGTCCTCGACGGGGTCAGACCAGGCGGGCCATTACGCGTTTTCGCAGAGCTTGGCCAACACCTTCACCCATTCGGGGTGTTCGTTCATGCAAGGCACCAGCACCAGCTCCTGACCACCGGCCTCGACGAATTGCTCGCTGCCGCGCATGCCGATTTCCTCGAGCGTCTCGATGCAGTCGGCCACGAAGGCCGGACACATCACCAGCAACTTCTTCACCCCGGCCTGGGCAAGCTCGTCCAGCCGCGTCTCCGTATAGGGTTCGATCCACTTGTCCCGCCCCAGCCGCGACTGGAACGACACCGACCATTTGCCCGCCGGTATGCCCAGCCTCGTCGCGAACGCCCTGGCCGTGGCCAGGCACTGCCCGCGGTAACACACGGCACGCACCTCGGCGCTGGCGCCTTCGCAGCATTCGGCTGCACGCAGGTCATGTTTCGTACCGCTGGGGAAGAGCTTCTTCAAATGGCGTTCGGGCAGGCCATGGAAGCTGAGCAGCAGGTGATCATAGTCCTGCTCCAGGTAGGGTCGGGCACTGGCGACCAATGCGTCGATGTAATCCGGATCATCGTAGAACGGTTGCAGCACGCGCATCTGCAGCGGCAGTTGCTGCTCGGTGATGGTCTGCCGGGCGAGTTCGACGACGGTGGTCACCGTGCTGTCGGCAAATTGCGGGTACAGGGGGGCCAAGGTGACCTTGCGTATGCCCTGCGCCGCGAGCCGCTCCAGTACCTGGGGCAAGGCTGGCTGACCGTAGCGCATGGCAATTTCAACCGGCCCATGGGGCCAGTGGTCGACCATGGCCGCTTGTAGGCGACGGGTAAGCACCACCAGCGGCGAGCCCTCGTCCCACCAGATCGAGGCATAGGCGTGGGCTGACTGCTCAGGGCGCTTGATCAAGATCAACGACACCAGCAGGCGCCGGATGGGCCAGGGCAAATCGACCACATAGGGGTCCATGAGAAACTGATTGAGGTAGCGGCGAACATCGGCTACCGACGTGGAGGCCGGTGAACCCAGGTTGACCAGCAGCAAAGCGTGATCGGTCATGCAGCATCCTATGTCAGAGGCGACTGGACAAATTGCCCAGCGCCGATTGCAGATCGTTGAAGCGGAACGTGAACCCGGCCGCCAGCAACCGCGCGGGGTAGGCACGCTGGCCACCGAGCAGCAGGTTAGACATCTCGCCCAGGCCGGCTTTTAGCAGCAACCCAGGCAGGGGTATCACGGCAGGCCGGTGCAGCGCCCTGCCCAGCTGCTTGGCAAATTCACGATTACGCACAGGTTCAGGTGCACAGGCATTGTAAGGGCCGCTGGCGTCGGTGCGCTGCAAGAGAAAATCAATCAGGGCGACCTGATCGTCTATATGGATCCAAGGCATCCACTGCCGACCGTTGCCTACCGGCCCTCCTAGTCCCAACTTGAAGGGCAAACGGAGCCGGGACAGGAAGCCGCCGTCGCTGGCCAGCACCAACCCTGTACGTACCAGCACCACCCGAATGCCCTGCGCTTGCGCACGACACGCCGTTTCTTCCCAGGCAATACACAGCTGGCTGGCGAAATCTTCGACCACGGGAGGCAGGTCTTCGGTCAACTCGCGTTCGCCGCCGTCACCATACCATCCCACGGCCGAACCTGAGATCAGCACCCCAGGACGCTGCTCACGCCTGCCCAGCCATGCCAGCAATTGCTCCGTAAGGGCGATGCGGCTTGACCAGAGCAGGTTGCGCCGAGACGCCGTCCAGGGTCGATCGGCAATAGGCGCACCGGCCAGGTTGACCACCGCATCGAGGTGGTCGACCGCCTCCAGCTCATCAAGCTCGGTAATGCCCCTGACGCCTTCGCCGCAAAGTATCGCCACTGCCTCTGGACGTCGACTCCACACGGTGAGCCGATGCCCTTGAGCAAGCCAGTGACGGCACAAGTGCCGGCCAATCAACCCGGTGCCGCCTGTCAGCAGGATGTGCATGGCAGTGTCCTCATGGAATAAGGCAGTGGTCTATTTTTAACATCAAGGCACTTTCTAGCGCCCGTGCTCTCCCATAAACATAGGCCAACCAATCATTACTTGCGGAATATACTTATACACATTCGAATGATTGTACAGGTTTGCCTGACAGCGTAGTCTGCGCATAGCAAGGTTTGAAGAGGCCATCATGACCATACCTATTGCCATCATCGGGGCAGGCATTGCCGGCCTCTCAGCCGCCCAGGCACTGCAGAGCGCCGGGCAGATCGTGCACCTTTTCGACAAGGGCCACGGCAGCGGCGGGCGCATGGCCAGCAAACGCAGCGAAGCCGGCGCCCTGGACCTGGGGGCGCAATATTTCACCGCCCGCGACCGCCGTTTCGTCGAAGAACTGCAGCACTGGGTAGCCGCCGGCTGGGCGGCGCAGTGGAAACCGCAGCTGTACCACTACCGTGACGGGGCGCTCACCCCCTCCCCCGACGAACAGACGCGCTGGGTGGGCGTACCACGCATGAGCGCCATCACCCGCGGCCTGCTCAAGGACATGACCGTGAACTTCGCCTGCCGTATCACCGAAGTCTTTCGCGGCAAGGACTACTGGCACCTGCAGGACACCGACGGGTGCAGCCACGGTCCGTTCAGCCGGGTGGTGGTTGCCGTGCCAGCGCCACAGGCAACGCCCCTGCTGGCGGCCACGCCAAAGCTCGCAGCCGTGGCCGCCGGGGTGCAGATGGAGCCGACGTGGGCGGTGGCGCTAGGCTTTCAGGCCCCTTTGGATACGCCCATGCAAGGCTGCTTCGTCCAGGAAAGCCCGCTTGACTGGCTGGCCCGCAACCGCAGCAAGCCAGGGCGCGACGAGACCTTGGACACGTGGGTGTTGCACGCCACTTCCAGTTGGAGCCGACAACACATCGACTTGTCCAAGGAGGAAGTTGTCGAGCACCTGCGCGGCGAGTTCGCCGAACTGGTCGGTTGCGTCGTGCCTGAGCCCACGTTCGCCCTGGCCCACCGCTGGTTGTATGCACGCCCTGGCAGTCATCACGAATTTGGCGCCTTGGCCGACGCCGACCAAGGGCTATATGCCTGCGGGGACTGGTGCCTGTCCGGGCGGGTGGAGGGTGCATGGTTAAGTGGCCAAGAGGCAGCGCGCCGTTTACTTGAACACTTGGACTGATCGGCTATCTACACACTAAGGGTTCGCATCGGGCCCGCTATGTGCTGGAATATTCCTGTACATAATTTGTGATTTGTACAGGTTTATGGAGGCAGCTATGCACGACCCCGCTGTTCACAACAAGCCGCGCATCGCTATCAGTGCCTGCCTGACCGGGCACAACGTGCGTTACAACGGTGGCCACAAGTCCTCGGACCTATGCCGCACCCAGCTGGAAGAACATTTCGAATGGACGACGGTGTGTCCAGAAATGGCGATTGGTTTGGGGGTACCCCGTGATCCCATCCGTCTGGTGGGCGACCCTGAACATCCTGAAGTCGTAGGCACGCGCAATCCTGGGCTGGACTATACGAGCCCCTTGCGTGAATACGGCAAGCAAATGGCCGCCGAACTCGATGATATTTGCGGATACATCTTCATGCAGAAGTCGCCCTCTTGCGGACTTGAGCGTGTGAAGGTCTACCAGGACAACGGTCACCCAGCCATCAACGGCGGTCGTGGCGCCTATGCGCAGGCTTTTTGCGAGCTAAGGCCAGACCTGCCGGTCGAAGAGGAAGGCCGCCTGCACGACCCTGTGCTGCGCGAAAACTTCATCAGCCGCGTGTACGCGTACGCCGATTGGCAGCATCTACTTGAAGAAGGCGTGAGTCGCCACGCATTGCTGGCTTTCCACGCCCGCTACAAGTACCTGCTGATGGCGAACAACCCGCAGGCGTATCGCACCTTGGGACGCATGCTCGGCACCATGAGCAAAGACGACGACCCTGACGTTATTGCCCCCCGTTATTTCTCCGAGCTGATGCAGGCCTTGCGCCGCCGCGCCAGCCGTGGCACACACAGTAATGTGCTGCAGCACCTGAGCGGCTATTTCAAAAATGCCCTGACCCCTGCCGATAAAGCCGAGCTGCAAACGTTGATCGGCCAGTATCAGCAAGGGATCGTGCCTTTGATCGTGCCGCTGACCCTGCTCAAGCATCATCTGCGCAACCACCCCGACCCCTACCTGCTGCAACAAGCCTACTTGCAGCCTCATCCTGAACGCCTGGGGCTACGTAATGCGGTCTGAGATTCTTTTACCAATTGGTGAGCTGGCCCGACGCACGGGCGTCAACCCGGTCACCCTGCGCGCATGGGAGCGGCGCTACGGTTTGCTCAAGCCACAGCGCACGCCCAAAGGGCATCGACTGTACCCGGTCGAACAGATCGAGAGGGTGGAAGCGATTCTGGCCTGGTTGCAGCGAGGCGCATCGGTCAGCCAGGTGGGAGAGTTGCTGGACAAGCCACTCAGCACACCACCGACTGGGGACTGGCAAACCCGTCAGTTCCAGATGCTCGAAGCCATCGCCAACCTGTCGCAACGGGCGCTCGATCATCAGCTGAACCAGGCCATGGCGCTCTACCCCGCCGTCACGTTGTGCGAGCAGTTGCTGCTGCCTTTACTGGACCTGCTGGAACTGCGCTGGCGCAACTACTTCAACGCACGGCTTGAGCAGGTGTTCTTCCACACCTGGTTGCGCAGCAAACTGGGCGCGCGGGTGTACCACGACAATCAGTTGCTACAGGGCCCACCGGTTCTGCTTGCCGAAGACAGTGACCGGGGCTTCGACCCTGGCCTGTGGCTGTGCGCATGGCTGTTCACCAGCAATGGCTTTGCGGTGGAAATCCTCGAGCAGGCCGTGGCCGGTGCGCAGTTGCAGAGTGCAGCCGCGGCCTTGAAGCCACGCGCAGTGCTCTTGAACCTCGGCCCGCGCATCGATACCCGCGCGTTGCAGCGCACGCTTCAGAACCTGCAATTGCCCACCCTTGCCGGGGGTGCCTTGCTCGCGCTGCACCAGACCCAACTGGGCTCGCTCGACCTGCCTCACCTGCACACCTTCGATACCCCTCAAGCGGCCTTGCGACTACTGCAAGGCCTGTGACTGCCAGCCTGGAGAGATTCCGATTTCATGCACTTGACTTGGCTTCGCAGTGACTTGCGCGTTACCGACAACACGGCCCTTAGCGCCGCCAGTGAACGTGGCCCAACCCTGGCCCTGTGGCTTATCAGCCCTGGCCAATGGCAGGCCCATGACGATGCGGCCTGTAAAGTGGATTTCTGGCTACGCAACCTGCGCGAAGTGCGGCAGTCGCTTGACGCGCTCAACATCCCACTGCTCATACGCAAGATAGACACCTGGGATGATGCGCCTGAGGCTGTGCTCGATGTCTGCCGAAAGCACAATGTCCAGAGCGTTCACTGGAACGAGGAATACGGCATCAACGAGGCCCGCCGCGACGCAGCCACATGCAAATTGCTCAAAGCTTCAAAGGTTGAGGTTCACACCCATCTCGACCAACTCCTGTTCCGTCCGGGGACGGTGCTGACCCGTAGTGGCGGCTACTTCCAGGTGTTCGGCCAATTCAAGAAAAATTGCCTTGAACACTTGCACCGCAGCCTGCCCTCAATGGCCGCACCGGTTAAACGCCAGGCCCCGACATCGATCAAGAGCGACCCGATTGCGCAACATGTCGAACCCTTCGAAAAGCCGGCAGACGCGCTGCGCAAACGCTGGCCCGCTGGCGAGAAGGAGGCTCAGGCAAGGCTTGCCCGGTTCACCGATGAAATCATCGACGACTACGAGACGCTGCGTGATCTTCCTGCTCGCGAGGGCACCAGCCAATTGTCAGCCTATCTTGCAGCGGGGGTCATCTCACCCCGCCAATGCCTGCATGCCGCGCTGGCCCATAACCGGGGCGAGTTCGACAGCGGCAGCAGCGGCGTCCAGACCTGGGTCAACGAATTGCTCTGGCGCGAATTCTACAAGCACATCCTGACGGGCTATCCCCAGGTGTCCCGGCATCGTGCCTTCCGTGCGCACACCGAGGCGTTGCCCTGGCGTAAGGCACCCAAGGAGTTCGAAGCCTGGCAGCAGGGCCGAACCGGCTTCCCGATCATTGATGCGGCCATGCGCCAGATGCTGACCACCGGCTGGATGCACAACCGGCTGCGCATGCTGACTGCCATGTTCCTGAGCAAGAATCTGTTGATCGACTGGCGGCTGGGGGAACGTCACTTCATGCGCCATCTGATCGACGGGGATCTGGCAGCCAACAACGGTGGCTGGCAGTGGAGCGCATCCACCGGTACCGACTCGGTCCCCTACTTCCGGATCTTCAACCCAGTGTCGCAGTCACAACGCTTCGATCCAAAGGGCCGCTTCATTCGCGAGTGGCTGCCTGAATTGCAGGACATCGACGATAAAAATATCCACGACCCTGGAAAATGTCGCGGCTTGATTGATGCTAACCTCTATCCCAGTCCTATCGTCGATCTTCACAGTAGTCGACAGCGGGCGCTCCAGGCTTTCAAGGAGTTGCCCCGCTAGTCGTGTATAGAGGGCAATGCCGTGAGTGGCTCACGCAGTTTTTGGGTTACAGGCGCAACGAATGGGCTGGGCCTGGCAATGGTCCGCGATCTTTTGACAAAGGGGCATCGGGTCGCTGCCAGTGCAGGTGCAAGCGAGGAGCTCGATCGCTTGTGCATGCATCATGGCGATCGTTTGCTGCGGCTTCCTGGCCAGTTACAACAGCAACCCGATGCTGACGAGGCAGGCCGCATGATCGACCATGCCTGGGGGTCGTTGGATGGCTTGATCCTGAATGCCGCCACCTGTGATTACCTCCTTCCAGGCACCTCGGACAGCGAGTTGTTCGAGCAGCTGATCATCACCAACCTTCAGGCGGCACAGCACTGCCTGGAGTACGCCACGCCCCTGCTGGCCAAGGGCGATATGCCCCAGATAATGGCTGTTTTCAGCCGGTACTCCGCCGCGCAGCTTTACGCGCCGACGCAGTTTCCTGCCGGCTGGAACAATGCCGTGCAGTGGGTGAGGGAGCAGCGCCCGTCGTTGCTTGCCAATGGCATAGCGTTGACGGTGGTAGCACCGCAGTCCCTGAAAAACCCCGTGACGGCCGCCAGCGCCGTGCCTGAGGATTGGACTGCCGACACCGCCGCGCTAGAGCTTCTGACGCGCTTGCGTGCACGTGAACCTGAGCTGGTGCTCGAGACGCTGAACCCGTCGAACCTCTGGCCGCTGCCGCAGCACTAGGTGGTACTGCGAGGGTAGAAACGCCAGTCATGCAGGGCACTGCTCAGGACGTGAAACGTTCTACGTCCTGAGATGGGTGCCACAGCACCGGAAGGATATCCATCAACGCACGTGGTTCGGCGCTGGTCCAGAAGCGGGTCGACCGAGCTGGGCCGCGTGCAAGCAGATCAGCCCCTGCGAGCAGGCGTTCGAGTTGACGGGCCACGGCAGCGCCCGTATCGATGACGGCCACGTGTGGGGGCACCGTTTCAGCCAGCAAGGGTTTCAAGAACGGATAATGCGTGCAGCCCAGTATCAAGGTATCGCAGCCTGCCGCCAGAAGCGGTTCAACGTAACTGCCCAGCAAAGTGCGTAACACCGGGCTGGTCAGGTCCCCCGTTTCGATCAGTTCGACAAGCCCAGGGCAAGGCTGGGTGACTACCCGCACGTTACTGGCAAAGCGATCGAGCAAGGCGGCGAACTTGGCGCTCTGCAAGGTCCCGGTCGTGGCCAGCACGCCGACTATCCCTGAACGGGTAGCCGCTGCGGCAGGCTTGACCGCCGGTTCCATGCCCACGATCAGCCAGTCAGGATAGTGCGCACGCAGGTCGGCCACCGCAGCCACGGTGGCCGTGTTGCAGGCCAGTACCATGGCCTTGGCACCTTGCTGATAAAAGAAGGCGGCGATGTGGCGACAGCGTTCGCGAATGTAGTCCGGCGATTTTTCCCCGTACGGTACATGGCCACAATCGGCGAGGTAGTGAAGCGTTTCGTTGGGCAAGCGCTGACGAATCTCGGCAAGCACTGACAGCCCCCCCACCCCGGAGTCCATCACCGCGACTGGCCCCTCGCGCTTAGCCATCGCGCTTGCCACACACCGCGCAGCCAGGGTCGCGTTTGACCCGCAATTCACGGATACGCGTGTCCAAAGCGTCGATCAGCAACAGTCGCCCTACCAAGGGTTCGCCGAAGCCGGCCAGCAGCTTCATGGCCTCCAGCGCCTGCAAGCTGCCCACCAGACCTACCAGGGGGCCGATCACGCCCGCCTCGCTGCAGGTCAGCTCAGCCTCGCTGCCGTGACCATACAGGCAGTGATAGCAGGGGCTGTAGTCGCGGCGCGGGTCGAAAACCGAGAGCTGGCCTTCCAGGCGGATCGCGGCGCCACTGACCAGGGGCTTGGCAGCCGCCACGCAGGCCGCATTGACCGCCTCGCGCGTCCCGAAGTTATCCGAGCAGTCGAGGACCAGGTCCACGGCCGCTACGGCAGCGGCCAGCGAGTCCTCATCCAGCGCCTGCCGGTGGGCAACCAGGTCGATTTCCGGGTTTATTGCCTGCAGACGCTGCAAGGCCGAGTCGACCTTGCTCATGCCCACGCTGGTACTGTCATGGATGACCTGGCGCTGCAGGTTCGTCAGGTCGACCGTATCGAAATCTGCCAGGTGCAACTCGCCAACGCCAGCAGCCGCCAGGTACAGCGCCACGGGCGAGCCCAGGCCGCCGAGTCCGACGATCAGGGCCTTGCTGTGCTTAAGGCGCAGCTGGCCGTCGACGTCGATCTGGGACAGCAATACCTGCCGACTGTAGCGCAGCAGCTCCTGGTCGCTCAGCATGGCAGGTGCCCCAAGGTGATGCGCGGATGGCCGCCTAGGTCGGTGCGGCTGCTCACCTCGACAAAGCCGTTTTCCCGCAGCAGCACCTGTACGGCATCAGCCTGGTCATAACCATGCTCGAGCAGAAGCCAGCCGCCTGGGGTGAGGTGGCTCGGCGCCTGCGCGGCGATGACCCGCAGGTCATCCAGACCGTCGACCCCGGCTACCAGCGCGCTGCTGGGCTCGAAGCGTACGTCACCGTCGATCAGGTGCGGGTCTGAAGCCGCGATATAGGGCGGGTTACTGACGATCAGGTCGAAGCGTTCGCTGGAAAGGCCGTCGAACCAGTGGCTGACCTGGATGCGGGCGTTGGCCAGGCCAAGCCGCTGGCGGTTGCGCTCGGCCAACGCGGCGGCCTCGGGCACGCGATCGACCGCCGTTACCTGCCACGCCGGTCGCTCGCTGGCCAGCGCCAGGGCAATTGCACCGGTGCCGGTACCCAGGTCGAGCACCTTGGCCGGCAGCGCAGGCAGCAGCTCCAGCGCCGTCTCGACCAGCAGTTCGGTGTCCGGGCGCGGGATGAGCGTATGCGGGGCCACTTCCAGGTCGATCTTCCAGAAGCCCTGCTGGCCGAGGATATAGGCCACGGGCTCTCCGTCCCTGCGCCGCTGCAGATAGCCGTCGTAAGTCTGGGCAGCGTCGCTGCTGACGATGCGTTCTGGCCAGGTGTGCAAATAACTGCGCGATTTGCCAAGCGCCGCCGCCAGCAGCAACTCGGCATCCAGGCGCTCGGTAGGCGAATCGGGTAACTGCGCGTTGCGCAGCAGGCTGGCGATGATGGTCATCAGTCCCCCAGAGCAGCCAGTTGGTCGGCCTGGTATTCGGCCAGCAAAGGCTCGATCACCGCATCGACTCCACCGGCCAGCACGTCGTCCAGCGAGTACAAGGTCAGGTTGATGCGATGATCCGTGACCCGACCCTGTGGGTAATTGTAGGTGCGAATGCGCTCGGAGCGATCCCCGGAGCCCACCAGCAGCTTGCGCTCACTGGCGATGGCGTTCTGAGCGGCACTGGTCTGCATGTCGTTCAACTTCGCCGATAGCCAGGACAAGGCGCGCGCACGGTTCTTGTGCTGGGAACGCTCTTCCTGGCATTCGACGACAATGCCCGTGGGCAAGTGCGTGATGCGGATGGCCGAGTCGGTCTTGTTCACATGCTGACCGCCTGCGCCGGACGCGCGGTAGGTGTCCACGCGCAAGTCGGCTGGGTTGATCTCGATGGCCGCTTGCTCATCCGGCTCCGGCAAGACCGCCACGGTGCAGGCCGAGGTGTGAATGCGGCCCTGGGATTCGGTTTCGGGCACGCGCTGTACACGGTGCGCGCCGGACTCGAACTTGAGCTTGCCGTACACGTTCTCGCCCTCGACGCGGGCGATGATTTCCTTGTACCCGCCGTGCTCGCCTTCATTCTCGGAGAGGATTTCCAGCCGCCAGCCGCGCTTTTCCGCGTAGCGCGAATACATGCGAAACAGATCGCCCGAAAAGATCGCCGCCTCGTCGCCACCGGTACCGGCGCGAATCTCGAGAAACACGTTGCGCCCGTCGTTGGGGTCCTTGGGCAGCAACATGCGCTGCAGCTGAGCCTCCAACGCCACCAACCGGTCCTTGGCCTCGCGCACCTCCTCCACGGCCATATCACGCATGTCCGGGTCGCTGTCCTTGAGCAGCGCCTGGGCGCTTTCAAGATCGTCCTGGACTTTGCGCCATTGCTGATAGGCCGTGTGCACCGGTTCGACTTCGGCGTACTCGCGGGAATAGGCGCGAAAACGTGTCTGGTCGGAAATGACCTCGGCATCACCAAGCAAAGCGGTGAGTTCTTCGAAGCGGTCCTGGAGAATGTCCAGTTTATTGAGCAGCGACGCTTTCATTACAGGGATTTGTCCGTGGAGCCCTCTTGGAGGGCAAAGAGTTCCTGGGCCATGGCCAGCGCATCGAGGCGGCCCTCGGCCGAGAGCTTTTTGAGCTGCACGCTGGGCGCATGCAGGAGCTTGTTGGTCAGGCCGCGCGCCAATTGGGCCAATACGTCTTCAGGGTTGCCACCGTTGGCCAGCAAGCGCTGGGCCTTTTGCAGTTCTTCATCACGCAGCCGTTCGCTTTGCTGGCGGTAGGCCCGCAGCACATCGACAGCAGCCAGCTCACGCAGGCGTGCCATGAAATCCTCGGCCCCCACCGCCACCAGTTCTTCGGCGGCCTGGGCGGCGCCTTGGCGGCTCTTGAGGTTTTCGGCAACCACGTCATGCAGGTCGTCGACGGTATAGAGGTACACATCGTCGAGCTCGCCCACTTCGGTCTCGATGTCGCGCGGGACAGCGATATCGACCATGAAGATGGGTTTGTGCCGGCGCTGCTTGAGGGCGCTTTCGACGGCGCCCTTGCCTAGAATCGGCAATTGGCTGGCGGTGGAACTGATGACGATATCGCTGTTGGCGAGCTCTTGGGGGATATCGGCGAGCAGCACGGCGTGTGCACCAAACTGCTCGGCCAGGGTGCTGGCGCGCTCGAGTGTACGGTTGGCCACCACGATGCGGCGCACGCCCTGCTCGTGCAGGTGGCGGGCGACCAGGGTGATGGTTTCACCGGCGCCGATCAGCAGGGCCTGGCTGCGGGCCAGGTCGCTGAAGATCTGCTTGGCCAGACTGACCGCCGCGAAGGCGACCGACACGGGGTTTTCGCCGATGGCGGTGTCGGTACGGACCTGCTTGGCGGCGCTGAACGTGGCCTGGAACAGGCGCCCGAGCAGCGGCCCCACGGTGCCGGCTTCGCGGGCAACGGCATAGGCGGACTTCATCTGGCCGAGGATCTGCGGTTCGCCGAGCACCAGAGAGTCGAGGCCGGAGGCAACGCGCATCATGTGCCGGACGGCATCGTGCTCTTCGTGCACGTAGGCGCTGGCACGCAATTCGTCGAGGCTGAGGCGGTGATAGTCGGCCAGCCATTGGAGCACGGCATCGGCCGACAGCTGGTCCTGCTCGATGTAGAGCTCGCTGCGGTTGCAGGTGGACAGGATCGCTGCCTCGCGACTGGTGGTGAGGCGGCAGAGCTGCTGCAGGGCATCCACCAGCTGCTCCGGGGTAAACGCCACGCGCTCGCGTACGTCTACCGAGGCAGTCTTATGGTTGATACCAAGTGCAAGAAAGGCCATGCAAGATCGCTGGTTGTGACAGGAAGCCGATAATTGTCCTCTTTCGCAGGTTAGAGGACAACCACCGTTCGCTATCGAGGTGATAGTGTGGCGGCGCGAAGGTGTTCTTGAGGATACGCTGTGGACTTCAGGCGCTGGCATTCAAGGGTGCAGTCATTTGGCTATTACCCGACTCATGATGGAGCGCTCAAGGCGATAATGCGCATGCCTTACTTACACCGAGTTACAACTTTGTCACCTCCAAGTTCGCTATCGAGTCAAATATCACACACGCATCCCCAAAACAGCCTCTCATGGCTACTGAGTTCGATACTGATTCACCCAACTCCAAAGCGTTCAATCTAGCTTTTGATCTTGATCTTGATCTTGATCTTGATTTTGATCTTGATCTTGATCTTGATCTTGATCTTGATCTTGATCTTGATCTTGATCTTGATCTTGATCTTGATCTTGATCTTGATCTTGATCTTGATCTTGATCTTCGCGACTTCAGAAGGCCGAACGCAGGTCTTGCGAAGGGAGGTGACAGGCATGGATGCCTGTCAAGCGCTGGGCCCCAGGATGGGGCCTACAGCGCGGTCCTCCCGGGAGCAAGACCGGAGTGAGGGAACCCCGAAGCGCAGCGTAGGGGCCGTATGAATGGAGCGCAGCGTTTTTTGGTTACTTTTTGTCGCGTTTGACAAAAAGTGACTCGCCGTAAAGGCGAAAAGGTGATTAAGCGTCGCCATCGCAAATGGACCATACACTCTTTCAACACTCACACTCAACAATAAAACTTCAAACTTCAAACTTCAAACTTCAAAGCGTTGGCACATACAGCAAGTTGGTATTCATTGGCGCGGGTGGCGCACAGTCACCTTTCCGCCCTTACGGCGGCTCACTTTTTGTCTTGTCAAAAAGTAAGCAAAAACCGCCTGCTCCTATCATCCGGCCCCTACGCTACGCTCCGGGGTTCCCTCGCTCCGGGCTTGCTCCCGGGAGGACCGCGCTGCAGGCCCCATCCTGGGGCCCAGCGCTTGACAGGCATCCATGCCTGTCACCTCCCTCCGCAAGCCCTGCGCTCGGCCTCCTGAAGTCGCGATCTGCGACGCCTGAGCTACCGCGCACTTAGAAGCAAGAGCAAAAGCATGGGAACGGGGACGGGCATGGGATGAGGACAGGTATGCTGCGGGCTTGGCAGCAGCAAGCGCTTGCGCGATGGCTACGCACAAGTCCCTGACCCGCGGACCAGGCCACCTCCCGCGCTGCAAGCCGAACCACATCCTAATGTCGCGGTCTTCATAAACGAAGGATCCGCTTCATACCTTGGCCCGGTGGGTTTGCCACCGCGCTTGTGTCATCATGCCCCAACCGCCGGTGAGTCTCCTTATAAGCCCTCTATGAACAAACCCTACGCATTGCTGCTTGCCTTCGCCCTGCTCCAGGGCTGCCAGAGCCTGCCCGCGCACAAGGCCGAGCCTGCTGCTGACGTCGGTAAACCCGAAGCCGAGAAGCCCATGGTGTACGGCTCGTTCAAGCAGGATACGCTCTATAACCTGTTGGTAGCCGAGCTTGCCGGGCAACGCAATCGCTTCGACATCGCCCTGGCCAACTACACCGATGAGGCCGCGCGAACCCAGGATCCTGGCGTCTCCGAACGCGCCTACCGTATCGCCGAATACCTGGGCGCCGATGAACCTGCGCTGGACAACGCCCTCATCTGGGCCCGCAACGACCCGCAGAACCTCGATGCGCAACGCGCCGCCGCCATCCAGCTGGCGCGCGCAGGCCGCTATGACGATGCCATGGCCTATATGGAAAAGGTCCTGCAAGGCCAGGGCGATACCCATTTCGATTTTCTGGCCCTGTCGGCTGCCGAAACCGACCAGAGCACACGTGATGGTCTGCTGCAGAGCTTCGAACGCCTGTTGGTCAAGTACCCTGACAACGGTCAGTTGATCTTCGGCAAGGCCCTGCTGCTGAACCAGGACGGCAAGGCCGAAGAGGCGCTCGAACTGCTCGAATCGCACGCGCCACAAAACGGCGAAATTGCACCGATCCTGCTGCGCGCTCGCTTGCTGCAAGCCCTGGACCGTGGTCCAGAAGCCCTCCCCCTGCTGCGCAAGGCGATTCGCGAAAACCCCGACGACAAGCGCCTGCGCCTGACCTATGCCCGGACCCTGGTAGAACAGGACCGCATCGCCGACGCCAAAGGCGAATTCGTCAGCCTGGTCCAGCAGTATCCCGAGGACGACGAGCTGCGCTATTCCCTGGCGCTGGTGTGCCTTGAAAACAAGGAGTGGGATGAAGCCGAAGGCTACCTGCAGGAGTTGGTCGAACGCGACAGCAACACCGATGCCGCGCACCTGAACCTTGGCCGCATCCACGAAGAACGCCACGACCCGGCAGGTGCCCTGCGCCAGTACGCCCTGGTAGGGCCAGGGCCCGACTACCTGGCCGCGCAACTGCGCCAGGCCGACATCTTGATCGCCAACGGCCGCGGCACCGAAGCCTCTCGCCTGCTGGCCGAAGCCCGCGAAGCCCAGCCCGACTACGCGATCCAGCTGTTCCTGATCGAATCGGAAAGCTACAGCAACAATAACAAGGACGCCCAGGCCAACCAGGTGCTGCAACAAGCCATCCAGCGCTACCCGGACGACCTCAACCTGCTCTACACCCGTGCCATGCTCGCCGAAAAGCGCGATGACCTGCCCCAGATGGAAAAGGACCTGCGCGCCATCATTGCCCGCGAGCCGGAAAACGCCATGGCCTTGAATGCCCTTGGCTATACCCTGGCCGACCGCACCAATCGTTACGCCGAAGCCCAGGCCCTGATCGACAAGGCGCATCAGCTGACCCCGGACGATCCCGCAGTGCTCGACAGCCTGGGCTGGGTGAACTATCGCCTGGGCAACCTCGACAAAGCAGAGGGTTACCTGCGCCAGGCCTTCGCCAGCTTCCCCGACCATGAAGTCGCCGCCCACCTGGGCGAGGTGCTGTGGGCCAACGGCAAGCGGCGCGAAGCCCGCCAAGTGTGGGCCAAGGGCTTCGAAGCCCAGGCCGACAGCCCAGTGCTGCGCAAGACCCTCCTACGCCTGACCGGATCCGAGACCCTTTAAGACCATGCTATTGCGCCATTTCGTAACCTTCACCCTCATCGCCCTCCTGGCCGGCTGTGCCGGCATTGGCAGCCGCGAAGCCTTGCAGGGCCACGGCGACCCACAGCAGTGGCGTTCCCACAAACAGCAGTTGAGCAGCCTCGACGGCTGGCAGATCAACGGCAAGGTGGGCATCCGTGCCCCACGCGACTCGGGCAGTGGCACCCTGTTCTGGCTGCAGCGCCAGGACTACTTCGACATTCGCCTGGCCGGGCCGCTGGGCCGTGGGGCCGCACGCCTGACCGGCCGGCCTGACGCCGTGGTGCTGGAAGTGGCCAACCAGGGCCGCTACGAAGCCACCAGCCCCGAAGCGCTGCTGGAAGAGCAACTGGGCTGGAAGCTGCCTGTTTCCCACCTGGTCTGGTGGGTGCGCGGCCTGCCAGCGCCGGACACCAAGAGCAAGCTGACCCTCGACGGCGACAGCCGCCTGGCCAGCCTTGAACAGGACGGCTGGCAGGTCGAGTACCTGAGCTATGCCGAGCATAAAGGTTACTGGCTGCCCGAACGCCTCAAGCTGCACGGCAAGGACCTGGACGTGACCCTGGTGGTCAAGGACTGGCAGCCCCGCCAGCTGGGGCACTGAGTCGATGCAAGCGCTTACCCTGCCCGCGCCGGCCAAGCTGAACCTGTGGCTGCACATCGTTGGCCGCCGTGCCGATGGCTACCACGAGCTTGAAACGGTCTTCCAGTTTCTCGACCACGGCGACGAGCTGAGCTTCGCTGTGCGTGAGGACGGCATGATCCGCCTGCACAGCGACCTCGATACCGTGCCCCATGACAGCAACCTGATCGTGCGTGCCGCTCGCCAGCTGCAGGTCCAATCGGGTACGCCCCTAGGCGCGGACATCTGGCTTGACAAGGTGCTGCCGATGGGCGGTGGCATCGGCGGCGGCAGCTCGGATGCCGCCACTACCCTGCTTGGCCTTGCGCACCTGTGGCAATTGGATTGGAACGAAGATCGCCTGGCTGCCCTGGGCCTCGGCCTGGGTGCCGATGTACCGGTATTCGTGCGCGGTCATGCCGCCTTTGCCCAGGGTGTGGGCGAACAGCTCACGCCGGTCGATCCGGAACAACCCTGGTATGTGGTGCTGGTTCCGCAAGTGTCTGTAAGCACAGCAGAAATTTTTTCACATCCGCAGTTGACACGTGATTCTCTCCCCCTTAAGATGCGCCCCGTTCCCAAGGGAAACAGTCGAAATGACTGCCAACCGGTGGTAGAGCAGAATTACCCGGAAGTTCGCAACGCGCTGAACGCACTGGGGAAATTCACAGAGGCTCGACTAACCGGAACTGGAAGTTGTGTGTTTGGGGCCTTCCCAAGCAAAGCCGAAGCTGATAAAGTTCTGGCCCTTCTTTCAGCGACCCAAACAGGGTTTGTGGCGAAAGGAAGCAATATTTCGATGTTGCATCGCAAGCTGCAAAGTCTGGTCAAGAAGTCGAGTGCCTAGCGCTCGCAGCAACAGATACAGGGGCGTCGCCAAGCGGTAAGGCAGCAGGTTTTGATCCTGCCATGCGTTGGTTCGAATCCAGCCGCCCCTGCCATTTTCCTTATACTCATCCAGGTATACCCTCAGCCTTCAGGTACTGCGCGTGTCCAAGATGATGGTCTTTACGGGGAACGCTAACCCCGATCTGGCTCGGCGTGTCGTACGTCAGCTGCATATCCCTCTCGGTGACGTCTCTGTCGGTAAATTCTCCGACGGCGAGATCAGCACTGAGATCAATGAAAATGTCCGCGGTAAAGACGTCTTCATTATTCAGCCGACCTGTGCACCGACCAACGATAACCTGATGGAACTGGTAGTGATGGCCGACGCCTTCCGCCGCTCCTCAGCTTCCCGAATCACCGCCGTGATTCCTTACTTCGGATACGCCCGCCAGGACCGCCGTCCGCGTTCGGCACGTGTAGCCATCAGCGCCAAAGTCGTCGCTGACATGCTCACTGTCGTGGGTATCGACCGTGTACTCACCGTCGACCTGCACGCTGACCAGATCCAGGGTTTCTTCGATATCCCGGTCGACAACATCTACGGTTCGCCCGTACTGGTCGACGATATCGAAGACCAGCGTTTCGAGAACCTGATGATTGTCTCCCCGGACATCGGTGGTGTCGTGCGCGCACGTGCTGTCGCCAAGTCCCTGGGTGTCGACCTGGGTATCATCGACAAACGCCGTGAAAAGGCCAATCACTCCGAAGTGATGCACATCATCGGCGACGTCGAAGGGCGCACCTGCATCCTGGTAGACGACATGGTCGACACCGCCGGCACCCTGTGCCATGCGGCCAAAGCCCTGAAAGAGCACGGCGCTGCCAAGGTTTACGCCTATTGCACGCACCCTGTCCTGTCGGGCCGCGCGATCGAGAACATCGAGAAGTCGGTCCTGGACGAGCTGGTGGTGACCAACACCGTTCCACTGTCCGCCGCTGCTCAAGCCTGTGACCGTATCCGCCAGCTGGATATCGCACCGGTTGTCGCCGAAGCGGTTCGCCGCATCAGCAACGAAGAATCGATCAGCGCGATGTTCCGCTAAGCGGAACGCTCGCTGACGAAAAGCGCCCCGCCCCAGCACATCTGCTGGGGCGGGGCTTTTTTGCCATCCCCGTTGGCGCTGGTCGCAAACGCCCTCGGGGGGCTATTTTGGAGAAACAAAATGACTGATTTCACTCTGAACGCCCAAGCGCGTACTGACCTGGGGAAAGGTGCGAGCCGCCGCCTGCGTCACTCCGCCAGCATCCCAGCCGTAGTCTACGGTGGTGATAAAGAAGCCCAATCCCTGACCATCGTGGCCAAGGAAATCACCAAGCTGTTCGAAAACGAAGCTGCCTTCAGCCACGTCATCGAACTGAACGTTGACGGCGTCAAGCAGAACGTCATCATCAAGGCCATGCAGCGCCACCCGGCCAAACAGTTCATCATGCACGCCGACTTCATCCGCGTCGTTGCTGGTCAGAAACTGACCGCCAAGGTACCGGTTCACTTCATCAACGAAGAAGGCCCGGTCAAGAAAGGCGGCGAAGTTTCGCACGTTGAGTCGGAGCTGGAAGTTTCCTGCGAAGCCAAAGACCTGCCTGAGTTCATCGAGGTCGACCTGGCCAATGCTGAAATCGGCACCATCATCCACCTGTCGGACCTGAAAGCTCCGAAAGGCGTAGAGTTCGTCGCTCTGGCCCACGGTGATGACAAAGCAGTTGCCAACGTTCACGCACCACGCGTGTCCGCTGAAGCTGAGGAAGAAGGCGCTGCCGAGTAATCCACTCGCACGCCGGCGTTGATCGGGTTACAGTGCCGCGCGTCCTGTAACCCACCAACTCCAAGGAAGAGCCCCTGACGTGACCGCCATCCAGTTGATCGTCGGCCTGGGTAACCCCGGCCCCGAATACGAACAGACCCGGCATAACGCAGGGGCTCTTTTCGTTGAACGCATTGCCAGCGCCCAGCGCATCTCGCTGACCGCTGATAAGAAATATTTCGGCCTGACGGCTAAATTCAGCCATCAGGGCAACGATGTTCGCCTGCTGATCCCCACCACCTACATGAACCGTAGCGGCCAGTCCGTGGCGGCGTTGGCCAATTTCTTCCGGATTAAACCGGAGGCCATCCTGGTGGCGCACGACGAACTCGACCTGCCTCCCGGCGTTGCCAAGCTCAAGCGCGGCGGCGGCCATGGCGGGCACAACGGCCTGCGCGACATCATCGCGCAGCTCGGCAACCAGAACGACTTCCATCGCCTGCGGCTCGGTATTGGCCATCCAGGCGACGCCAAGCTGGTCTCCAACTTCGTCCTGGGCCGCGCACCGCGCGCCGAGCAGGAGAAGCTCGACGCCAGCATCGACTTTGCCCTCGGTGTGCTGCCGGACGTGCTCGCTGGCGACTTCGCCAAGGCGATGCGCGAGCTGCACAGCCAGAAGGCCTGATTTCCTTTAGAGAGGGGAATACCCATGGGTTTCAATTGCGGCATCGTCGGCCTGCCCAACGTCGGCAAGTCCACCCTGTTCAACGCCCTGACCAAGTCTGGCATCGCGGCAGAGAACTTCCCTTTCTGCACCATCGAGCCGAACAGCGGTATCGTGCCCATGCCCGATGCGCGCCTCAATGCGCTGGCTGAAATCGTCAAGCCCAACCGCATCCTGCCCACCACCATGGAATTCGTCGACATTGCAGGCCTGGTGGCCGGTGCTTCGAAAGGCGAAGGCCTGGGCAACAAGTTCCTCGCCAACATCCGCGAGACCGACGCCATCGCCCACGTGGTGCGCTGCTTCGAAGACGAGAACGTGATTCACGTTTCCAACAGCGTCGATCCCAAGCGCGACATCGAGATCATCGACCTCGAACTGATCTTTGCCGACCTCGACAGCTGCGAAAAGCAGTTGCAGAAAGTGGCCCGCAACGCCAAGGGTGGCGACAAGGACGCCCTGGCGCAGAAGGCCATTCTGGAACAGCTGATCCCGCATTTCACCGAAGGCAAGCCAGCGCGCAGCCTGATGAAGAACATGAGCGCCGATGAAAAGGCCCTGATCCGTAGCTTCCACCTGCTGACCAGCAAGCCGGTGATGTACATCGCCAACGTTGCCGAGGACGGTTTCGAGAACAACCCGCACCTGGACGTGGTGAACGCCATCGCCGAGGAAGAAGGCGCGGTGGTCGTACCGGTGTGCAACAAGATCGAAGCGGAAATCGCCGAGCTGGACGACGGTGAAGAAAAGGACATGTTCCTCGAGGCCCTGGGCCTGGAAGAACCTGGCCTGAATCGTGTGATCCGTGCCGGTTACGAGTTGCTGAACCTGCAGACCTACTTCACCGCCGGCGTGCAGGAAGTACGTGCATGGACCGTGCGCGTAGGTGCCACTGCCCCGCAAGCGGCCGGGGTGATCCACACCGACTTCGAGAAAGGCTTCATCCGCGCCGAAGTCGTGGCCTATGACGATTTCATCCAGTACAAGGGTGAGAGCGGCGCCAAGGAAGCCGGCAAGTGGCGCTTGGAAGGCAAGGATTACATCGTCAAAGATGGCGACGTGATGCACTTCCGCTTCAACGTTTGATCGACGCTTAACCGCAGCGTAAATAAGCAGGAGCGTTCAGCAGCCCAATTGAGGGTCTGCCGAACGCTCCTGTTTTTATTCAAGCCCGCAAAAAGCGGGAGCACGGCGCCAGTGCGTGCGGCTTACTCACCTCCCCCAGACCGCTGCTCGCCTGCCAGCATCACCAGCAAGACGATCACCATCACCGCGGCACCCAGGTTGTAGAGCATGCCGGCCACAAACGCATGCACATACTGGCCGGCTTGAACGACCAAGCCTTCCCCTGGCAGCGCCGCCGCGAAGAAAATCCCCACCACGGCCACCCCCAGCGCCGCACCGACCTGCTGCACTGCCCCGCACCTACCACGATCAGTACCGGGATCAGCCAAACTGGCACCAGCTGTGCGCCTGCCGCCTGGACCTGGGCAATCAGCAACCCGATCGACAGCGCGTACAGCAAGGCCCCTACCATGATCGCTCGTATTCCCCAGCCCGCAACCAGCCGCGGGGCAGCAAGGGATGCCAGTACGAAACCCACACTGCAGGGTGCGAAGATACTGCCCGCCATGAAGGGATCCAGACCCAGCCCGCTCTGCATCAGCAGGGCGAAGCACAGAAAAAAGGAACTGGATGTGGAATAGACCACCAGCACCAGCAGCGTACCCAGTGCAAAGCGGCGCTGCGTCAACAGTTGCATGTCCACCAAGGGCAACCTGCCGGTCGCTCGTCGCCGTTGCTGCTGGCGTTTGAACAGCGCGAGCAAGCCCAATGCCAGGCCGAGCGCGAAGAAACTCCAGGCAGGCCACCCCTGCCCCGGTCCTTCGATCAGCGGCACGAGCAGCAATGCCAGGCCGACGCTGACCAGCGCCACGCCTGCCCAGTCCAGGTCCGGGCGCTGGGGCGCGCGGGTCTCGGGGATGTAGCGCGCCGCCACGAAAGCCAGCAACCCAATGGGTACATTGATCAAAAAGATGCTGCGCCAGCCTGATCCGAACAGGTCAGCATGTACCATCCAGCCGCCCAGCACCTGGCCTGCGAGGGCAGCCAGCCCCAGCGTCATCCCTAGCAAGCCGAAGGCGCGGCGGCTGTCCTGGGCGTCGAAGTTGACCCGAATCGAAGCATAGACCTGAGGGAACAGCAGCGCGGTGGCCAGCCCCTGTACAGCCCGTGCACCGATCAGAAAAGCAGCACTGGGCGCCAGGCGCCGCTGGTGAGGCGTTTGATGCACGACCTGCCGCACGCGGCCTTCGTCCTCAACCTGCGCTGGGATGTACTGGGGTTCAATGGGCTAGCCGACGCACTCTTCGGCTTCGCCGCGCACCCGCCTGAGCGCCGCAACCTGCTCTGGCTGCTGTTCACCGACCCGACGATGCATGGGCGCTTGCACGACTGGGACAGCCAGGCCCCGATTATGCTGGCAAGCGTTCGTCGCGACTTCGCCCGGGCCACGCAGGAAGCCGATATCCACGCATTGGTGGACGAACTGGAGCATGTCTCGCCGGCCTTCAAGGCCGGCTGGCGCACCCACGACGTGCATGCATCCTGCAGCGGCGTACGCCAACTGGTCATCGATGGGCAGGCCCAGCTGTTCGAGCATACCTCGCTGACCGTCGATGAAGACCGGCACCTTCGGCTGGTGGTATACGCACGCCAAGATGGGCTGCCAGGCAGCCCATGATTCACGCGTCGTTTTCAGTTTCGGCCGGGCGTTGCCCGTCCTGCAACAGCACCATGCTCTGCGGCGCAGAGAGGGCGATACCTTCGTCGCGCAGGCGCCCCAGTATGGTGAACAGCAGGTCACTGCGGGCACCGCCCACCAACCGCGGCCCTGCCACATAACCACTGACGCCAATCACCATACCGGCATTGGTCAGGTCCTTGAACGACACCGATGGTGCCGGTGCTTCGAGGATGGCCTCGTGCTCCTGGAAGGCGGTCAGCAGCAGCTCACGGACCCGGTTGGCGTCGGTGTCCAGGGGCAAGGTCAGGGTAATACCGACCACGCCAAGGGCATTGCCCATGGTCACGTTGCGCACGTTCTGGGAGATGAACTGCGAGTTAGGGACGATCACGGTGGAGCGGTCCGACATCTGGATCTCGGTGGCGCGCACGTTGATGCGACGGATATCCCCCTCGACACCCGCCAGGCTCACCCAGTCACCCACCTTGACCGGGCGTTCGGTAAGCAGGATCAGGCCGGAGATGAAGTTCTGCACGATCTGCTGCAGGCCGAAGCCGATACCGACCGACAAGGCACTCACCACCCAGGTCAGGCTAGTGAGGTTGATGTGCAGGGTCGACATCACCAGCATGGCCAGGAACAGGAAGCCCAGGTAACCCACCAGGGTGACCAGCGAGGCGCGCATGCCGGCGTCCATGTCGGTTTCCGGCAGCAGGCGCTCACTCAACCAGCGCTTGACCACACGAATGGCCAGCATCCCGCCTACCAGTATGCCAAGCGCCAGCACGATGTCCTGGGGCACGATGTTCAGGTTGCCAAGTAGCTTGCCGCCCGTGCCATCCCAGTCACCCAGGCTCAGCAACAGTTCGCTGGGGCTGGTGCCCGACGGCATCAAGGTCAGCAGCAGGGCCAGGATCACCACGACGGTGCGACCAATGCCGGCGAGCACCGTGCTCGCCTGCGCCTGGTGCCGTGGTGCCAGGCCCAGCGTCGAGGCCAGCGCCAAGCCACCCGGTTGGCGAGGCGAGAGCAGCATTTCGCACAGATCACTCAGGAACGTTGTGAGCAAGTAGGCGCACGTGACGACCAGGCTTACCCATAGCAGCTTGGCTGTGAGGAAATAGGCCAGGGTGAGGTACCCGGTGATCAGCGATAGCAGGATCGCGGCTAGCCACACCACCATCACGAACGGGATCAAGCCGGCCAGGCCCGTCGCCCGGTCAATGCCATGCCGACGCCGAGCACGGCGGTAGGTCATCAGGGCGCCGGCGAAAATCAACGCCACCACCAGTGCAGTAAGGCCATTGACCGCCACGGTCAGGGCCAGGCTGACGCCGATCACACTGTTGATCCGCTCCAGGGTCATCATCACCATCAAGGCCAGTGCCAGCACCTTGGGGAACCAGCCCAGGGCCTCGGCCACTTCGTCGGCAATCGCCGGCAAACGCCAGGAGGGACGCTGCAACATCAACAGTGCCCGGCCAAGTCCGGTAATGAAGGCGCTGAACACCACCAGGGCAAGAATATGATCGGTCAGGCTGGCCAGGTCCGAACCCAGTTGCGCACTGCTTTCAACGCCCCAGCGCAACAACGATACCGAGCCGGCAATGGTGCCCAGGGTTGCCAGGCTTACACCCACGGCCAAGGCACTGCGACGCAAGCGTCCCTCCGGTAACCAGCGCACCATGGACCTTGCCAGCAGCCGCTCCAGCAAACCCCGCACCAAGGTCCATACCAGGATCGAAGCGATCAGGCTGGTGAAGAACAGCCAGCGGTGTTCAGCGCTCAGGGCACTGTCGAGCGCGTCGGTGATCTCGCCGCGCAGGTCATGCAGCCGTGCCACATCGTCCTGGGTAGGGCGGATCATGCTCTGCCAGAACGCAGGGCTCAACGGCGACGCTGCCCGGCTGGATATCTGCGAGTTGAACAGGCTGCGGCGCAGGTTGACGATCTGCGTGGACAGGTCCCGCGCCGACTGGGTCAGCTTGGTGGCCTGATCCTGCTGGGTCGCCAGGGTTTTCTTCTCGGCCTCCAGCGCCTTGCGCTGCTGGGTCAAGGTCGCAGGCTCGTCCGGCTGAGCGGGGCCGATGACCTTCAACTGATCGTCCACCTTCTGCGCATCGGCTGCACGCTGGGTGCTCAAAGCATCGGCCTGGCGCTGGACCTGCACGGCCGCCATGCGCAGTTGCGCCAGCAGGTCGTCGTTGGCATCACTGGTGACGCCCTGGCGAATCTGGTCCAGTCGGTCGCTAAGCTGGTCGACGCTCGCGGTTTCGTCCAGTGCCGGTGCGTCAGCGGCAGCCTGCGCCGTCGTCGCAGGGGCAGGTGCCGACCAGGCTGGGTTGGACACTGTCACAATCAGCGCCAGCAACAGCATCACGCTGTGACTAAAGCGGGAAAGGCTGACACGCCTCATCGAACATTCCTCTTTGCAATTCGATCTGGCGAGCGATTCTACGCCGCTTCGGGCCATCAGGAGAGGGCTGTTTCGCGCGCCAGCAATTGCCGTTTGCGCTCGATCCCCCAGCGGTAGCCGCTGATGTCGCCGTCCCGGCGCACCACCCGGTGGCATGGAATGGCCACGGCAATACGGTTAGCCGCGCAGGCCTTGGCCACTGCCCGCACCGCCTTGGGGGCGCCTATGCGCTCGGCGATGTCGCTGTAGCTGACCCGGCAGCCAGGGGGTACTTCACGCAGCGCTTGCCACACGCGCTCCTGAAAGACGGTGCCCTGCACATCCAGCGGCAGGTCCAGGCCGAGCGCCGGCGCCTCGACGAACCCGATGACCTGCGCCACGACCTGTTCGTACGCGCCATCGGCACCGATCAGCTCGGCGTTGCAGAACTGGTCTTCCAGGGCGTGCACCAGCGCCTCAGGATCATCGCCGAGCAAAATCGCGCAGATGCCCTTTTCGCTCTGGGTAACCAGGATGGCACCTAGTGAGCACTGGCCCACGGCGAAGCGAATGGTCACCCCGGCACCACCTGCGCGAAACTGCCGGGGTGGCATGCCCAGCCGCTGCTCAGCCCCGGCATAGAAGCGGCTGCTGGAGTTGTAGCCCGCCTCGAAAATGGCATCGGTGACCGAGCCCTGCCCATGCCCCAGGCTGCTCCTCAGGCGCTGGGCGCGGAAGGCCTCGGCGTAGGCTTTGGGTGTAAGGCCGGTTTGCGCCTTGAACAGCCGATGCAGGTGGAACGGGCTGACGGCCAGGCGCTCGCCCAACTGCTCCAGGCTGGGCGGTAGCTCGCACGCCTCGATCAGGCGACAGGCATCGCTGACCAGGCGCCGCGTACGCGCCGAAATGGCAGGCCGGCCCATGCAGCGCTTGCAGGCGCGGTAGCCCGCTGCCTCGGCCAATGCCGGGGACTCGAAGAACTCCAGGTTGCTGCGCAGGGGGAGCCTGGCCTTGCAGCCTGGATAGCAGTAGATGCCGGTGGTGCGCACGGCATAGACGAAATGGTCCGCCGCCTCGGCAACACGTGCCGCAACGGCCTGCCAGCGCTGCTCGGGAGTGGTGTAGGTTGTCATGTTCATCTTCTAGACTAAGTGCAGTTCGGCAAGCGCTCAGGCCCGCCACAAGTACCAGGCGGCGACGGTGCGATAAGGTCGCCAGGCGGCGCCCAGCGCGCGCATCTGTGCAGGCGTCGGTGCTTTTTCCAAGCCCTTGAGCCGCCGATAGCCCTCCCGTACGCCAAAGTCATCGACCGGCAACACATCCAGACGCTCCAGGCTGTAGATCAACAGCATCTCCACTGTCCATCGCCCTACCCCGCGCAGCGTCACCAGACGCTCGATCAATTCGTCGTCGGGCATGTCCAGGGCCTGCTCGCGGGTTGGCACCACACCGTCCAGGCGGCCTTGGGCAATGTCCAGCAGCGTGGCCAGTTTGCTGGCCGAGAAGCCGCAGCTGCGCAAGGCGGCGGGGTCCGCTGTCAGCAGTTGCGTGGGGGTGGGGAAAGCCTCTTGCCCAAATAGCGCCAGCAGCCGCCCGAGGATGGCGTCGCCTGCACGGGCGTGCAGTTGTTGGTAAGCGACCGACCTCACCAGTGCTTCGAAGGGTTCACGCCCCGGGGTAGTACGGTGGCGGCAGGGGCCGACGGCGGCAATGTGCCGCGCCCAGTCCGCATCCAGGCCACCCAGGTATTCGGCCGCTTGCCGGTAAGCGAAAGGTTCGGCGTCGATCAACATTGAAGCGGCTCCATCGATCAGTGGAGATGCCAGCTTAACCCAGCCACTCATCGGCCGACTGCCGGATCTTGCGCAAGTAATTCCTGAGGCAGCATTGCCCGCCATGGCCTTACCCGCATAGAATTGAGAACCATTCACAATCACATCCGACAGGAACCGACCGTGGCGACGATGCAGCTTCCCGACACGCTCAAACCGACCGAGGTCGCCCTGCTCTACCAATCCCACCATGCGTGGTTGCGCGGCTGGCTACGCAGTCGCGTCGGTTGCAGCGAACATGCGGCCGACCTGGCCCAGGACACCTTCGTGCGCCTGTTGCGCGCCCGGCAGACCTCGCCGTTGAAAGAGCCTCGCGCCTACCTCAGCAGCATCGCCCGCGGCCTGATGATCGATCAGTTTCGTCGCCGTGCGCTGGAGCGGGCCTACCAGGACAGCCTGGCGCACCTACCCGAAACCGATATCCCGAGCGAAGAACACAGGCTGGTCATTCTCGATAGCCTGGAGCGCCTCGATCGTGCCCTGCACCAGCTCAAGCCGCGTGCTCGCCAAGCCTTTCTGCATGCGCAACTGGACGGGCTGAGCATCATCCAGATCAGCTTGCTCCTGGGCGTTTCGAAAGCGACCGTGGAGCGCGACCTGGCCAAGGCGCTGAAGACTTGCTACCGGTTGCGTTATGCCGACGCCTGACCAAGCACCCGCCCAGGCCCGGGTCGACCAGGCCATCGACTGGTTGGTGAGGCTACGCTTCGGCAGCCCAGGGCCGGATGCCCAGGCGCAGTTCCAGCAATGGTTGTCGTTGCACCCTCACAATGGGTTGGCCTGGCAGCGCGTCAGCAACCTGGGCGATGAGCTCGCCGGGCTACCCAAGGACCTCAGCCGTCGTACCCTGCAAGGCAGCGAGCGCCAGGGCATCAGCCGGCGCGACCAGCTCAAGCTGGGGGCCTTGTTGGTGGTCGGCAGCGGCCTTGGCTGGATGGCGCGCGAGCCGCTGGGCCTGCCGGAGCTGCTGGCCGACAGTGCCACTGCCACCGGCGAGCGCCGACAATTGCAAGGCAGTGATGGCAGCCGCATCCAACTGAACACCGCCAGTGCTATCGACCTGCGCTTCACGGCGAGCCAACGCCGCCTGGCGCTTCTGCGCGGTGAAGTCAGCCTGGACAGCAATTCTGACGACAAACGCCCGTTCTTCATCGATACCCGAGTAGCCACCCTGCGCACCCTCGACGGGCAACTGCTGGTGCGCCAGAGCGATCACGGCTTGCTGGTGGCGGTGCGCCGGGGCGAAGTCACGGTGATGACCGGTGCTACGCCAGTGCGGGTGCATTCCGGCGAGACCTTGCGCGTGCAGGCCAATGGAAGCCATCAAGCCGTCACCCCGCCCAGTGACCCTTGGGGCTGGACGCAGGGTGTGCTCAGCGTTCGGCAAATGCCGCTGGCAGATTTCGTCGCTGAGCTGAACCGATACCGGCCCGGTCTGCTGCGCTGCGCCCCAGCGGTGGCGAAACTGATGGTTTCCGGGACCTACCAGCTGGCCGACACCAATCAGATCCTGCAGCTACTGGCCCGCAGCCTGCCAGTGCGTATCGCTTACCACACCCGGTATTGGGTCAACATCGACGCCGCTTAGCTCACTGACACGGCTCAGTTGGTAACCACCGGAGCGAGCTGCAATGCCGTTCCTGCAGGCAAATCCGCTAGCTTTCAGAGGGGGTGCAGGACGGCTGCTCACGCCGATAAGACTGCCGTGCAAAGCACACGAAAAGCCCGGCCATCAATGCCAGCGCCATGGGCAGCCCGTGGGGCGCCACGTCCATGGCCGCACCACTGATCAGCGGCCCCACCAGGCTGCCGACGCCCCACAACAAACCGACGCTGGCATTGGCGGTGACCAGGTCCTGCCCTTTGAAACGCTGGCCTATCAACACCAGTGCCAGGGTATAGATGCCGCCCGCGACAGCACCCAGTACTACTAGCAAGGGCCACAACAGCCACGTCATGTTCAGCAACCAGGGCAACCCGATGCCAATGGCCATGGCCACTACCCCGCACGCCAGGTGCAGGCCGGTGCGCTCGACGCGGTCGGCAAGCCAGCCCAGCGGCAGCTGGAACAGCATGTCCCCTGCGAACACCACGGTCACCATCAGCGCCGCCACACCCACGGCAAAACCGTGGCTGCTGGCGTACACCGGCAAGAGCGAGAGCACCACGGCATCGAAAAACGAGAAAAACAGCACAGCCACGCACAGCGCCGGGGCCACGCGAAAGAAGCCGGCCAGGCCGAAGCTCTTGTCGTCTTCAGCGTGCAGCACCCGGTCATTGGGCACCGTCACCACGATGCACGCCAACGCCAGGCCATAGCAGGCCGTGACCACGCCGGTAATCCAGGGGCTGTGGGCACCAAGCATCGCCAGCATCGCCGGCCCAAGCACTTGGAAACCGGTAAAGCTGGTGGCGTAGAGGGCCATGATCTTCCCCCGGTTGTGCTCCTGGCACAGTTCGTTGACCCACGACTCACCGAGAATGATCGCGATGCCCATGCCAAGGCCCAGCGCCAGGCGCAAGATCGCCAGCCACCACAACGAGGCAAATGCAGGTTCCAGCAGGCCGATGCTCAGTGTGCACAGGCTGAAACACAGCAAGTAGAGTGTGCGTCGCTTGAAATACCGGCAGCAGGCATCAACCAGAAAGGCCGACAGCATCATGCCAGCCGCCGGAATGGCGGAAATCATCCCGATTTCAAGGGTGCCTGCGCCAGCCTCGTGCAGGCGCAACGACACCAGGGGCAGGGTCGCGCCCAGGCTGAACCCCACGACCGAAACGGCGAACAGTAAGCCCGCCAGCAAACGCATGTTCATGAACCACTCCCAGCAAACCGATAAGACGTGCAGACAAAGGCACCCACCACCACGGCGGACGCTGTTCGAACGCTGATCAGTTCAGGTGTGGCGAGAAGGTGAAGGCAAACAGGACGCTGCGACGGCGCTTGAGCACGGTGTCGCTCGGCCAGGCACGGCGCAGCCCATCCGGGGCAGGCTGACGGCGACAGGGCAAGGACAGGAAACGGCGCATTGCTTTGGCTACTACGCAGAAAGTGAGCAAGAGGCGGCACTCTAGGCCAGAGCAGGCGATACCGTCAATTGCCTCAGTGCCTGTGGCGTCAAGGGGGCATCCCTGCCCCTTTTTGAGCATCAGCGCTTGCCCGTGCTCGGCAGCAATACCGCCAGCACCCCGAACAGGGGCAGGAACGAGCAAAGCCCGTACACGTATTCGATACCGCGCAGGTCAGCCACATAGCCCAGCAATGCCGCGCCAATGCCGCCAAAGCCGAACATCAGGCCAAAGAAGATGCCCGCGATCATGCCTACGCTACCGGGCACCAGTTCCTGGGCATACACCACGATGGCGGAGAATGCCGAGGCCAGGATGAAGCCGATCACCACGCTCAGTACCGTTGTCCAGAACAGGTCCGCGTAAGGCAGTGCCAGGGTGAACGGTGCCACGCCCAGAATCGAGAACCAGATCACCGCCTTGCGCCCGATGCGATCGCCGATGGGCCCGCCAAAGAAGGTGCCCGCCGCGACCGCGCCCAGGAACAGGAACAGGTGCAACTGCGAACTGGCGACCGATACGCCGAACTTCTCGATCAGGTAGAAGGTGAAGTAGCTGGTGAAGCTTGCCATGTAGAAGTACTTGGAAAACACCAGCAGCCCCAGCACCACCAGCGCGGCAACCACGCGCCCGCGGGAGATGCCGTGGGTAGCCTGTACCACCTTGCGCGCCTTGGCTTGGCTCAGGTGCTCGATGTACCAGCGGCGCAGCATCAGGGTCACGGCGAGAAAGAACAGTGCAGCCACGCCAAACCAGGCGACATGGGTTTGCCCGAACGGGATGACGATGGCCGCAGCCAGCAACGGGCCCAGGGCAGAACCTGTGTTACCGCCTACCTGGAAGGTCGATTGCGCCAGGCCAAAGCGGCCTCCGGACGCCAATCGCGCAATACGCGAGGTTTCGGGATGGAATGTCGAAGAGCCGATGCCCACCAGGGCCGAGGCGAGCAGAATCATCGGGAAGCTGCCGACGAACGCCAGCATCACGATACCGATCAGCGTGCACACCGTGCCCATGGGCAGCAGGTTGGGCGTAGGCCGGCGGTCGGTGAAAAAGCCCACCCAGGGTTGCAGCAGCGAGGCGGTGATCTGAAACGTCAGGGTGATCATGCCGATCTGGGCGAAGCTCAAGTCGTAATTGGCCTTGAGCATTGGGTAGATGGCCGGCAGCACTGACTGGATCAGGTCATTGATCAGGTGCGCCAAGGCGCAGAAGCCGATGATGCGCATTACCAACGGCGTAGCGGTGCTCGCCTGCGCTTGGGTGGACGCCGGGGCGGCGCTGGGGATGGCCATGGCCTGGATCTCCGTCGGAAAGCTGGGCTCCGATTATCGGGATACAAATAGATACATAGCTACCTTTTTTTCTACATCAGGTCTGGCCAGCCCTTTCTTCCAAAGCTCTGTGGATGCTCCGACTGGGCCGAGAGCGTCCGGGGCTCGAGCCGGTAAATACCGAAATTGAAGCCGATCAACCATACGATTTGGGGTTTTCAGGGGATGGATAACGCTGCGCGCACCGCGATCGCTCGCTAAGTTTTTGAAAGCGTGCAAATTTTTTTATAAAGCGTGTTGACAGGGGGGCCGTTCAAGAGAATAATGCGCGCCATCGGCTACATAGCTCAGTTGGTTAGAGCATAGCATTCATAATGCTGGGGTCCGGGGTTCAAGTCCCTGTGTAGCCACCAAACAAGACGAAGGGCTTACCGCAAGGTAAGCCCTTTTTCTTTGCCCGCCAGAAAGTCAGGTGGTCTTCGCGAGCCTGCGCAATCACCTCACACCGCTCATCGCCAAAAAGACAGCTACCAGGCTAACCACGCCCAGTGCGCGAGCGACATGGGCGCGCGAAAGGCCACGTTAAGCCACAGCGGGATTGCTGACTCACCTGGGCTTGCTGCAAAAGGATGACGCCGCACTGCCGTCACCGCCCCAGGTGCGGTAGCCGGCCGTGTCCAGGTGAATGCGACCGCTCGGGTAGCGGCCAAGGCCCATGCCCCACGCCTGACCGTGCTGCTGCCAGAAACGGCACAGCGGGTTGGGGTCGGCCCAGGGCGCCAGCAGGACATCCACGGCGAATGCCTGGGTATGCGCACTGCCGATCGCCCCGCCGGCACAGCGATTGAGGCCTGGATCACGGTAGGCGGAGACCACTTCGAAATCGGGCAAGGCTCCTTGCTCACCCAGCGTTCGGAGCAATGACAGCGTAGCGCGCACAGCCGGCCAGTGTTGCTTGGGCGGCACGACAAACGGTGAAGCCCGGCACAATTTCCAGTCCGAGGCCGAGCGCAGCAGCTGATCAATGGGCACCACGCCGTAGACGCGCGCCTGCACGAGCATGTCCCGAAAAGGCCGTGTCGGGTGCTCACCCGCCCACTGGGCGAACATCCTCAGGTCGCGTTCATCGGCCAGGGCCCCGCTGGACGCCGAATTTACCGCCAGCAACAGCGCGGCAACCACACTCCGTTTCTTCGACATGGCACACCCCTGCACGTCTCGGCAGCGGCCCTGCCGCTGGCTCAGTCCGGGAACAACGTGCAGGCCATCACCAGCGCATCCTCGCGACCACCCGCAGCTGGATAATAGTCGCGCCGGCGGCCGATTTCATTGAAGCCGAAACGCTCGTACAGGCGATAAGCCGGGTTGCTGGCCCTCACCTCCAGGAAACACTCGCGACCGTTGAGCTGGTAGGCGCGCGACATCAGGTGTTCGAGCAGCCGCAAGCCCAGGCCGCGCCCCTGGTTTTCCGGCTTGACGGTGATGTTGAGCAGGTGAGCTTCGTCGATGATCACGTTGATCACGCCGTGGCCAACCTGTTGCTGCCCATCGAACATCAGCCAGACTTCATAGGATTTCAGGGCATCCAGAAAGATGCCGCGGGTCCAGGGGTGGCTGAACGCGGCATATTCGATTTTCAGCACGGCATCCAGATCCGCCTCGGTCATGGGGCGAAAGCTGATCGAGTCACTCATTCAACGGGTTTCCAGCGCGCCATCAGCTGGCGCATGGCTTTCCAGACGTCCGCTTTACGCTGCGGCTCGTCCATCAACAGTTCCAGGCCCGGCAAGGCCCACGCCTCGCCCAGGCCGTCGAGCTTGAGGGTTTGGTAATAAGCCTGGTCGTCGGCGCCGGCAGCAAAGCGCAGCGCCGGCGTACCCACCAGCCACAGGCAGGTGCAGGGCGCTTCTTCCAGACGCGCCTGGACAAAACCCTGTACAAAATCGCGGGCTGCGTCCGGGCCCTGGTCCATGTTGCCGCGCATCAGCAGCGGCCAGCGCACTGGCTCACCCACGATCTGCGGGGCATCGGGTAGGCCAGCGGCGCGCAGCATGTCCTTGAGCAGCAGGTAGGACGGGTCACGGCTCTGGAAAGGCTGGCCGGTGGCCAGCTCGACCAGCAATAGGCAATCGCCAGCGCGCAGCAATTGCAAGGCAAAGCGCGGAGGCGGTACCGGCACTGGGCGAGGGGTCGCAGCCTGCTCGGGCGCCTCCACAGGCTTGGCCGCGGCCTTGGCGGAAACGCCAGGGCGCGGGACCTCGATCTTCGGCCGCTCGACGACCCGTGCCTGGGGGGCAACAGGTGATTTGTCGGCTATCTGGCGTGGCGGCGGCTCGAAATCGATGTCCTCGGGCGGCGCTAACGGCAGCAGCAGCTCGGGCCGCGACGGCGCGGCGAACGGCAGCTCGGCGCGCGGCAGCCAGTGCACCACTTGCATGGCGGACAGGTAGGCGCGACGACGTTGTTCGGTAAGCAAGGCGGTCATCCGAGGGGGTTGGGACAGGTGCGCATTCTAACGCCGATGACTCGCCAGTGCCGCATCAGCTCGGCGGTTTTTTACGCATCCCCTGCCTGCCTGGGCAAGCCATAGGAGGCGCGCGGTTCGATCAGCCTGTCGCACGACAGACCAAGCGGATAAGAACCAACCCGTCGGATGCAGTACAATCGCCCCCTTTTTCTTGGCCACGAGTCCAAGCCGATGATCGAACCCAAGCGCGTCCTGCGTGCCCTAGCCGAACACTGGGCCCTGATCGAGCCGCTGTGCGAGCGTTTCGACCAGGGCACCCTCAGCCTGGTGGAGCTGCGCCAGCATGTGGCCCGCCAGCAGATCGAGAGCACCCCGCAGGACATTACCCAACTGCTCGATGTGTGGATCCGCCTGGACATCCTGGTACCCGTTGCCAAGAGCCCGAACCGCTTCGAGCTCAATGCCCAGATCCACGATTTTCTCGCCTACCTGCGCCGTGAACATCGCCTCGGCCTGTGCCTGGAGATCGAGGCCTACCTGCGTCACCTGGAGCGCCTGGCCGGGCACATCCAGGATGCCTTCGACAACCGCGACAGCGACGACCTGGCGCGGCAACTGCGGTTGCTGGACATGCGCGTGCGGGATGTGCTGAAGAAGCTCGACAACGATGAGCAGGCCCTGGTGGCCGTCGCCGAGCGGGCCAAGACCAGCAGTCGCCAGATACCGCTGCGCCAGCGCTATGCCGAGGTGCTGGCCACCTGGGACGAATACGTCGAGCCGATGATCCAGCTGGTCAACGCCGACGGCGCCTTCGAGCAAGGTGTGCGCAAGGTCGAGACCGTGCTGCTGAAGCTACTCGGTGAACAGGCGCGCCTTGGCCACCTGGTCGACGACGACATGCTGCTGCGCACCCATGCGCGCATTCTGGAGATGCAGACCAGCGCCCAGCTTACCCTGCGTCATGCCCGTGAGCTGCTGCTGCCGCTGCGCGAGGAAGCACGGCGCCATAACGCGGTTACCCGTGGTGCAGCCCTGGCACTGTCGGTGGTGCGCCGCAAGGGCCTGGACGCGCTGCCCCAGGCGGCCATGCCGTTGTTTACCCGCCCGCAAAGCACCTTCCTGGGCAGCGCCAGCCAGGTCGAAGCCTATGTCTATGCCTTGGCACGCTTCGAGCCCAAGCCAGCGCGTTTCCCCAAGGCGCACAAGAGCACGTCCGACGCCAAGCCTCGCGCACCGCGCACGGTCAAGGAAATGACCGAACGCTGTGAACAGGCACTGCCTCTGCCAGACCTGATGGTGTGGCTGCTGGAGCAGGAGCCCGAAGGCGCCACCGACGAACTGCTGTACTGGTTCTCACGCCTGTCACGGGAAAAACGCTTCAACCGCGAGCGCCTCGAGCGGCGTGACTACGACACCCAGGAACACCGCGTCAGCCTGCGTTCGTACGCCCTGACTTCCAGCCGCGAAGACGCCGCCAGTGCGTCCCCAGAACCCCACGCGAGCCCAGCCCATGCATCTTGATCTTTCCGAACTGTCCCAGCTCGCACCGATCTTCCGCGAGCTGTTCAAAGGTTTCCACATCAGCCGCCGCGACCCGGAGCTGTACGCGCAGTTGTCCAACTTCCAGGACCAGTACCGCAGCCTGTTCAAGGCCCTGGGCTTCGAGCTGGTGTGCGACACCCGCGGTTTCTACTACTTCGTGCCGGACATGACGGCGGCGCAGGTCAACAAGACGGCGCAGCGCCTGTCGCTGTTCACCTTCATTCTGGTCGAGCACCTGGCCGATCAAGGCCGTGACCCGATCGCGGTGCTCGACGGCGGCAGCGTTGGTCGCGACGAACTGCCTTCGTTGCTCGACAAATACCGTGACCTGTTCCTGCAGGCCGAGGTGCAGACGGTCGAGGACTTGGAAGAAAAGATCCTGCGCCGCATGACCCAGCTTGGCTTCGCCCATGAAGAAGGTGGCATCTACCGTTTCCTGCCGCCGATGCACCGGTTCCTGGACGTTTGCCTGGCCGTGCAGCAGGACCGGGACTTGGCGGCGACGCTGCACAGCGCCCTGCCCTTGCCCACCCCAGTGCTGGCCGAAGACCACGCCGAGCCAATGCTCGAACACACGGACGATCCGCTCGACCTGACGTCGTTCGAGGCTGAGGAAGACGAAGAACAGGCCCTGGCTCGTGCCATTCGCCAAGAGCAACAGGAGATCGACGCATGAGCCAGGAACGCTACGGCATCCGCCGCTTCGCATTGCTCAACACGGCAGGCTACAGCCTGGGTTTGTTCCCGCTGGAGCACCCGCTGTCGGTGTACGGCGCCAACAACCTGGGCAAGTCGGCATCGATCAACGCCCTGCAGTTCCCGATCCTGGCCCGCATGTCGGACATGAGCTTTGGCAAGTACAGCCTGGAGCAGTCGCGCCGCTTCTACTTCGCCAGTGACACCTCGTACATCCTCTGCGAACTGAGCCTGCCCCACGGGCCGCACGTGATCGGGGTCGTCGGCCGTGGGCCGGGTGGCGGCTTCGGGCACCAGTTCTTTGCCTACCAGGGCGAGCTGGACCTGGCGCACTATCAGAAGAACGACACGTGCCTGCGCCAGAAAGAGCTGTTCACCAACCTTGAAAGCAAGGGCATCAAAGCCTACGAGCTCAAGCCGGACGAACTGCGCCGCCTGTTGGTCGGCGGTCATACCTCGGTGCCCCTGGACCTGACCCTGATCCCGCTGCGCTCGACCAGCGAGCAGAGCCTCAAGACCTTCCGCGCGTTGTTCATCAACCTGCTGCACATGCGCGAAATCACGGCGGCCAAGCTCAAGCAGCTGTTCCTCGATGCCTTCGAGCACAGCCTGCGTTCTGGCAGTGTCGACTACATTGCCGCCTGCGAAGAAGCCTTCCGCGATGTGCGACGCATGGAACAGGACTACAACGCCCTGGTCGCCGCCGGCCCACTGGTCGAGGCACTGGCCGGCGGCGTTGCCCAACGCGACATCCTGCGCGGCAAGCTGCACCGTATTTCGCCGGTGCTCGACAACCTGCTGGGTACCTGGCAGGACTACGCCATGGCGCGCAAGGAAGAGCTGGTCATCCAGGCCGAGCATTACCGGGGTGAACAGGACCGCTTGCAAAACGATCAGCGCGGCGGCACCCAGGAGCTGATGCGCCTTGAGCGTGAAATCACCGGCATCCAGCGCTGGCTAGGCGAGCTGTCGGTGTTGCGCCATCGTTTTGCCTTGGTCGATGACGTCAAGGTGCTGGAGCAGCAGTTGCTGGCGGCCAAGGATGCCCATGACGAGCTCGCCGGCGCCCTGGCCCAGTCCCGTCAGTTCAGTGCCGAAGACCTCGACCAGCGCGTTGGCGACCTGGAAAAACGCCTCAGGCAGGTCAAGCAGCAGCTCGATCACGCCGACAACAACAGTTATGCCCGTTTGCGCGAAGAGTTCTCGCAGCAGGATGTCGACCGCCTGATGCGCCTGTTCAACGGTGCCCTGTTCAGCCTGCCATTGGGTGAGCGTGGCATCGAGCTGGACGACAGCGACCTGTGGGTGAAATCCCTTGAAGCGGTGCTCGACCGCTTCAAGGGTGAGCGTTTCGAGGTGCCTGGCCTGTCCATCGACCTGTCCCACATCGACCCACCGGCCTTGCAGGCGCTGGCTGACCGCGCCGCGCTGCGTGATCAGAAGGAGCGCCTGGACAAGGAGCTGCGCCAGCTCAAGACCCAGCAGGCAGTGAGCGCCGACCGCTCGGCTTCCAAGGCGCAGACCGAAGCGCTGTACCAGCAGGTACTCGACGCCCAGAAAGCCCTGGAAGACTACCGCCGCAGCCAGACCCTGGCCGCCGAAGAGCCTGCCAAGCTCGAACAGCTCGCACAAATGGAGGCCGCTCAGGATGAACTCAAGCGCTCCAGCGATGCGTTTACCGAGCGGGTACAGCAGCTGTCGGCCAAGCTGCAACTGGTGGCGCGCCAGTTGGGTGACCTGGAGTCCAAGCAACGCACCCTGGACGATGCATTGCGCCGCCGTCAGTTGCTACCGGCCGACCTGCCCCTCGGCACCCCGTTCATGGAAGCCATCGACGACTCCATGGACAACCTGCTGCCACTGCTCAACGACTACCAGGACAGCTGGCAGAGCCTGCAGCGGGTGGATAACCAGATCGAAGCGTTGTACGCGCAGGTGCGCCTCAAAGGCGTGGCCAAGTTCGACAGCGAAGACGACATGGAGCGCCGCCTGCAGTTGCTGGTCAACGCCTATGCCCACCGTACCGACGAGGCATTGACCCTGGCCAAGGCGCGTCGCGCTGCCGTGACGGACATTGCCCGTACCCTGCGCAACATCCGCAGCGACTACGACAGCCTCGAGCACCAGCTTGCCCTGTTCAACCGCGAGATCAACCGACGCCAGGTGTCGAACCTGGAAAGCTTCCGTGTAGTGCTGGCACCGAACAAGGAGGCGCTCAAGCACATCGACCAGATCATCCACAGTGCTGGCCAATATGAAGAAGGCGAAACCCTGTCGGTGTTCGACCTCACCCAGAACGCTGACCAGGACAACCGGAACGAGCAGGCCAAGGAATACCTGGCGCGCCTGGTCGCCGCGAACCATAACCAGCTGGGGTTGAAGGACCTGTTCGAGCTGGCGTTCGAGATCACCAAGGTCAACGGCCAGCCGATCATCCACGCCGACATCGACGGCGCGGCGTCCAACGGCACGACCATGACCATCAAGGCGCTGACCAACATGTACCTGTTGCTGCACCTGATGGACCGCGACTTGGCTGGGCGTGTGCGCCTGCCGTACTACCTGGACGAAGCGGCGGACATCGACGAACGCAACCAGGCGGCATTGCTGGAGACCAGCCTGCAGCTGGGCTTCGTGCCGATCCTGGCGAGCGTCAAGCCGCAGGTTTCGGCACACGTGGCCATTGACCTGGAAGGCGGCAGCGGCCCCAACGGCATCTACATCGACGAATCGGACTGGAAGTTCATCAGCCCGCTGGAGGAGGTGAAGGTGGTGGTGCGCGAAGATCAGGGTGAAGTGGTTATCTGACGGAGATCGTGGGGCCGCTGCGCGGCCCCGACAATGGATGTTGCGAAGCTGAGGTTCTGGGACTGACACGCCTCCCATCACCCCCACCTCAACACTCACAACGCATCCAACTCAAATCGACCCAGACCTGCCCGTCACTGAGCCCACGGCAGAATCGGAATCGCCGTCACGGCATTCTGCGGGCTGCCTTCGACGATGCGATCGCTGTACACCAGATACACCAGCGTATTGCGCTTCTTGTCCAGGAAGCGCACCACCTGCATGGTCTTGAATACCAGCGATGTGCGCTCCTTGAATACCTCATCGCCATCCTTGAGCTCGCCCTTGAAGCTGATCGGTCCTACCTGACGGCAGGCGATCGAGGCCTCGGCGCGGTCCTCGGCCAACCCCAGTCCACCCTTCACACCCCCCGTCTTGGCTCGCGACAGGTAGCACGTCACACCTTCGACCTTGGGGTCGTCGAAGGCTTCCACGACGATGCGGTCGTTCGGCCCTAGAAACTTGAAGACAGTGGACACCTGGCCGATTTCCTCGGCGCCAGCCAGCATCGGCAACCCAAGGGCTGCCACGACAAACAGTTTCTTCAGCATGTTCATACCAGCACCAGATTGTCACGATGCACCAGCTCAGGCTCGGCGCTATAACCCAGGATAGACTCGATGACGTCGGAGGATTGCCCGATGATCTTCTGCGCCTCCAGGGCACTGTAGTTGGCCAGGCCCCTGGCCACTTCCAACCCATCAGGGCCCACGCACACCACCATCTCGCCACGTCTGAAGCTGCCCTGGATGGCCTTGACGCCCACTGGCAGCAAACTCTTGTTGGCCTGGCGCAGTGCCTGTACCGCACCCTCGTCCAATACCAGCGTGCCGCGGGTCTGCAAATGGCCCGCCAGCCACTGCTTGCGGGCTGCCAGCATGCCACGCTCAGGCGACAGCAAGGTGCCCAACCGCTCACCGGCCTTGAGACGATCAAGCACGCGCTCGATGCGCCCGCCAATGATGATGGTGTGGGCACCGGAGCGTGCCGCCAAGCGCGCAGCGCGCAGCTTGGTCTGCATACCGCCGCGCCCCAGTGCACCACCGGTGCTGCCGGCCACGGCGTCCAGCGCCGGATCATCGGCACGGGCCTCGAAGATCAGTTGCGCGTCGGGGTTGTTGCGCGGGTCGGCATCGAACATGCCATCACGGTCGGTCAGGATCACCAGCAGGTCGGCTTCCACGAGGTTAGCCACCAATGCCGCCAGGGTATCGTTGTCACCGAAGCGAATTTCGTCGGTCACCACGGTGTCGTTTTCATTGATCACCGGCACCACGCCCAGTTCGACGAGGGTGCGCAAGGTGCTGCGCGCATTGAGGTAGCGCTTGCGGTCGGACAGGTCGTCATGGGTCAACAGGATCTGCGCGGTATGCTTGCCATGCTCGCCAAAACTCGACTCCCAGGCCTGCACCAGGCGCATCTGACCGATGGACGCTGCTGCCTGCAGCTCGTTCATCGCACTGGGGCGTGACGTCCAGCCCAGCTGGCTCATGCCGGCGGCCACGGCGCCCGAGGAGACCAGCACCAACTCCACGCCCGCTTCACGCAGCGCGACCATCTGCTCGACCCACACGGCCATGGCGCCGCGATCGAGGCCTTTGCCATCGGCGGTCAGCAGCGCACTGCCAATCTTCACGACCCAGCGCCTGGCGCCCGTCACCTTGCTTCGCATCGTCTTCCAACCTATGTCGAATCTGTAGATACCGTGGATACAAAAACGCCGCTCAAGCGAGCGGCGTTTAGTGTACTGCAACCGATCAGTCGCGCACGTAAATGATTTCCGGGCCGTCTTCGTCGTCCTCGAAGTCATCATCCCAGCCATCGTCATCGCCGATGTCGTGCACGCTCTTGACACCGGTACGGCGCAAGGTGCGAGCATCGTCCAGGGCCTGCAACTGGGCCCGCGCCTCGTCCTCGATGCGCTGGTCGAGGTCGGCCAGTTCCTCGGCATAGGCCGGGTCGTTGGCCAGGCGGTCGGCACGGTCTTCGAGGTAGCGCATTAGGTCGTGGCTGAGCTTTTCGGTACCTTGCTTGGAGATGGCCGAGATCACGTACACAGGGCCCTCCCACTGCAGGCGCTCGACCACTTCCTTGACCCGCTCGTCGCGCTCGTCATCCATGACCATGTCGGCCTTGTTCAGCACCAACCAGCGCTCACGCTCAGCCAGTGACGGGCTGAAGCGGGTCAGCTCGTTGACGATGACTTCGGCGGCATCGGCCGGGCTGCTCTCGTCCAGCGGCGCCATGTCCACCAGGTGCAGCAGAACACGGGTACGCGCCAGGTGCTTGAGGAAGCGGATACCCAGGCCAGCACCGTCGGAGGCACCTTCGATCAGCCCAGGAATGTCGGCGATGACGAAGCTTTTCCAGCGGTCGACACTGACCACGCCCAGGTTCGGCACCAGAGTAGTGAACGGGTAGTCGGCCACTTTCGGCTTGGCGGCCGATACCGAGCGGATAAAAGTGCTCTTGCCCGCATTCGGCAGGCCCAGCAGGCCCACATCGGCCAGCACTTTCATTTCCATCTTCAAGTCGCGCTGCTCACCCGGCTTGCCAGGGGTGGTCTGGCGCGGTGCACGGTTGGTACTGGATTTGAAACGGGTATTGCCCAGGCCGTGCCAGCCGCCCTGGGCGACCATCAGCTTCTGCCCCGGCTTGACCAGGTCACCGATCACTTCCTGCGTGGAGGCATCGATCACCGTAGTGCCCACTGGCACACGCAGGAACAGGTCTTCGCCCTTCTTGCCCGTGCAGTCGGTGCTGCCGCCATTGGCGCCGCGCTGGGCTTCGTGGTGACGGGTGTAGCGATAGTCGACCAGGGTGTTGAGGTTCTCGTCTGCCACCATGAACACCGAGCCACCGTCACCGCCATCGCCGCCGTTGGGGCCACCGTTCTCGATGAACTTCTCGCGGCGGAAGCTCATGCAACCGTTACCGCCGTCACCGGCCTTGACCCGAATGGATACTTCGTCAACAAACTTCATTCAAAAACCGCCTCTCGCCTTCCGACGAGTTGAACACTGATAAACATGAGGCTCTTGCAAAAATGAGCGCGGCGGCCCCGTACGACCGTAGAAACCCACGCCGGCAACCCATACAAACAGCTTTGCAAGAGGCTCACCACAAACGAAAAAGCCCCGTCGCATGACGGGGCTTTTGGAGCGACGTCGCGATTAGGCTGCGACGATGCTCACGTAACGGCGGTTGAACTCGCCTTTCTTTTCGAACTTGATCACGCCTTCGATCTTGGCGAACAGGGTGTGATCTTTACCGATGCCCACGCCGTAGCCTGGGTGGAATTCGGTGCCGCGCTGGCGGACGATGATGTTGCCTGGCTTGATAACCTGGCCGCCATACATCTTCACGCCAAGGCGTTTCGATTCTGAGTCGCGACCGTTACGAGTACTACCACCAGCCTTCTTGTGAGCCATGGTTCAATTCTCCAAATAAATTCAGGGGATCTAGGGGATTAAGCCTGGATGCCGGTGATTTTGATCTCGGTGAACCACTGGCGGTGGCCCATGCGCTTCATGTGGTGCTTACGACGACGGAACTTGATGATGCGAACCTTGTCGTGGCGGCCTTGCGAAACGACTTCGGCCACTACTTTAGCGCCAGCAACAACTGGAGCACCGATGGTGACTTCTTCACCGTTGGCGACCAGCAGAACGCGATCGAAAGTCACGGACTCGCCAGTGGCGACTTCCAGTTTCTCGACCTTGAGGAATTCACCTTCAGCGACTTTGTACTGCTTGCCGCCGGTAACGATTACTGCGTAAGACATGGTATTTCTCCGATAATCCTGCTCACCCAGCGCTTTATATGATGAGTATTGGCTGGCATGGCTGCACAGGGCTGGAACGGCCCGGCGCAATTGCGTAAGGCAGGTGCTGCCCAGGAAGTTAGGGTGCGCGATTGTACGCAACACAGGTTTTGCTTGCAAGTGCAGCGCCCGACCGACCGGCACCGTGCCTTGACACACCGGGACCCGCAACCTAGCATGCCGCGCAACCTCACTGGAGCAGCCGATGCAACCCCAAACCTTCTACCGTGCGGTGGCTGACGATTTCAGCGCCGTCGACGAGATCATCAAGAAGCAGCTGACCTCGCGCGTGCCGCTGGTATCGAAGATCGGCGACTATATCACGTCGGCCGGCGGCAAGCGCCTGCGTCCATTGCTGGTGTTGCTGTGCGGCAAGGCTCTGGGCCACCGGGGCGACGACCTGCGGCTGCTGGCGGCCACCATCGAGTTCCTGCACACCGCTACCCTGCTGCACGATGACGTGGTCGACATGTCGGGCATGCGCCGCGGCCGCTCCACGGCCAACGCCCTGTGGGGCAATGCCCCAAGCGTGCTGGTCGGTGATTTCCTCTATTCCCGTTCGTTCGAGATGATGGTCGAACTGGGGTCGATGCCGGTCATGCAGATTCTGTCCAGGGCTACCCGGGTCATCGCCGAAGGCGAAGTGCTGCAGCTGTCGCGGGTACGCGATGCCAGCACCACCGAGGAGGTCTACATGGACGTCATCCGCGGCAAGACTGCCATGCTGTTCGAAGCCTCTACCCACAGTGCTGCGGCGCTGGCCCAGGCCTCCGATGCCCAGCGCGAGGCCTTGCGCATGTTCGGTGACCACCTGGGCGTGGCCTTCCAGCTGGTCGACGACCTGCTTGACTATGAAGGCGATGCCGAAGCACTGGGCAAGAACGTGGGCGACGACCTGGCCGAGGGCAAGCCCACCCTGCCTTTGATCTACACCATGCGCGAGGGCACTGCCGAGCAGGCAGCGCTGGTGCGTCAGGCCATTCAGAAAGGCGGCCTCGAAGACCTGGAGCAGATCCGTGCCGCCGTAGAGGCATCGGGTGCACTCAAGTACACCGCAGCCCTGGCGCAGGATTACGTCAAGCGCGCTATCGAGTGCCTGGAAGTACTCCCTGCCAGCGAATACCGGGATGCGTTGGTCGAGCTCAGCCAGTTCGCGGTCGCACGCACCCACTGACGGCACGCCCTTCCCCACACGCGGTTCGTCCCCGAACCGCTACGGACTTTTGTCCGGACATAATCACTTCTGAAACCAGACCTTCTACAATGGCGGCTTTTCCGCCTGTCTGTTCGAGGAACCGAAGTGAGTACGTTGCCACCCTGCCCCAAATGCAACTCCGAATACACCTACGAGGATGGCACGCAGCTGATCTGCCCTGAATGTGCCCACGAATGGTCGGCCAACGGCGAAGCCGAACCGGCCAATGACGATGTGGTGAAAAAAGATTCAGTCGGCAACGTGCTACAAGACGGCGACACCGTGACCGTGATCAAGGACTTGAAGGTCAAGGGCTCGTCCCTGGTGGTCAAGGTCGGCACCAAGGTCAAGAACATCCGCCTGTGCGACGGTGACCACGATATCGACTGCAAGATCGACGGCATTGGCGCGATGAAACTGAAATCGGAATTCGTGCGCAAGGTCTGATTTTACCCAGATCCGCCAATTGGTTCTTGCTATTTTGATAATAAGAATTATTCTCATTGGAAAGTTATCCAAGGAGAGTAGTCATGACTTATCTGATCGATGCCTGGCTGGACCGCCCTCATCCGTATCTGCGCATTCTCCATCGGGAGACCGGTGAAGTGTGCGCGGTGCTCGAAGCAGAGGCGCTGGACGAACTGCGCGACCAGGGCGATCTGGACCTGCGCGGGCTGAATTCGAATGAGCCGGGGGTGCTGAAGGAGCTGGTGCGCAACTTGTTTCTGTTCTGCTATGCACGGGCATTGCGCCCGGTGGGAACAGACTGGAACTGACAGTTCTAGCGAGCCGGGAAAGGGCCGCAACGCGGCCCCAGCGGTATTACAGAACGTCGAGCAGTTCGACGTCGAACACCAGCACGCTGTGCGGCGGGATGCTGCCGACGCCCTGGGCACCGTAGGCCAGTTCGCTTGGCACATACAGGCGCCACTTGCTGCCGGCGCTCATCAATTGCAGGGCTTCGGTCCAGCCTGCGATCACACCACCGACCGGGAATTCGGCTGGCTGACCACGATCATAGGAGCTGTCGAACACGGTGCCGTCGATCAGGGTGCCGTGGTAGTGCACACGCACCTGGTCTTCGCGCGATGGCTTGGCGCCTTCACCTGTGCTCAGCGCTTCGTACTGCAGGCCCGAATCCAGGGTGACGATACCGTCGCGCTTGGCGTTGTCGGCCAGGAACTGCTTGCCGGCTGCCGCTGCAGCCTCGGCCTTGGCGGCCGCCTGGGCCTGCATCACTTCACGGATAACTTGGAAGCTGGCCGACAGTTCGGCCTCGCTGACGCGGCTGTCTGCACCGTTGAAAGCGTCGGTCAGGCCGGCCACGATCGCGTCCAGGCTCACACCTGGCGGCGGGTTGTCACGCAGCTGGCCACCCAGCTGACGGCCGATGCCGTAGCTGACGCGGGTTTCGTCGGTAGACAGGTTGATCTCGGACATTGTCATGCTCCACTGCAGGGCGCAGCGCAGCCACGCCCTTGATGAAAAGGGCGAGCAGCCTAGCATATCGAGAGGCACCTCGCTGCACGCGACAGACCACCGCGTGCAGCTGAAGTTGTGGTTAGTGCTTGGTGAGCTTGTCCAGGTAACCCATGCAGAACGCCGAGACGACGAAGGTCATGTGGATGATGACGTACCACATCAGGTAATCGGTGGAGATGTTCTGTGCATCCATGAACACCCGCAACAAGTGGATGGACGAAATGGCCACGATCGACGCAGCCACCTTCATCTTCAGCGAGGAGGAGTCCATCTTGCCGAGCCAGTTGAGCTTTTCCTTGCTCTCGTCGATATCCAGCTGCGAGACGAAGTTCTCATAGCCGGAAATCATCACCATGACCAACAGGCCGCCGACCAGCGACATGTCGATCAGCGACAGGATCACCAGGATCAGGTCGGCTTCGCTCAAGGCGAAGACGTTGGGCAGAACATGGACCACTTCCTGGAAAAATTTCAGCGCAAGGGCCAATAGGCCCAGGGACAGGCCGAAGTAGATGGGGGCGAGCAGCCAGCGGGAGGCATACATCGCATTTTCGAGAATACGTTCCATGGAGGATGGGGACTCGTAGGTGGCTGGAAAAACGACCGCGAGTATAGCCAGCCGCCTCATGCAGCAAAAGCTGGATGACTGCCCCGGCTTGTTCAGGTCTCAGGATGGAACTGGTAATCGCCGAGGTTTTTGGTGCGCTCGCCGTTCATGCGCCGCAACTGCGCCTGCAGGTGCAGGCACCAGATGGGCGGGTCTTCGTTGAGCTGATACCCGTGCAGAGTCAGGCTGTCGACAATGGCATTGAGCACGGACTCGGCCACTTGCGGCCCATGAAACGGCCCCTGGGCCTTTACTGCCGAGGGTTGCTCACCGGCCATGCCGGCGGCGAACAACAATGTCCACATACCGGTATCGCCAGCCAGGGGCCGAATGCTGCATTCGATGCGGGTCACAAGGCCCAGGCACTGACGTGTAAGGCTGAGGTTGCGCATGGCCGCGTCCTCTGAAAGCTCTGTTCAGCCCTGCGAATGGGCTGTCTTCATCCTGAACACTGATAGCGTCCTTGGTTCAGCATAGAAGAGCGCCAGCAAAAGATGGAAAACCGGCGCCGAACGGTAGCCATTGGCCGCCAGCGCCGGTTTATTGACTCAAGCAGGTTTAGCTTGCGCAATTACCTCTTCAAGACGTTCCTTCTCCGCCTTTTCGATATCTTCCTCGCTGATCATCTCGGCAATCTCGCGCAGCCGTTCGACCACGCGCGCATTGACGCTGCCTTCGGTAAACTGTCCTTTCTCGTCAGGCACACCCGCCTCCTCACCTACCAGCAGGCTCAGTGCCTCATCTGCCTGGCTGACCGCATACACGTGGAAAGTGCCGCTCTCAACCGCCTGCAGCACCCGTTCGTCGAGCATGAGCGTGGCCACGTTGGCACGTGGAATGATCACCCCCTGCTCACCGGTCAGACCACGGGCTTCGCAGAGCCTGAAGAAACCTTCGATCTTCTCGTTCACACCACCGACCGCCTGCACTTCTCCGAACTGGTTGATGGAACCGGTGATCGCAAAGCACTGCTTGAGCGGGGTGCGCGAGAGGGCCGAGATCAACGTGCAGGCCTCACCCAGCGAGGCGCTGTCGCCGTCCACGTAACCGTAGGATTGCTCCAGAGCGATGCTGGCCGAGATCGCCAGCGGGAATTCCTGGGCATAGCGACTGCCCAGGTAGCCGGTCAGGATCATTACCCCCTTGGAGTGGATGGGCTGGCCCAGGTTGACCTCGCGCTCGATGTCGACGATACCGCTGCCGCCCGGGTACACGGTGGCCGAGATACGCGCGGGCATGCCGAATGCCGAGTCGCCCACCTCCAGCACGGTCAGGCCATTGCATTTGCCGATGGCCGCGCCCTGGGTATCGATCAGAATGATGCCGGCCAGCATATCGTCCAGCACCCGCTGCGAGACCCGCCCGGTGCGCGTCGCCTTGGCCTTGAGTGCACGTTCGATATGGCCAGCATCGGTCATTTCGTCGTTGGCCAGCTGACGGATGAAGTCGGCCTCGCTGACCAGCTGGAACAGATCGCCGATCCGGGCCGAGAGCCGTGCCTGGTTTTCAGCCAGTCGAGCGCTGTAGGTGGCCAGTCGGGCTACCGCGTCGCTGGTCAAGGGCGCCATGCCCTCCTCGTTGGTACGGGTGCGCAGCAGTTGGGCGAACTGCTCCAGATTCTCGTCGACCATGGGCATGTCTTCGTCGAAGTCCACCAGCACCCTGAACATCTCCTGGAAGTCCGGGTCGTGGTCCTGCAGCGCGTAATACAGCTGACGCGAGCCGATGATCACCAGCTTCACGTTGAGCGCAATTACCTGCGGGGTGAGGCTGACGGTTGCCACCCGGCCCAGTTCGCCCAGGGGTGACTCCATCTTGAGCTTGCGCGATTGCAACGCGCGTTTGAGCGCATCCCAGACAAAGGGCTCGCCCAGCATCTTCTCGGCTTCCAGGATCAGGAAGCCACCGTTGGCCCGGTGCAAGGCCCCTGGACGCAACTGCCGGTAGGAGGTGTAGAGCGCGCCCTGGTCGGTGCTGTACTCGATGCGACCGAACAGGTTGTCGTAGGTCGGATGCGGCTCGAACACCACCGGCGCCCCGCCGTCATGATGATGGCCCACGACCAGGCTGGGTGCGTACTGCTCTTCGAGCATCTTGCGCGCCACGGCGTCAGTCTTGCTGTCTTCGACCAGTTGCTCGACCACCGTGCGCAACAGGTTCAGTTGCACCGATTGCAGGTAGGCACATACGGCAGCGTTTTCGGCGTACTTTTCCGACAACGGTGCCAGCAAAGGCTCAAGCGCCAAGGTGATGGTTTCTTCGTTGAGCTGACGCAACTGGTTGTTCGATTCACGCTTCCATTGCGGGAGGCTGGCCAGCTCTTCGTTCAAACGCTCCTCGAGCAGGGCGATGTCTTCGTGAAACTGTTCGCGCACGTGCTCAGGCAACTGGGCAAACTCAGCCTCATCCAGAGCCTTGCCGTCTGCCATCGGCGTGAAGGCCACGTTGCTGGCATCGCGGTACAGGGCCACGTCCTTTTCCAGCGAAGCGCGCTCGATCACATCCAGGGCGCGGTCGTAGCGCTGGTTGAAGGCGCGGTCGATGGCGCCTTTTTTCTGCTGATACGAGGGGTGCTCGAACACGGCCGGGAACGTCGCCAGCAAGTTGTCGATCAACCCGTTCATGTCGGCGATGAAGTCCCCGGCACTGCCCGATGGCAATTCCAGGGCTCGCGGCTCGCGGGTGTCGTCGAAGTGATTGACGTACAGCCAATCGGATGGGGTCTGCTGACGCTTGCCCTCGGCCTTGAGGTAGCGTTTGACGAACGAGAAGCGGCCGGTACCGGGCTCGCCCATGACGTATACGTTATAGCCGGGGCGCGGCATGGCCACGCCGAATTGCAGGGCCTCGACAGCACGCTCCTGGCCCAGTACGCCGCGGAACGGCTCCAGATCGTCCGTGTTGGTGAAAGCAAACTGCTCGGGAGAGAAACGCCGGGTGAGGGCTTCAGGCGCAAGACGCAGGCGCGCAGCGACAGGATCGGGCATTGGGTTTCCTTACTTCGGCGGGGCAGATACGCAGCATTCTGGCGCTGCCTGCGCGCGGGTTGCAAGGCTCCTGGGGATTTATGTCGCAGGTGCGACGGTGTCTTGTACAAGCAAATTTTTCGCAATCAGTAACGCAACCTTTGGAACATGCCTAAACTCCAACTTGCGCGGGTGGGTGAAATGCTTTCCCGACCTGGCACCCGAGTTGCCAGAAACCTGACCCTTGGTTTAAGTCAAATAGAGAATAAATGCTATGAAACGGATTCTTCTGGGTACTCTGTTCACCGTCGCTTCGCTCAACGCCATGGCCGACGCGCCAGGCGGCCCGAACTGCGGCTGGGGCAACATGCTGTTCGAAGGCCAGCGCGGCACTCCGGCACACTTCCTGGCTTCCACCACCAACGGCACTTCCGGTAACGCCACTTTCGGCATGACCTCCGGCACCAACGGCTGCTCCACCAAGTCTGCACTGACCTACGGCGGCAAATCGTGGTTTGCCATGAACGGCATGATGAACGAGCTTTCCGAAGACATGGCCATGGGTCAGGGTGAAGCACTGACCACCTACGCCGTGGTACTGGGCGTGGCGCCGGAGGACCGTGCGCACTTCGCATCGGTTACCCACGACCACTTCAACCAGATCTTCAGCAGCGCCGACGTCAATGCTGAAACCGTGCACAGCAACACCCTGGCCGTTCTGAAGAACGACCCACGCCTGGCCAAGTACGCTACCGAAGCCTAAACGCGCGTTTCCCGCCCCGGTTCCGGGGCGGGTCTCTCTTTCTTCGGCATCGTCTGGAAGTAGTTGCCCGATATGCTCAAACGCCTTGCCTCTCTGGCGCTGTTGCTCTGCGCCCCTGTTCATGCTGCGCCGATGCTGGATCAAAGCCGTCTCCAGCAGTTGGCCAGTACCCCCTACTGGATTGCTTTGGGCCATTACGAAACCGGCAAGCTCGGTGGCTGGCGCAGCTACGTGGATGATGACGCCTTCTTCCTTGCCCAGGATGGCGCACACCATCCGGACCGAGAGCTGAAAGCGACTGTACAGGCGCTGTATGCCCCGGCAAGCCTGGGCGACAAGCACGCCCAATGTGTATTCCCGGCCCGTACACGCTGGCTCAAAGAGCAACTTGGCCTACAGGATTTGCCGCAACCCCAGTGCCAGGAATTCAAGACCTGGTACCAGTCGATCGACCCGCACAGCGCCGCGTTGATCTTCCCGGCTGCCTACCTGAACAGCCCCTCGTCGATGTTCGGGCACACGCTGCTGCGCATCGACCAGTCCACTACCCGCAGTGACGACACCACGCTGCTCAGCTATGCGATCAACTTCGGCGCGTACATCGAAGGCAGCGACAACAGCATTCTGTATGCCTGGAAAGGGTTGGCCGGTGGCTATCCCGGGCTGTTCGCGCTGATGCCCTACCAGGAGAAACTGTCGGAATACCGCAGCCTGGAAAACCGCGACCTGTGGGAATACCAGCTGGACCTCACGCCAGAAGAAACTGGCCGCATGGTCGAGCACGTCTGGGAACTGAAACAGATTCAGTTCGACTACTTCTTCTTCGACGAGAACTGCTCCTATCGCCTGCTGGAGTTGCTGCAGGTGGCTCGGCCAGGCCTGGACCTGACCTCGCAGTTCCCGCTGACCGCCATACCGACCGACACCGTGAAGGCGGTGAAGCAATCGGGCTTGGTCGCCAGTGAAATCTACCGGCCATCACGCGAACGCGAACTGCTGGCGCGTGCTGAGCCACTGGACCATGACGAGAAACGCCAGGTGCTGGCTGTAAGCGCCGACACGGCGCAATTGCAAAGCCCCGCATTCAAGGCACTGCCCCGTGAGCGGCAGGCCTTGGTACAAGACGCCGCCTACCGCCTTGAGCGCTACCGAGCCAATGGCCAGGAACGTGACCCCGGCCAAGCCAAGCGCAGCTTCGAATTGCTACGCGCGATCAACACCAACCCGCCGCCGCCGTTGGCCATCGAGCGCCCGGGCTTGCCCGAGGACGGCCATGATTCGCGGACCTGGCAATTGGGTGTGGGCACTCGCCAAGACCGCGCCTATGCCGAGTATGGCCTGCGCATGGCCTACCATGATCTCAACGACAACGCCTACGGCTTCCCATTGGGGGCGCAGATCGAGATCCTGCAACTGAAAGTGCGTCAGTACGAAGGCAATGACTGGCAAGTGCAACGCCTGGACCTGGCAACCATCCGTTCGCTGACACCGCGCAACGAACTGCTCAAGCCTTGGTCGTGGCAAGTGGCCGGCGGCCTTGAGCGAGTGCCGGGCAAACACGATGACGAGGTGCTGGTGAGCCACGTCAATGGTGGCGCCGGTGGCACCTGGCAGTTGGGTGATGACCTGCTGGGCTTTGCACTGGGCACGGTCCGTGTAGAACACCACAACGACTTCGCGCAATTCATCGCGCCTGCCGCAGGTTTCAATGGCGGGCTGCTGTGGCGCAATGGGCTTGGCAACATGACGCTGGAGGCCAAGGGCGATTACTTCACCAATGGCGAGGTGCGCCGAAGCGTCAGCCTGAACCAGCAGTGGGAAATCAGCCAGAACCTGGGGCTGCGCCTGAGTGCCTCGCGCCAGTTCAGCCACCTGTCCACAGCGCAGAACGAGGTGATGCTGGAAGTGAAGTGGTATCACTATTGATGGGCTGGTTTGTTGCGAAAGTGTTCATGTTTACAGCGGAACTGCGGCCAGTGGCCCGCCTCGACCAGTCTTTGACACGGTTTTGACAGCACGCCCACAACTGGCCTTCTAGACTTTACCTCGATGGCATGAGGGCAAGGTCTATGGGGCGGTTCTGGTGGGGTCTGTGCGTGGTGATGCTGCTGTCGGGGTGCGAAACGACTCACGAGCAGATGCTTGGCCAAGGGTTTCCCCCTGCCTACGCCGATGGCTTCGAGGACGGGTGCAGCAGCGGCCGTCAGGCCGCGGGTGTACCAGCAGGTGATTTTCGCAAGAACGTGCCGCGCTATCTTCAAGAACGGCAGTACGAGTCTGGCTGGGACGATGGCTTTCGCCAATGCCAGGCCATGCAGGAGCGCGCCGAACAGCAGCGCTACCACGAGCGTTTCTGGGACGAACAGGACCGTCAGTGGCAGCAGGAGAAAGACCGCGGCGCCGCCCGCGCCTGGCGCTGAAGGTGTCGCAGCTGGACATCGCTTGAAACCCTGCCCCTGCCATGATGGTCTTCTGCACAAGGAGGCACTCATGAGCCGAGCATTCGTCAACGAAGACCAAGCCGCCGCCCAGGCCGACCAACCGGTCGAGCGGCGTGTCAGCGACCAGCGTAATTACGTCACCGCCAACGGCCTGCGCCAGCTGCAACGGCGCCTGACCGAACTCAATACGTTGCGCAGTGAATTGCAGGCTCAGGGCGAGCGTGCCGACAAACAGCGGTTAGCCGAAGTCGAGCGGGATCTGCGGTATTTCGCCGCCAGGGTGCAAAGTGCCCAGGTGGTGCCGGCAGCTCTGTCCACCGAAAAAGTGCAGATAGGCAGCCGCGTCAGGTTCATCGACGATCAGGACCAGGAACACTTGGTGTGCCTGGTTGGGGAAGATGAGGCTGACGCGGCACGTGGCCTGATCAACTGGGGATCACCTCTGGGCAGGGCCTTGCTGGGCGCAGCCCCGGGAGATGAAGTGACATGGCGCCGGCCTGTCGGTGAACAGGCCATCGAGATCATCGAGATCGAAGCGGCGGGCCAATAACCCACCGCAGCCGGCCCGGCGAGGCCGCTCAATACCCGAGTAGCCGGCGATGGGCTGCGAAGCCTCACCCAATCAGACGACCCCCTGGGCCAGCATTGCATCAGCCACCTTCACGAAGCCCGCAATGTTGGCCCCTTTCACATAGTTGACCCGGCCATCGTCCTGCGCACCAAAGTGAACGCAGGCGTGGTGGATCGACTGCATGATGCCATGCAGCTTGCTGTCCACTTCGCCGGCAGTCCACAGCAAGCGCATGGCGTTCTGCGACATTTCCAGGCCCGACACCGCAACGCCACCGGCGTTGGACGCCTTGCCGGGCGCATAGAGGATGCCCGCCTCGAGGAAGATGTCCACAGCCGCCAGGGTCGTCGGCATGTTGGCGCCTTCTGCAACGCAGATACAGCCGTTGGCCAACAGCGCCTTGGCATCCTCGATGTCCAGTTCGTTCTGCGTCGCGCATGGCAGCGCGATGTCGCAGGCCAGGCTCCACGGCGCCTGGCCCTTGCGGAACTCCAGGCCGAACTCCTCGGCCAGCTCGCTGATGCGGCCGCGCTTGACGTTCTTGAGGGTCATCACCGCTTCCCACTGCGCGTCGGTGAGGCCCGCTTCGGCGTACAACGTGCCTTCGGAATCGGACAGCGAGATCACCTTGCCCCCCAGGTCCATGACCTTGCGCGCCGCATACTGCGCGACGTTGCCCGAACCCGAGATCGCCACGCGACGACCGTCGATGCGCTGGCCCTGGCGCTTGAGCATCTCCTCGGCAAAATACACACAGCCATAGCCCGTGGCCTCCGGACGAATCAGGCTGCCGCCATAGGTCATGCCCTTACCGGTCAGCACGGAGGTGAACTGGTTGGCCAGACGCTTGTACTGACCGAACATGTACCCAATCTCACGGGCGCCTACCCCGATATCCCCGGCCGGTACATCGCAGTCGGCGCCGATGTGACGGTACAACTCGCTCATGAAGGCCTGGCAGAAGCGCATCACTTCGGCGTCGCTCTTGCCCTTGGGATCGAAGTCAGACCCACCCTTGCCACCGCCCATGGGCAGTGAGGTCAGGGAATTCTTGAAGACCTGCTCGAATGCCAGGAATTTCAGAACACTGAGGTTCACCGAAGGATGAAAGCGCAGGCCGCCCTTGTAAGGGCCAATGGCGCTGTTCATCTGGATACGGTAACCGCGATTGACCTGGACCTTGCCCTGATCGTCCACCCACGACACCCGGAACAGCACTGCACGCTCAGGCTCGACCATGCGTTCGAGAATGCCCGCTTGCAGGTAGTGCGGGTTGGCTTCCAGAAAGGGCCACAAGGTGCGCAGCACCTCTTCGACAGCCTGGTGAAACTCCGGTTGGCCAGGGTCCCGCTGTTGCAGGCGTGCAAGGAAATTGTCGACGGATTCGATCATGGTAGACATCTCACCAAGAGGATTGGACTTATTGGTTTTTCCCGAATGTACCAAGAAGCAATTGCCCTGCAATAGGGCGAAATGTCGTTTTATTGAAATAATTTGGTGCGTTTTATGTAAATGTATACAAACCTTCGGGAAAGATGGCGGCGATCGTTCAAGCAACACGCGTGAGATACAAGGCGCTAGAAGATCTGCCGTAGGCCCTCACGACCTGCCGACAGGATCGTGCCAGGTTGTGCTACACGCACGAAAATGGGGCCCCTGAGGGCCCCATTTCTGTGCAGCAAGATCTGGCTTATTGCGCCAGCTTCTTGTGCCGCACACGGTGCGGCTGTGCAGCGGCGTCGCCCAGGCGCTTCTTGCGATCGGCTTCGTACTCGGTGTAGTTGCCTTCGAAGAACACCACGTTCGAGTCGTCCTCGTACGCCAGGATGTGAGTCGCGACGCGGTCCAGGAACCAACGGTCGTGGGAAATCACGATAGCGGCGCCGGGGAAGTCCAACAGTGCCTCTTCCAGGGAACGCAAGGTTTCGACGTCCAGGTCGTTGGACGGTTCGTCGAGCAGCAGGACGTTGCCGCCCTCTTTCAAGGTCAGCGCCAGGTGCAGACGGCCACGTTCACCGCCCGAGAGGTCCTTGACGAACTTCTGCTGGTCGCCACCTTTGAAGTTGAAGCGGCCCACGTAGGTACGCGACGGGATTTCGTAGTTGCCGATACGGATCATGTCCGAGCCGTCGGAAATCTGCTGGAACACGGTCTTGGCACCGTCCAGGTCCTCGCGGCTCTGGTCGACACAGGCCAGTTGCACGGTTTCACCGATCTCGATGCTGCCCGAATCCGGCTGTTCCTTGCCCATGAGCATGCGGAACAGGGTGGATTTACCGGCACCGTTACCCCCGATCACGCCCACGATTGCACCCTTGGGCATGGCGAAGGACAGGTTGTCGATCAAGACGCGGTCGCCATAACCCTTGGTCACGTTCTTGAATTCGATGACCTTGTCGCCCAGGCGCGGACCGGCCGGGATGTAGATCTCGTTGGTTTCGCTGCGCTTCTGGAATTCCTGCGACTGCAGTTCTTCGAAACGCTGCAGACGTGCCTTGGATTTGGACTGGCGAGCCTTGGCGCCTTTGCGCACCCACTCCAGTTCTTCCTTCATGGCCTTTTCATGGGCGCTTTGCTGTTTGGATTCCTGGGCCAGACGGTCGGATTTGGCTTCCAGCCAGCCCGAATAGTTACCTTCATAAGGAATACCAGCGCCGCGGTCGAGTTCCAGAATCCAGCCTGCGACGTTGTCGAGGAAGTAACGGTCGTGGGTGATGGCCACCACGGTACCGGGGAAGTCGTGCAGGAAGCGCTCGAGCCAGGCGACCGAGTCAGCGTCCAGGTGGTTGGTCGGTTCGTCGAGCAGCAGCATGTCGGGCGCCGACAGCAGCAGACGGCACAGGGCGACACGGCGCTTTTCGCCACCGGAAAGGTGCTCGATGCGTGCATCCCAAGCCGGCAGGCGCAGCGCGTCGGCGGCCACGTCCAGCTGGCGTTCCAGGTTGTGCCCGTCGGCGGCCTGCAGGATGGATTCGAGCTTGGCCTGCTCGGCAGCCAGCTTGTCGAAGTCGGCGTCCGGCTCGGCGTAGGCCGCGTAGACCTCGTCAAGGCGCGCCTGGGCGTCCTTGATGACGCTGACGGCTTCCTCGACCACCTCACGGACCGATTTGCTCGGGTCCAGCTGAGGCTCCTGGGGTAGGTAGCCCACGTTGATGTCAGGCATCGGACGGGCTTCGCCGTCGAATTCCTTGTCGACGCCCGCCATGATCCGCAGCAGCGTCGATTTACCCGCGCCGTTGAGGCCCAGCACGCCGATCTTGGCGCCAGGGAAGAACGACAGGGAAATGTTCTTCAGGATTTCCCGCTTCGGCGGCACGACCTTGCTCAGCCGATGCATGGTGTAGACGTATTGAGCCAAAACCAAGCCCTCTAATTCAGATAGGTAAAGACATCGACGATCGCCCCAGCGGGTCGGCCAGGGTCGGGTGTCGTTGAACAAAGTGGACCATTCTACGCCAACGCGCAGTATTTGATAGGAGGCGCCGAGCGCAACAACGCGCCGGCATCACGGCGCTGTACACGCCTGGATCTGCCGGCGGTGCAGGCTTGGAACGGTCGTCGAGCAGCAGCGATCATGCCCTGCGGCCGCGCCTGGTGAGCAGCCCTTGCTCAGACGTGACGCTGGCGCACCTTGCCCCGTGGCAGTCGGCAACGGTCGCCTTGCTCGGCCAGGCGCGCCGCCCAGGCGGACTTGACGCAGAACCCGCCCGAGCGCGCAGGCTGCGCAGCGCCGACACGGTTATCAGAGGTGCCGGACGTGACCGATGCCGCCGTCGGCGCATGTGGGGCGGCGCCAACCACTGCAGCTGGGACGGGAGCCTTGGCAGACTTGCGCAGCTCGGCCAGCGACGGCGCCTTGCTTTTGGTAGAAGTGGCTGCCTCGGGCTTGGCCAGTGAGCGCTGGCACGATTTGCAGGACACGTCCTCGGTCACGGCAGAGCTGACAAGGGTCTGACTGCTGCGCCCACAGGCGGAATCGAGGCCATTGATGGAAAAATGAGTAACCAAAACCGAACATCTCCCAAGCATTGTCATGTAAAGCGGGCGGTATTCTCGCACAGCAGGCATGCGCTTGCCGAATAGGGGCGGTCAGAAGCATGAATGGCACTGGCACTTTGCCATAATGCGAGGCATGCTAGCCGGTTTCGAGTGGTCGGCTTATAGTGCGCCACCGCGCATCGGTTACCTCATAAAAAAAGCATACGCCATGCCCGCCCCCTCCCTGCCATCGCCAGGCCCATCGCAGGATCGACGCTTGATCACACTCACTCCACCGCCGTCATCGCGTAGCGTGTCCAAGGCGCCCGCTGCCAGCCTGCGCGGGTCGATCAAGGGTGCGCTGGCATTGCTCGCCCTGATTCTGCTCGGGCTGCTTCTTTGGCAGCTGTTCGCGCAGTTCAGCCTGACCCAGGCCGAACTGCGCAACAAGCGCCTGGAAGACACGACCGAGCTGGCGGACCACCTGGGTCTGAACATGGCACTCAAGGCGCAGCAGGCGATCAACCTGCTCCAGCCCTACCCAACCGTGGCGGCATCGGCAGCTGGGCCCCTGGTGGTCACGCTGCGCGAGCGAGTGCCTGCGCTGCGCAGCGTGGTCTGGATAGACGATGCCGGGCAGATCGTTGCCGACAGTGCACCTGCCAGCGACGACCACGCAGTCATCGGTGAGGTGCTGAGGCTCAACCAGGAGCGGCCCTATTTCTTTACCAATGCGTCCAGCAACGCCAACGTGTACCTGTTGCTGAGCCAATCACCAGGCCAAGGCCATTGGCTACTGCGCTTGTCGCCTGATTATTACCGCGCGCTTACCGGCCATCTGCACGAAGCTGACCATCTGCTATGGCTGCTGGAAAACAGCCGTACAGGCGAGGTGCTGCAACGCGACCTGGCCGCCGAGCGCCCCGACGCGCCCTTGCAGAGCGTCATGCTGGCGTTCATCGACAACAGTGCCTGGCAACTGCGCGGCCTGTTCGACGCTGACCGGGCGCGCAATGACCTGCTGCCTGCCTTGATAGGCAAATGCCTGCTGGTGCTGTTCTGCGCCCTGCTCCCAGTGCTGGCGCTGGTCAACATGCGCCGCCGGCAGCGGGCCCTGCAGGAAGACCGCAGGCGTTATCAGGAGATCTTCGAAGGCACAGGTGTGGCCCTGTGCGTGCTGGACCTGTCCAGTTTGCCCGGCCAACTGGACCGCTATCACGTGCGCAACCGCGCCGCGCTCAAGCACAGCCTGATGCTGGACCCTCACCTGCGCCGCTCGCTCCTGGCGCAACTGAAGATCACCGAAATCAACCAGGTAGCGCGCCAGTTGCTTCAAATCGAAGACCACCAGCAGGCCTGGCAGCGCCTGATCGACGACAGCGGTGACGGCCAGGACAGCGTTGGCATGCAACTGCTCGAGGCCTTGATCGACCAACGCCCGTCCTTGGAGCTCGAGGTGCGCCTGCCTGCTCCGCATGGCGACGCACTGCACTTGTGGCTCACAGCGCGCCTGCCGCAATTGCGCCGCAACTACCAGGCCGTGATCCTCAGCATCAGCGACATCACCAGCCGCAAGAAGGTGGAGCTGTCGTTGCTCGAGCGCGAGCGGTTCTGGTCGGACGTGGTGCGTACCGTACCGGATCAGCTCTACGTCCAGGATATCCACAGCCAGCGGATGATCTTCAGCAACCGCCACCTAGGCCAGACGCTGGGGTATGACCGCACGGAACTGGCCCGCATGGGCGACCGCTTCTGGGAGCTGCTGCTGCACCCCGAAGACGCCGCGCATTACCAGGACCTGCGCCAACAGCAGCTCGACAACGGCCATGACTTGCCGCTGCACTGCCAGCTGCGTTTCCGGCACCATGATGGCAACTGGCGCTGCTACGACATACGTGAGCAAGTGCTGGCTCGTGACGCCGACGGCCGGGTGACGCGCATCATCGGTGTAGGCAAGGACGTGACCGTACAGATCGAGGCGAGCCAGTCGCTGCGCGACAGCGAACAGCGCTATCGGATGCTGGCCGAAAGCATCAGTGACGTGATCTTCTCCACCGACAGCCAGCTCAAGCTCGACTACGTAAGCCCCTCGGTGCAAAGCGTGCTGGGCTATCACGCCGACTGGATCTTCGCCAACGGTTGGCATTCGATCATCGCCAACCCCGCCCAGCTCACGGGCATCTACGGGTTGATGGAGCGGGTAAGCAAGGCGATGGACGACCCGGCTCAACTGGCCGAACTGCGTGGCCAGTTGCCGACCCAGCTGTTCCTGTTCGACTGCCTGCGCGCCGACGGCCGCAAGATCCCCATCGAGTTGCGCCTGGTACTGGTCTGGGATGACGACCAGCGTTTCGAGGGTGTACTGGGAGTAGGTCGCGATATCAGCCAGCAGCGCCGTGCAGAGAAAGACTTGCGCATGGCCGCGACGGTTTTCGAGCACTCGACCTCGGCCATACTGATCACCGACCCTGCCGGCTACATCGTGCAGGCCAACGAGGCATTCAGCCGGGTCAGCGGCTACGCGGTCAGCGAGGTGCTGGACCAATTGCCGAGCATGCTGGTCATGAACGACCAGCAGCAGGCGCACCTGCGCTACATCCTCAAGCAGCTCAACCAGCGTGGCAGCTGGGAGGGCGAGGTGTGGCTCAAGCGCCGCGATGGCGATCACTACCCGGCCTGGGTAGGCATCACTGCCGTGCTGGACGATGAAGGCGACCTGGCCAGCTACGTGTGCTTCTTTACCGACATCAGCGAGCGCAAGGCCAGCGAACAGCGCATTCACCGCCTGGCCTACTACGACGCACTCACGCACCTGCCCAACCGTACGTTGTTCCAGGACCGGCTGTACAATGCCCTGCAGCAGGCCGAGCGGCAGAAGGCCTGGGTGGTGTTGATGTTCCTGGACCTGGACCGTTTCAAGCCTATCAACGACTCCCTTGGCCATGCCGCGGGCGATCGCATGCTCAAGGACATGGCGCTGCGCTTGCTGGCTTGCGTAGACGAGGACGATACGGTCGCGCGCATGGGCGGCGATGAATTCACGCTGCTGCTACAGCCCCGGCCTACCCGCGAGCTGGCGTTGAACCGCGCCATTCACGTGGCTGAAAACATCCTCGGCAGCCTGGTCAAGCCGTTCGTGCTGGAGAACCGCGAGTTCTTCGTCACGGCCAGCATCGGCATCGCACTCAGCCCGCAGGATGGCGGCGAGTTGAGCCAATTGATGAAGAACGCCGACACCGCCATGTATCACGCCAAAGAGCGCGGCAAAAACAACTTCCAGTTCTACCAGGCCGAGATGAACGCCAGCGCCCTGGAGCGTCTGGAACTGGAAAGTGACCTGCGCCATGCCATGGAGCAGAACGAATTCATTCTGTATTACCAGCCGCAATTCAGCGGCGACGGCAAGCGCCTGACCGGTGCCGAGGCACTGCTGCGCTGGCGGCACCCCACCCGCGGCCTGGTGCCACCGGGCGACTTCATTCCCGTCATCGAAGAACTGGGCCTGGTGGTGGACGTCGGTGATTGGGTGCTGCGCGAAGCCAGCCGTCAGCTGAAGGCCTGGCACAAAGCCAAGGTGCGTGTGCCGAAAGTGTCGGTCAACATCTCCGCGCGCCAGTTTTCCGATGGTCAGCTGGGTACGCGGATCGCCAACATCCTGGAAGAAAGCGGCCTGCCACCGGCGTGCCTTGAGCTTGAGCTGACCGAAAGCATCCTGATGCGCGAAGTGAACGAAGCGCTGCAGATTCTGGCCAGCCTCAAGAACCTGGGCCTGAGCATTGCAGTGGACGATTTCGGGACCGGCTATTCTTCGCTCAACTACCTCAAGCAGTTCCCGATCGATGTGTTGAAGATCGACCGTACCTTCGTCGACGGCTTGCCCGAAGGTGAGCAGGATGCGCAGATCGCCAGGGCGATCATCGCCATGGCCCACAGCTTGAACCTGGCGGTCATCGCCGAAGGCGTCGAGACTCATGAGCAACTTGAGTTCCTGCGTGAGCACGGCTGCGACGAAGTACAGGGCTACCTGTTCGGACGACCGATGCCGGCGCATCAGTTCGAGGCACAGTTCGCCAATGAGACGTTGTTCATGTTCAATTGAGCCGCCCTTGACTCTGCCTTCGCGCTGCGGTTGAAACGGCAGCGAGGCCTCTCACGTCTGGTCGCGCACCACACGCAGGCAACGCCAAAAACCGGACCTGAAAGTCAACTCGAATGCCCGCCCAGCCCAGCAACGGCGCGGGATGCAACATGAGCCCCACTGGTCCGCGACTTGATGCCACTTCATATGCCAGCGGCGGGTCAATGGGGTAGAATGCCCACCCACTTCACCCCCGATCCTTGAGGACCGCCATGTTCAGCCGTGATTTGACCATTGCCAAGTACGACGCCGAGCTCTTCGAAGCCATGCAGCAAGAAGCCCTGCGCCAGGAAGAGCATATCGAGCTGATCGCCTCGGAAAACTACACCAGCCCGGCCGTCATGGAAGCCCAGGGTTCGGTACTGACCAACAAGTACGCCGAAGGCTATCCAGGCAAGCGCTACTATGGTGGCTGCGAATACGTCGACGTGGTCGAGCAACTGGCCATCGACCGCGCCAAGCAACTGTTCGGTGCCGACTACGCCAACGTCCAGCCGCACGCTGGCTCCCAGGCCAACGCCGCTGTCTACCTGGCCCTGCTGTCGGCCGGTGACACCATCCTGGGCATGAGCCTGGCCCATGGTGGTCACCTGACCCACGGTGCTTCGGTCAGCTCGTCGGGCAAGCTGTACAACGCCGTACAGTACGGCATCGACGGCAATGGCCTGATCGACTACGACGAAGTCGAGCGCCTGGCGGTCGAGCACAAGCCGAAGATGATCGTTGCCGGTTTCTCGGCGTACTCCCAGGTACTGGACTTCGCCCGCTTCCGCGCCATCGCCGACAAGGTCGGTGCCTACCTGTTCGTCGACATGGCGCACGTGGCGGGCCTGGTCGCCGCCGGCGTCTACCCTAACCCGGTGCCCTTCGCCGACGTCGTCACCACCACCACGCACAAGACCCTGCGCGGCCCGCGCGGCGGCCTGATCCTGGCTCGCAAGAACGAAGAGATCGAGAAAAAGCTCAATTCCGCGGTCTTCCCAGGCGCCCAGGGTGGCCCGCTGGAGCACGTGATTGCAGCCAAGGCCATCTGCTTCAAGGAAGCTTTGCAGCCAGAGTTCAAGGCCTATCAGCAGCAAGTGGTGAAAAACGCCCAGGCCATGGCCAGCGTCTTTATCGAGCGTGGCTTCGACGTGGTATCCGGTGGTACCGAAAACCACCTGTTCCTGCTGTCGCTGATCAAGCAGGACATCTCGGGCAAGGACGCTGACGCGGCCTTGGGCAAGGCGTTCATCACCGTCAACAAGAACTCGGTGCCGAACGACCCACGCTCCCCGTTCGTCACCTCGGGCCTGCGTTTCGGCACCCCGGCCGTGACCACTCGCGGTTTCAAGGAAGCCGAGTGCCGTGAGCTGGCTGGCTGGATCTGCGACATCCTCGCCGACCTGAACAACGAAGCGGTGATCGACGCCGTGCGCGAGAAGGTCAAAGCCATCTGCAAAAAGCTGCCGGTGTACGGCAACTGATCGCTGATCGCTAACTGGAAAGCCCGGCCAGGTGCCGGGCTTTTTTGCATCCTGCGTTAGGAACCCGTTCCGGTTATCCCCTGTGCGCATCAGCATAGATTTCTGAGTTCGTCCCTGAAACATTGGAGGCATGCGATGACCCACAGCGTGGAGACTCACATACGCGTCTAGCGGTAACACGTTTAATCTGGTCCAGCAGGAAGCTGGGCTTGTTGCGATGCGTGTCCAATCGTCTGCATGCCTGTGCTGACGGCCACGCACCCGCTTTCCAACTCCCCAAGCCAGGCACAGACCCTGGCTATTGGAATTGCCTGGATTCGATACAGTAAGTCAGCAAGTCCTGGTCACTGTCGACATTGAGTTTGCGCATCGCCGACACCTTCTGCGCGCTGACTGTCTTGTTGCTGCGCGACAGTTGCCGGGCGATATCACCTACGGTCATCCCAGTGACAAAGAGCCGGATGACCTCGAGTTCTCTGGGGGACAGCTGATTGAAGCGTGCCTCGACCTTCACGGCTTCGCGCACCACAGATGTGGGTGCCGGCAATGGGCTTCGGTACCGCCGCCGCTTGCGGATGGCACTCAGCGCTTTTTCGATTTCATCATGCAGGTGATTTTTCTGAATGACCCCTGCCACACCCAGTTCCTGAAGCCGGGACAGAATCAACCCGTTAGAAATCATGGTCAGAATGATGACCTGGGTGTCCGGGAAGTGACGCAAAATGTACTCGATAAGTTTGAAACCATCCCCGTAGGTGCAATCCCCCGGCATATTGAAGTCGGTGATCAAGGTGCGAGGGTTGTGCAGGCGCAGTTGATCGATCAATTCAGATGAGTTGGTGGCTTGACCGACGACTTTATAACGCCCGATGCGTTGAATGACTTCACGCACCCCCAGCAGAACGATGGGATGATCGTCAGCGATGACAACCTTGTGATGAGGCATGCAGAAATACTCCAATAGGGGACAAGGCTCATCCGGGAATCTCGTCTGACAAGCGTTGCGCGACCTGGGCAAGCCGCTCGCACAGCGCACGGACTTGCCCGCCCAGGCGTGCGTCCAGCGGCAGTTCCTGCAACATGTTTTCCAGTCGCTGGCATGCGGTGTACAACGCGGTCGCGTTGATGCTGGCCAATGCACCGCTCAAACTATGCAACCGTTGTTCGACCAGAACTGCATCGCGCTCGATCACCCCCTTTTCCAACTGTTCGATGTCGCTTGCCAACGTCTGGGCAAGCAATTGGCGCATGGGCTGGGACAATTGAATCCAGCCTGAAAAATCCTCACTGCCCGGGTCGGTTGCAGCCTGAGTACCAGTCGATCCAGGGCAGTGGTTCATCAGTACCTGCCGCAGTGCACCAAGGCTCAGAGGCTTGACGATCCACGCGGTCATACCCGCTTGCAGGCAACGCTCACCTTCTTCGCGCAGCGCATTGGCGGTGATGCCGATGATGGGTACGTCCACGCCTGCCTCTCGCAGCGTGCGGGTCAGCGCGTAGCCGTTCATTTTGGGCATGTTGATGTCGGTGATGACCATGTCGAAACGCTTGGCGTGCCAGAGTTGAAGTGCCTGGTGGCCATCAGCCGCGACGGTTGGGTAAGCCCCGATGGCTTCGAGCTGCTCACGCATGACCGCCTGGCTGACTGGGTTATCCTCAGCCACCAAAACGCTCAACTTCAATGGTGCAGACGGCGCCTGCGACCCCTCTTTTTGCACAGGCACCACGGTCGACGAGGAGGCTACAACGGGCAGGCGTATGAACAGTGAGAAGCTGCTCCCAAGGCCAGGCTCACTGACCACGCGCATGGTGCCGCCCATCGACTCACTCAAGCGTGAACAAATGGAAAGCCCGAGCCCGGCACCTCCTCCTTCCTGCCCTGCCGATACCTGGTAGAACGGTTTGAACAGATGCTCCAGGGCCTTTTCGGGAATCCCTTTTCCGGTGTCCGTCACCTGCCATTGCAATAACACATCCTGATCGCTGCGCTCTTGAACGATCAAGCGCAGGCGTACGCGTCCAGAGGGGGTGAACTTGATCGCGTTGCCTAGCAAGTTGTGCAGGATCTGCCTGATCCGCCCGGCATCCCCTTCTACCTGTGCAGGCACATGGGCGTCTATTTCAGCTTCAAGCTGCAGCCCTTTACTTTGAGCTGTGGCTTCGAAACTGGCCTGTGCGTCGTCGACCAGCTGACGCGGATCGAAAGCGGCATGCTCGAATGCCATCTGCCCAGACTCGATCTTGGTCACATCCAGAACGTTACTGATCAGCTGGAACAGCACTGTCGACGAGTTTTCGATGATTTGCAGGTAATGCCGCTGGCGCTTACTGAGCTCGGTCAGCGAGAGCAGTTCAAGATTGCCCAGCACACCGTAGAGCGGGGTTCTAATTTCATGGCTCATGGTGGCCAGGAAAACGGTCTTGGCCTCATTGGCAGCCGTTGCACGCTGGTGGGCCTGGTTGAGCTGCAATTGCTCGTCGACGTGGCGGGTGATGTCATTGCAGCCGCAGAGGAACACGTCTTCTCCGTCGTAACGGGTAGCGACCGCTACCACCTGGACGTAACGCCCGTCTACCTGCAGGCACAGTTCGCCCGGCGCCTGGTCGCCGTGGTTATCACGCAGCAGTTGAAGCACCGCTGCGGTAACGCCCAGTTGTACTGCGCACTCGTTTTCCAACAACACCCTGTGATCGTGGCGCCTCACAACGCACAGCCCGACCGGCACGTTGTGAAGGATGATGCGGCTGAAGGCCTCGCTTTCCGCCAGCCGGACTTGAGCTCGCTGAGCGGGTCGAACGATGCGCGACTTGTACCAGTGATTGACCCAGAGCCCTAGCAGGATCGCAGCGATGATTGTCAACGCCAGGCCAAGCAGAGGCCATTTGGCGTAGCGCAGAAAGTCCCCGTAGCTGATGGCATACAGCCCAGTCCACGCGTCTCCCGACGACGACATCATCTTGAAACGCAAGCCGCTCCGGTTGAAGCTCAGGCCAAGCGGGGCCAGATCACCCTTGCCGCGCTCTCCCATCAAGACCTTGCCATCTGGGGAAATCAGGGTGAACTGGTTGTAGACCGATAGCCTGAGCACACGCTCGAATTCATCGACCTGCTCCGTATCCATTACCGCAGCCAAAACCATTTCCCTATCGCCCGTCGCACTCGGCTTGAGGGTGTGCTCGGGCGCCAGCTTCAAAAGTGCGACCATGCGCAGGTTGTCGTTGTAAAGGCGCGCTGGCGCTCGCACCCAATGGACACGCTGGTCGGGCAGCATGTCGGGTTGAGCCAACAAGTGCACCAAGCGATCGACCACGGTTACATAATGGCGAGGCAGCAGCGGCTGATGCTGACGCTGGTCGCCAGCAGCGGGCACGGCAATGCTTGCGCCCGCTCCCCGTTCGAGCACGAACAGTTGTGGCGATGCGTAGAACGAGCGGGCCCAGAACCCCCCGTAGTAGTCGGTCAGACGCAACCCCAACCCCAAGGCGCCGCGTATTTCCTGGTCCCGGAAATCGCCGGTGTAGGCCAGGGTGAAGGGTAAGGAAAGTTCGAATCCCTTCGCCTTGAGCAGTGTCTTGCCGTCGATGCTCGTTGAATCGAGCATTGTGACACCCTGCTCCACGGGTGGAGGAAGCTCGCCACCGGCTGGCATGCTGTTGGCCAGATTCTGCAGGAAGATCTCGTGCTCATGGATGATTTCGATCACCCGGGCAAAATGCAGCTCCAGCCGCTGCTGCTCCGATTCAAGCAGGCGCGACACTGCCCAGTAACACGTACTGGACAACAGCAGCATGAGCCCGCTGAGCAGCAGGATTGCCTTGTTCAGGCGCTGAGAGCTGCGCGCAAGTTTGTCCATGCGCAAGCTTGCATTTTTCATGGTGTTGATCGTCGACATCACTCTATGAAGGTGAGAGTGCTCCAACAGACACAAAATTCATGCCATATAGCGACATATTTACGTAGCTGAAACGTTTATTCGAGCATCCGATTCTTTATTCAACGCTCTGCCCGTTTAGCAAATAGAGCATGTTGTCTCGGTCCACGGCTGGAGAGATGATGAACCCCTGCACCTGGTGACACTGGGCCTTGCGTACAACTTCCAATTCCTCTCGCGTTTCAACACCTTCTGCTACTGTCACCAGCCCCAACGCGCGCCCGAGGTGGACGGCACTGGCCAAGGCGATGGCCATGTCGGGGTTGCATGCACAACCACTGACCAAGGAGCGATCAATCTTCATTTCGGTGAAAGGCGTGGAGATCAGGTTGGAATAGGAACTGTACCCTTTGCCGAAATCATCCTGCGCCAGGCCGAAGCCCATCATGCGCAGCCGGCACGTCCCTGCAAAGTAATCGCTGGAGCGCCGGGTGGTCGACGTTTCTGTCAACTCGAAGGTGATGGTCCTGGGGTCGGCGCCTCGTCCTCGAACCTTTCGGTGCAGCGTGTCGACCAGATCGGGACGGTCCAGCAGGTGCGTGGGCAGATTGATCGAGACCGGTAGCCTGTATCCTTCTGCGGCCCAAAGCGATTGAGCGCTAAGCGTTTGCTCAAGCATGTTGCACAGCAGCGGCAAATCAAGCCTTGCAGCCTCCAAATCGGGCAGAAATGCCCGCGGCAGCAAGAGACCTTCGGCTGGATGCAGCCATCTGGCCAGGGCCTCGGCACCGACGATCCTGCCGTCGAGCAGGGATTTCTTGGGCTGAAACCACGCCTGTATCTCGCCCGCCTGCAGTGCACGGGTAAGCGCGCTGGCCGAATGACCACCGGAACAGGATCGAGGTTGCAAGTGGCCTTGAGCGCAGGCGCTATCCATGTAGCGACGCAGTGCAGCGACATGATGCGCCTGCACGGGCTTGCTGATCATGCCGGCCAGGCGAATACCGAGGTTCTCGGCGACCTTGCCAACGCCGGCGAGCACGCGCGCAGAAGCCGCGGTCATCAGCCCCAGCGCCGGAGGCGTCGGTAGCAGGCTCATCTTCTGGATGAACTGTACGCCGTCCAATTGCGGCATCATCAGGTCAGTGACGACAAGGTGGTAGGCCTGGTTGCGCAACTGCTCGATCGCCAGGTTGGCATCGGCTTGCAGCGCGACGTCGAACCCACCGACGGACCGGAACAGCTGTGCCAGGTGCTGGTGTTGAAAGGGGTGATCCTCGACGATCAAAACGCGATAGATCATCAGGCCGCGCCCTTACGGTACGGCAGCAGGCACTGGTAGAGCGCGTGCAACGTGAAGGGTTTGACCAGAAACTGGTCCATTCCGGCGCCCAGGCAACGCTCCGCCTCATCGAGCATGGCGTTGGCGGTTGCGCCCACAATGGGGATGGCATGGCCCTGTTGCCGCAGGTGCTGCGCCAGCTGGTACCCGTTGATCCTGGGCATGTTCACGTCGGTCAGCACCAGGTCGAAGACTTCCTTCTGACACAGCGCCAGCGCTTGCTCGCCATCATTGGCAAGAGTGACCGTGCAGCCGAGCTTCTCCAGTTGATCCCGCAGGATCAGCTGGTTGATGACATTGTCCTCAGCCACCAGCACATGAATGCACAGTTTGGTTTCGATCATTGCTTGACGGGCTGTGGCGCTGTGTCGGGCCTCGATGCCCTGGGCCTGGCTCACCGCCTGGTTAAGGCACTGAAGATTGTTCAGCCCCACCTGCCAGTATTGAGTCGAAGGGCGAGAAAGCGCGTGCTCATCGGCGCAGGCCAATACCAATGGGCCAGGCCATTGCCTGATGACAGCCGAGCTGGCAGGCCCTGGACATAACTCGACCAGTACGATGCCCGGCTCATGACGGACGTCCGGCACGCCAATCGCCTGCGCCCGGGCACCCCAGCGACGCAGCCACCCAGCGGCATGATCGGCCAGTTCGGGAACAGGTGAATAAACCATCACGCCTTGGTTGAGCAATGGCTGGGCCCAGCTCTGATCTTCATCGAGCGCCAATTGCCCGAGCGGCAGCGTGAACGAAAAGCTGCTGCCCAGGCCCGGCTCGCTGAACACACGAATCGACCCGTTCATCAACTCGACCAGCCGCTTGCAGATGGACAGGCCCAGGCCGGTCCCTGCCACCGTGTTGGTACTGGGACCACTTTGAAAGAAGGGCTCGAACAGGTGCTGCTGGTCCTGCTCGGGGATGCCCTGCCCCGTGTCCACTACCTGCCAGCGCAGCATCATGCGCTCCCCTTCGATCCCAACCAGGTGAAGCCTGACCATGATTCGGCCACTGCGGGTGAACTTGACCGCGTTGCTGAGCAGGTTGCCAAGGATCTGGCGGGTACGCGTCGTGTCGCCCAATACCTGCTCAGGAAGCTGCGGGTCCATGCAACTGAGCAACTGCAACCCTTTGGTGTGCGCAGCCCCCATATAGCCCTGCATAACGTCCTGGGTCAGCTCGACGGGTGAGAACGCACTGACTTCCAGCGCCAGTTGCCCGGCCTCGATCTTGGACACATCCAGCACATCGCAGATCAGCTGCAGCAAGGTGGCCGATGAGCCTTCGATGGCATTGAGGTACCCCCTTTGCTGGCTATCGAGGTGGGTGCGCGAAAGCAGTTCGAGCGTTGCAAGCATGCCGTAGAGCGGTGTGCGGATTTCATGGCTCATGGTGGCCAGAAACAGTGTTTTCGCTTCATTGGCAGCATCGGCCAGCGCCCTGGCCTGTTGCAGCGAAAGCTCGGCGGTTTTTCGTTCGGTGATGTCGCTGAAGGCGCAGATCAGAACATCTTCGCGTCGATAGCGGGTAGGTGCATAACTCAGACACAGGTGACGACCATCGGCCATTTGCAGCTCTTCTGTGCAACTGGTCTGCGCAGGCTTGCCAAACGCACGGGTAATCCAGTCCTGACAGGCTCGGGTTCGCTCATCGCCCATTACAAGCCACTGCTCGCTCAGCCGATTGGCCAACACCACCGCACCGTCACGACGACGCAATACACACAGCGCAACCGGGGCGGTGCGGATGACGGCACTGCTAAACGCTTCGCTTTCGACCAATGCCTCGATTCGAGCAGCTGCCGGGCGGATGAGTCGCAAGTCGACCCGGCGGACCAGCCACAGCATCAGCAGTGTGACGGCGACACTGATCAATACTGCCAGCCCGAACGGCAGAATCAGCACTGGGACGATAGAGGCCAAGGGTGTGCTGTAGATGATCTGCCAGTCCGAATGGTCGAGCTGTTTGCGAATGCTCAGGCGGTCTGGGAGCCAATAGCCGCCTTCCCAACCGAAACCATCATCCACGTGCGTTGCCGTATGGCGCTGGGAAGTCAATTGCTGCTCGCGGTCCTTGCTGGCGATGATCTGGCTTGCACTGTCGACCAGCTGGAATTCACCCGCCTGCTCATGGCGCAACGCTGCCACCAGCTGCGGGCCCTCTACTTCAAGCCCCAGCCAACCTGAAGCGCGGTCGCGCTCATCCATGGCAATGAAAATGTAGAGCGAGGGCGGTTTATCGTCTCCAGGGTCCGCCAGCCAGATTTGCTCGTTTCCTGGTTCGCCAGTCGATCCGCGCAGGCGTTGCAGCACGGCGTTGGGAACCTGGGGTGGGACCTCGGGCCGGCTGTAGAGCCACTGCACCGACGCATCCAAAGCGTGCGGCACGTATACCAGGTTGGTCTGCTTGGTGCGCAAAAAATCCAGCATGCGCGGCGTCAGCCACAAGCTCCAGGTACCGCTGGGCTGACGGAGAACAATATGGACTTCCTCGCCCGGAATGTAAGTTTCGCTATCGCTGGCAGTGGCAGCGTGCTTGACCGTCGAGAGCCCCAGCGACTTGAGCAAGGTCTGACGGCTGACAAAGAAATCCTGGGCGTTGAAGATGGCCTCGTTCATGTACCTGCGCCGGGACGAAATCTCCTCGTTCAGGGTCATGCGCATGTAACCGTAGGCGCCGACATAGACACCCGCTACGAGGGTGATCGCAAACAGGCGTAGAAGATTACGCGCTGCAATAGGCGTTGACAGGTTCCACTGGGCGGCAGGTAACAGGTTGGCTAGCTTCATGCAGCCAGCCTAGGGGCGGCACCGACAGACCTGAATAGGACGAATCTCAATCTGGCGATACGCCACGTGGCCTTGCTCAAGGGCTGATGGACACAGGGTGTGTGATGGGCCGCTCACCGCGTTGTGCGTTACCCTCGTCATCGAGCCATGAAAAGCGAAACGTCGCGTCGCTAGGCACGGTGGCCGGTGCCGTCTGCCGTTGCATACTGAACGGTGCCAGCAAAGGCGCATCCAGAGCGATCGAGCCCTTGCCTTCGCCGATCTGCGCGTGGGAGAGGGAGATGTAGAACGGCGTTGGATTGCGCAACTGGACACTGCGACCTTGGGCCGTGACCACCAGGTGCGAAGGTGCTAGCTCAGCCTTGCTCGACAAACCCTGGGGCCGGTAGATGACTTTCAACTGAGTGCGGAGCGTGATCGTCAGACGCGTCGCACCCTCGTCCAGCACCTCGGTTGGCCGAGGTGGAATCTCGTACACATTAAGCCAGTACAACGACTCTCGATCCTGGGCAAGCACCTGCCCGGTCGTGACGAGGCGCACGCTTCGCTGCTGTTGGGGTTCAAGCCTGAACATCGGGGGAAGCGGCATGATCGGTGCGCTCGCGGTGTCCGGCGTGACAGCCAGGTCCCCATTGTCGACCCAAGTCTGGACCACGACCGGATAGGCGTTTTGATTGACCAGTGCCAGTGAGGTTTCGCGCTGGCCTTCATGCACGATGACCCTCGTGCGCTCGGCAGTGACCCCAGCGTTGGCGAGCGTGCTGATCAGCATAGCGACCAGCAGCAGCAGACGTTGCCCACAGCTACTGAACACGTATCACCACCTGCGCTGTGGCCTCGACCCGGCCAGGCCTTACGGTAGGCAGGGTGCCGGTGGAGAGTTTCTCCAGACGCGCTCGGAATGTCTCGGTGTACTGGCCGATGCCATTGACGGTACCGGTCAGGTTGGCAGCGCTGCTGATCACCGGGTACCAACCCCGGCCAGCCGCACCACTGCCATTGGCAGAATCCTCATTGGCCAGCAAATTGATGGGCGCACCGCCGCGCAGCAGCCGTATGCCTACGCCCTGCGCCACACCTGCCTGGCCATAACGGTCCGCCAGCAGGTAGGTCAGGCCGCCCTGGGCATTGACCAGGCCCAGGGAAGACGACGCAGCCAGGGCACCGGAGGAAACCTTGATGCCAATGGCCGTACCGTTGGCGCTGGTGCTGTTCACGATGTTGCTCTGGCAGCGAAAGTTGATCTGAAAGGGCATTTCGCGGCGGCCGCCCGCGTTGATTTCGCTCACGCTGATCGAGGGAAACACGACATAGGGGGTGACACTGGTGACGCTGCAGGTGGGATAACGCTTGAGCGTGACCTTGTTGTACAAGCCCAACGCACCAGGCCAGTTCCCGTACCAGCCACTCCAGTTTCCATAGTGCGTTTGACCCACTGTCGGATAGGCCAGCCCAGGCCCCTTGATGGCGATATAGGCCGCCGGCTGTGCGTAGCCGTAAAGCTGCGATGAAACCGTGTCGCTGTAGTAGTTGTAGCTGGGATCTTTGGGTGCACTGAACAGCTCCGCGCGAACGGCACTGAGGTTCTTGGCCTTGACCAGCTGATACCCGCGCGAGTCGGTGTCCAGCCCCGTGAGCCGCCGCTCCTGCCAGACGTCGGTGAACAGTTGGCCGGTTGCCAGGTGAGTCAGGCGCAACAGCACATTCGTCCAGGCTGTCCGGTAGGCGCTGCGCAAGCCCAGGGTGTTGCCGACGCTGTCGCCCCCCTGGAACCAGCCGCTGTAGACGTCGTCACCATTGGTGGAAAACATCTCGTAAACCGCATCCCGGGCCTCGCAGCGAAAAAACACGTATTCCGGGTTGAATCCGGCCGTAGCACCGTATTGGGTGAAAGGCGCTACCGAGCTGGCAATCAATGAACCGTAAGGCTGAAAGCTGGGGTCGCTGACGTTGATCACGCTAGGTAAGCCCAAGGAGCCATTGCAGGTATCACAGCCACCGGCCCACGCACCGGCAGTGCCCTCCCCGGGGCGGATGGCATCGTTGGCCGTGGTAGTGGCGGCGCCCACATAGGTGACCTTGTAACAAGTCGCCCAGGCGTTCTGAACGGTTGCGAACACAAAGGCTGCCAACAGCCAAGCCCTGAACGTCATGAGGGTTCCTCGTTAGGCGTGCATGTACTTTTCAGATGAATGAAGCCTTGGCTGTCATGGGCGTTGCTGCTGTTGACGTCGAAGGGCAACAGGCATGCCTGGTCGGGGCCTGAGCCCCAGCGGACCTGCAGGCGCCCGCTGTCGGCCTGGGCGCGTGCATACACCTGCCCGCCCTGTCCCACCATGCCAATGACGGTGCCCTGCTCGTCCAGCACATCGGCGCCCAGCGCAATGGCACCGCCGCCTGGCAAGCTGGCCTGGATCAACAGGGCATGGCCGATCAAGGTCTTGAAATCGACCAGCACCGCAGAACCGGCGTAGGGCGCGACCTTTCGTTCCGTTTCGATCAGCTCGGCCTGGTCACCCATGCCGCTGGGGTCGAGCCCTACCGGGTTGTACCGGTAGGGTGACAGCGAAGGCACCACCGCGTAGCCATCCGCGTTCACACGAGCCCCCTGCCCGCCCCGGATGATCGCGCCACCTGCGCCCTTGGCCCGCACCAGCGCGAAGGTGTCCCCCACATAGGGCCCCAAGGTCAGGCCGCCTCCATGCAGGACGGCTGCCCCGCGAATGCCACCATTGACCTGCCGGTAATCGGCGCTTTGCGAGTAACCGCCGTTGAATGTGGCAACGGCGCTTTGTGCCTGGAGATTGCCCGTCCAGTTCGTCCCGCGTCCGGCGCTGTCACGACTGGCCGCGATTGCGTAGCTCATGTCGCGCTGGGCTCCCAGGGTGCCGTTGATGCCCGTCTGGAAACTGCTGCCCTTGGTATCACCTGAGCGCTGCGTCAGCATCGAGCTGATACTCGGTGCCCGGGTCGAGCTGCCCAGGGGCATGGAGAGCGTCAGCGTCAGGGTATTGGTGCGATTGCTGGTGTCGTGCTGGTCTGCCTGGTTGGCGAAATCGGGCACGGCAGCACTGGTCACCGTGTCCCGGTACCACGTCGTGCGCTGGCGTGAATAGGCCAGGCTGTAATTGAGCTGCCGCCAGGTGTTGGAATAACCGAACTGCACCTGCGTATCACGGCTTTTGCCGTCGTAGTAGTCGCTGCTCGAGCCAGACAGATACAGATTTCCGTATCCCCCCAGCCCTTGGTTGACCAGCAAGGTCAGTTGATTGCGCTGCTTGAAACTGGTCGAGTCCCAACTGTCACCCCGCTCGGAGGCCTGCCGCGCACCCAGCGCATCAGCCAGATCCCGGTACCCTTGGGTTGAGTATCGATACCCGGCAAGGTTGAGGGTGGTGTTGGTGGGCTGAAAGGTACGGCTGTAGCTAAGCCCCATGCGCCAGCCTTGCTTGCGCTGTTGGTTTTCAACGGTGGCACTGGAAAACGTGCTGTTGACGCCGAAGGCGCCATAGGGCGTTGCCAGTACGCCACCGCCCAGCACAGCCAGGTAGTCCTGCGCTACCCGAGCGCCCAGGTTGGCCGAAATAGTATTGTTAAGGCCCCTTTGGTAAGTAGCCTCGGCAAAAGCCCCTTGGTTCGCACCGGTCTGGCGTACCTCACCCAGCGTGGCGCTGTAGCGAGAGATGCCCGGGCGGATGGAGTCGGGCACCGCCGCATAGGGGACAGTGAAGCGTGTGATGCTGCCGTCAGCCTCGATTACCTGCACGTCCAGGTCACCGTTGTAGGCCGTACCGTACAGGTCGTCGATAACAAAAGGGCCCGCCGCCACCGTGGTTTCGTGCACCTTGCGGCCATTCTGGCTGATCACCACGCGAGCGTTGCTCACCGCTGTGCCGCGCACCTGCGGAGCATATTGACGCTGTGAGTCGGGCAGCATGCGATCGTCACTGGCCAGGCGCACGCCCCGAAAGCCGATGCTGCCGAACAGGTTGCCTTCGGTGAAGCTGTCGCCGACCGTCAGTTCGCTTTGCCAAGGGGCAATGGCACGCTGTGCATACGTGCGAATGCTGTTCCAGCGGCTGACCGCAGTGCCCCCAAAGCTTGAGTAGCTGTAGTTGGACTGGTGCCGCAAACGCCACAGCCCAACGTTCACGCCCGTGTTCAGACCCAGGTAGCCGTAGTTGGCCGCCTGGCTTGCTGATGCTTCGTAGCGAGAGTTGTAGAGGCTTGCGTCGTAGTTGACGAAGCCCATCGTGCCGCCTGCGTCCCAGTCCTGCGGATCGACGTAGCCGCGCGGCTTGATGTCGAGTAATGCCTGGGGCACGGAGAGGTCCAGGCGCAAGCGAGCTGAGTCGTATTGAAACGTTGCCCCCGGTAGCCGCGTGCTCAGCGCCAGGCACTGGGCTGCGTCGGCGGTAGGTGTTTCAAGCGTGCGGGCGTTCATGTGTTGATGCAGGTACCGTTCGGAAAAACAGGGTTCGACGACATCGTCTTGCAGTCTGAAACTCACTTCGCTTCGGTTGACGTAAAGCGTGTTCACGTACACATCGACCAGGTAAGTACCCGGGTCGATCTGCTGCGCACGATTGAAACGCTCCAGGCTGCCACCGGCCAGACCCGAGCCAAGCAACAGGCTGTCGTCGAAGCGGTACTCACCCTCGCCATGGGCCAGCCGGGCCATCATCCAGGCGAGGCCGCACAGCAGGACCGAGGTGCGCCGCAGATTAGCGCTGCAAGCCATGAGTGATGCCCACACGTGCACCGTAGTCGTTGATCAACTGCGCGTTGAGCTGCGCCGCTGTACCTGTGAGCGCTCCGGTGGCCTCTGGCGTCCACTGCACCGAACCGTAGGGCGGCACCATGGCAGCGCGCAGTTTCACCTGTCTGTTGCCGACAGTGATCGTCGCGGCCCCGAACGAGGCATGGAAGCCCGTCGGATTGTCGACGAGCACGTGCCAGCTGGCGCCGCTCTCGACCAGGCTGAAACGTAGTTTTTCAGGCAACTGCTCGACCGTGCCGGCGATGCCATCAGGGCGGTAGAACAGCTTCAGGCGATTACGAAGGATCAGCAGCATCTGGCTTCTGTCGGCCTGTGCGGCGTTGCGCGGGGGGATCTGGAGCACGTTCAGATAGAACACCGACTCGCGGTCCTGAGGGAGCGCCGCGCCGGTATAGATGAGCCTCAAGGATTGTCCACTGCCAGGAGCCACGCGTGACACGGCCGGATTGACCATGAACGGCGCCTTGGCGGTTTCTGGTGTAGAAGCAGGGTCATCGATATCCACCCAGGCTTGCACGACATTGGCGAAGGGGTCCTGATTGGTGAGCTGCAGGGTTTTTTCCTTCGCATTGCCGGGGTAAATGACCCGTGTACCCGTCACTACCACGCTGGCCTGGACGAGGGTCGCGCCCGTCATGCCGAGCACGAAGGCAAGCGCAATGGCGACCAGCCTGAGCCGGCCCACTGGCAAAGTTCTCATGCAGATACCTCGAAGGACTGCCGCCCTGGATACGAGCCCCCGGGCGGCAGTCGGAAAAAGTGGCGTGCGCCAATTACTCGTAACGCAGGGTGTAGGTAACCGCGCCAAGCACAGGGCCCGCAGTAACGGTGGCGGCCTCGGACACGTAACGCACGGCATAGTCGTGGCTTGTGGAGGTCTGGCCAGAACTCAGGATGATTTGTCCGGCGCTGACGGCCGCTCCCCCTGCCAGGTTCACCGGGCTACCGCCGGGTGCGTCGAGCAACTGCAGTGCAACGCCGGTCGCGCCATTGGTGGCGGTGTTGGTCAGGTTGCCCAGCGATGTCGGATTGGTGGCCTGGAACAGCGTGGTGAATTGCTCGTTGGCGTCGGTCGGCGCGGCGCAGCCGGTCAGGCGCAGGGTGAATTTGGTCTCCCCGGTGTTTTTGCCGGTGCTGCCACTCAGCGCACTGGCTGGCACGCTTTGCATGACAACGGTTGGCTCGGTGTTGCCATCGACGACAGCAGAGCAGGTCTGATCGGTGACTTCTCCGCTGAAGGTGATGGTGTTGGCCGCGTTCGCCAGGCCGGGAACGGCCATGGTTGCAGCTGCAGCGAAAGCGATAGCGCGAATATTCATTACAGCGTCCTGTGGTTGTTATGTGGGCTGCGCATAGAATGCAGCCCTGGCGCTGTTGGATAACTCAGACGAGTCTTAAAACGGCCACACGCGCTCGATTGCCGCATCGCGCTACAGCGCTGCACTTTTTCCAAGCAGGTACGTTCTTGACCAGAGACCAACTCGAAACCCGGCAGACACCCCTTTATTTCGCCACCGTGCTGGTGGCCATCGCCTTCGGCCTTGTAGCCGATGCCAGTGCCTCTGTCCTGGAAGCACTGATCACGCCAGCCATCGCCGTGCTGATGTACGCCATGTTCCTGCAGATACCCTTTCTGCACCTGCGCGCGAGCCTGGCCAATCGGCGGTTCATGACTGCCTTGCTCCTGGCTAACTTCGTGCTGGTGCCCGTCCTGGCGTGGGCGTTGACCCGTGGGCTGACAGGCCACCCGGCCTTGCTGATCGGCGCGCTGCTGGTCCTGCTGGCGCCCTGTATCGACTACGTGGTGGTGTTCACGCACATGGGCAAGGGCGATGCACGGCTCATGCTGGCCGCCACACCCGTGCTGTTGCTGCTACAGCTGGTGCTGCTGCCGCTTTACCTGGCGCTCATGCTTGAAGACGGCGACCACATAAGCCTGGCGCTCGGGCCTTTCGTGCAGGCGTTCGTGCTGATGATCGTCGTGCCGTTGGCCTTGGCGGTGCTGACCAGTGCACACGTGGCCAAATCAGAGCGGGTCAGTCGCTGGAACGACGCCTGGGCCTGGATGCCGGTGCCGGCGATGGCACTCGTGTTGTTCGTGGTGATCGCTTCGCAGATCGGCATCGTGTTGCAGGCGCTGGATCAACTGCTGCCCGTGGTGCCGGTGTTTCTGGGCTTTGCGCTTTTGGCACCGGTGATTGGCTGGGCGACGGCACGGCTGATGGGCTTGCCTGTACAACAAACGCGCGCCGTGATGTTCAGTGCCTCGACGCGCAATTCGTTGGTGGTGTTGCCGTTGGCGCTCGCCTTGCCAGAGCAGATACGAACGCTGGCAGCGGCGGCGGTGATCACGCAGACAGTGGTCGAGCTGATCTGCGAGCTGGTGTACGTGCGGGCGTTTCCAGTGGTCGCCCGCACGTAGGCGGGTTCAGCTGACCACGTGCAGGTAGTGCAGGTGGCGCTCGTACTGGTCGAGGATGTCGCCGATCACATCTTCACGGCTCCAGCCCATGACATCGTAGTCCTGCCCGCCTTCGCGCAGGTACACCTCGGCACGGAAGTACTTGCGTGCATCGCTGTTGTCATCGGCATCGCGCATGACGAAGCTCGGCGTATTGAAGGCGCGGGGGCGAACCTCGTATTTGAAGCGGCCCTCACCGGCATGAGAAAGCTCCAGCGTGATGCGGCCGTCTTCGCGCTCCTCCACCGTCACTTCGTAGCCTTGTTTGCGCAGCTCCTGTGCCACTTCCTCGCACGCGGGCTTGACCACCTCTCCAATGAAGCGAGTGACATGAGCCCTGCGCGGCATCATCGCGATATTGCGCAACCGACGCTGCCAGCCGCCGTGGTTCTGACGGCCCTGCCGCTGGCCCGGCAACGCCTGGGTTCGCAGACCACGCCGCGTGGCGTCCAGCCCCAGTGCTTTGAACAGCCCCCAGATGGAAAACAGCAGAATGATCGCGAACGGCAGCGCACTGGCGATGGTGGCGGCCTGCAAGGCCTTCAAACCGTTGGCCAACAGCAGGGCAATGGCTACTGCGCCCATGCTGACCGACCAGAACACACGTTGCCAGAGCGGTGAATGTCCCCTGCCGGACGAAGCCAGCATGTCCACCACCAAGGCGCCCGAGTCCGCTGAGGTGACGAAGAACACGACGACCATCAGCACCGCCAGCATCGAGATGGCCGTAGACCAGGGGAAATGCTCGAGGAACGCGAACAAGGCCAACGAACTGTCCTGATTGACCACCGTGGCCAGGTCCTTGATGCCGCCGTGCAGGATCATGTGAATGGCCGAATCGCCAAATACGGTCATCCACAGCAAGGTGAAACCTGCCGGTACGAACAGCACGCCACAGACGAACTCGCGAATGGTGCGGCCACGGGAAATGCGTGCAATGAACAGCCCGACGAAGGGCGACCAGGACAACCACCAGCCCCAGTAGAGCAAGGTCCAGCCACCAATCCAGTCGGTGGGTTCATAGGCGAACAGGTTGAACGTCTTGTTGACGATATCGGACAGGTACGCACCTGTGTTCTGCACATAGGCCTGGAGCAGGAAGACCGTAGGCCCGACTGCCAGGACGAAGAGCATCAGTACCACAGCAAGGCCCAGGTTGAGCTCCGAAAGAATCCGGATACCCTTGTCCAGGCCGCTGGCTACCGACAGCGTGGCCAGCGCACAGGTGACGGCGATCAGGATGACCTGGATCGTGGTGCTGATCGGAAGGCCGAACAGCTGATGCAGGCCGCTGTTGATCTGCAGCACGCCGTACCCAAGCGAGGTCGCCACGCCGAACACGGTGCCCAGGATGGCGAAGATATCTACCGCATGGCCAATAGGCCCGTAGATACGCTCCCCGATCAGCGGGTACAGCGCCGAGCGCAGGGTAAGCGGCAGCCCGTTGCGAAAACTGAAGTAGGCCAGGATCAGCGCCACGATGGCGTAGATCGCCCAGGCATGCAGGCCCCAGTGGAAGAACGTGATGTTCATCGCTTCGCGGGCCGCAGCCACCGTATTGGGGTCACCCACAGGCGGGTTGATGAAGTGCATCACAGGCTCGGCCACGCCGAAGAACATCAGACCAATGCCCATGCCCGCCGAGAACAGCATGGCGAACCAGCTCTTGTTGGGGTAATCGGGCTCGCTGTGGTCCGGGCCCAGCTTGATATCGCCGTAGCGGCTGACGGCCAGGAAGACGACGCTGATCAGCACCAGCGCGACGGTAAGAATGTAGAACCAGGCCGCATTGGTGACGATCCATTGCTGAACATGCTCGAAGACGCTTTGGGCATGCTCCTGGAAAAGGGTGGCGTATAAAACCAGCAACAGCACCAGTACCGCACTGGTGAAAAAGACAGGTGGGTTGATGGTGCTCCTGCGTTGTTGTTCTTCAGGCATAGGCATTGCTCCTTCTGACGTTCAGCGCTGCGCTCCATGGTTGGGCAGTCAGAACACGACTGCCCGTGGCGCATGATGAATGGAAGATGCTGAAACCTTACCGTCAGTTCCAGCATTTCCAAAACTTAAACGCTTCGCTTGCTTTTCAGATGCCCTTGAACCCGTCAGCCGAGGCGCTGTTTGAGCTCGGCAATGTGCTCAGGGCCAATGCCGCAGCAGCCACCCACCATGCTGGCGCCGCGTGCGCGCCAGTCTTTTGCCCAGGCCAAGTAGCCCGGTGGGTCCAGGTCTTCGCGCAGTTCGTCCAGCCCGTCGTTGGCGGTGGCTTCCTTGGGCTGGGGTGGGAAGGCGTTGGCATAGGCACCGATGGCGACTTCGCCACCTTGCTGATCGATGACCGAACGGGCGACATCGATGGCCGCGCCGATCACTTCCGGCTGGCTGCAGTTGAACAGCACCGCTGCTGCGCCCAGTTCGATCACCGCCTGCACGGCATCGGCCACCGGCTCACCGGAGCGCAGGCACGGCACCGTATCGACGTCTTCATCCTGCAAGGTGAAGGACACCCAGAACGGGCGACCGTCCTCGGGCAGGTGGGCACGTATGGCGCGGACTTCAGCGATCGCGCTCTGGGTTTCGGCAAGCCACAGGTCAACGTGTGGCGCCAGGCCCTCAAGCAGCGGCCGCAGGACTTCCTCGACGCGCTCAGGCTGGAACAGGTCGGGACGATAGGACCCGAACAACGGCGGCAGCGAACCGGCCACCCTCACCGGGTGCGGGCCGGTGTCGGCTGCGTGGCGGGCCAATTGACCGGCAACATTGGCCAACTGCCGGCCTTCTTCGGCAAAGCGCGCTTCACCAATGTGGAAGGGGACGACCGCATAGCTGTTGCTGGTAATGACCTGAGCACCTGCGGCAATGAACGCCGCATGCACCCCCACCACCGCTTCCGGCGCCTCGGTCAACGCCAGTGCAGACCACTCTGGCTGGCGGAACGGCGCACCGCTGCGCTGCAGTTCGCGGCCCATGCCACCGTCGAGAATCACCATCGCTCGCTCTGTCATATAACTACTCTGAAGGTGCTTATGAATAAAATTCATTATGTGGGTTAGATATATAACTATTTAATACCCTAATACTCAATTGGCCAACACTTCAGGTATGAACATGCGTTTTTCCACATTGCTCGGTGCAAGCCTTGCGCTGATTGCGACCGCCACCCAGGCCTTTGCCGGCGCCACGCTGGAGCGGGTCGAATCACGCAAGGAACTGGTCAATGTGCTGATGGAGAGCTATCCCCCGTTCTCGTTTCTCAATGACCAGAATCAGCTCGACGGCTTCGACGTGGATGTGGCCAAGGCAGTGGCGGACAAGCTGGGCGTGAAGCTGCGCCTGGAGACGCCTTCCTGGGATGTGATCGCCGCCGGTCGCTGGAGTGGGCGCTACGACATCTGCATTTGCTCGATGACCCCCAGCAAGGCCCGCGCCCAGGTGTTCGACTTCCCTGTGGAGTACTACGCCTCCCCGGCGGTCATCGTGGTCAATGCCAAGGATGACCGCATCCACGGTGCAAAAGATCTGGACGGGCGCAAGGTCGGCCTGACCAGCGCGTCGAGCTACGAAAGCTACCTGAACAAGAATCTGGTCATCGAGGGTGACGAGGGCCGAACCCTCGACTACCCCTTCGACTTCGTGCAGATCGCCCCGTATGACACCGACAATGTGGCGTTCCAGGACCTAGGGCTGGGCGCGGGCGTGCGCCTGGATGCAATCCTGACCAACCTGGTCACGGCCAAGCCGCGCCTGGACCAGGACAAGCGTTTCAAGCTCGCCGGTGCGCCGTTGTATGAAGAACCCAACTCGGTCGCCATCGAGAAGGGCGACCCAGAGTGGGATGCGAAGGTTCGCCAGGTGTTCGCCGAGCTCAAGGCAGACGGCACCCTGGGCAAGCTGTCGCAGAAGTGGATCGGCGCCGATATCAGCAAATGAGCACGTTTCCGCCCTCCCCCAAGCCCGTGGCCAGTACCACGGGCACACGCCTGCTGGGCTTTCGCACACGGTTGATGCTCACCTGGCTGGTGATGTTCGCCCTGTTCGTCGGGTTCTTCCTGAGCTTCGACCTCAAGTTCTCGATCATCCTGGAGAAGTTTCCCAACCTGGCCGGTTTCAAACTGGGGCCCAACGGTTTTCTGCAGGGCGCAGCGCTGACGCTGTTTTTGTGCATATGCTCGATGGTGGTGTCGGTGGCGCTGGGCTTTGCCGCTGCGCTGGCACGCTTGTCCGGCAGCGCAGTGCTGGTGGGTGTTGCCAGTTTCTACACGTCGTTTTTCCGCGGTACACCGCTGCTGATCCAGATTCTGCTCATCTACCTGGGCTTGCCCCAGATAGGCCTGGTGCCCGGCGCGATCAGCGCCGGTATCATCGCCCTGTCGCTGAACTACGGCGCTTACCTCAGTGAAATCTTCCGCGCGGGCATCCTGGGTGTTGCCCGAGGCCAACGCGAAGCGGCGCTGGCGCTGGGCATGCGCCCGCCGCAGATTTTCTGCCACATCGTCCTGCCGCAGGCCATGCGGGTGATCATCCCGCCAACCGCCAACCAGTTCATCTCCATGCTCAAGGATTCGTCGTTGATCTCGGTGATGGGGGTGTGGGAAATCATGTTCCTGGCCCAGTCCTACGGACGGTCGAGCTACCGCTACCTGGAAATGCTGACCACTGCGGCCGTGATCTACTGGGTGTTGTCGATCGCGCTGGAGCTGGTGCAGGCGCGCCTTGAGCGGCATTACGGCAAGGCCTATCAGCGCTGACGGTGCCTAGCGCCTGCCCCTGGCCAGGGGCAGGCGTTGCGTTCATCGGCAGCCGTGCTGCCGGATCGGACTAACGCCCCGCCTCCGCCACCAGTTTTGAAGAGAACTGGCCCACGGCGGTGACCACTTCCTGCGCACCTGACTGGATTTCCGTGATCACGGTACCCGCCTGCTGGGCCAGGCTCAGGCCCAGTTCAGCCTGTTTCCTGCTCTCGCCCATGCTGTGTACCGCCTCCTCCACCAGCGCGTTGTTCTTCTGCACCACCTCGACGATTTCCTGGGTGGCGGCACTGGTTCGCCCGGCCAACTTGCGAACCTCGTCCGCCACCACGGCAAAGCCCCGGCCTTGATCACCGGCACGCGCGGCTTCGATGGCCGCGTTCAGCGCCAACAGGTTGGTCTGCTGGGCGATGCCGCCGATGGTCGACACGATGGACGTGATCAGGTGCGACTGATGCCCCAGCGCCTCGACACCCGTGGACACGTTCGAGACCTGCTCGACGATGCGGTTCATGGTCTCCACCGTGTCCCTGACCGCCTCCGCGCCGCGCTGGGCGGAGCTGTCGGTCTTCATGGAGATCTCATAGGCAACGTCCGCTGCCGAGCTGACCTGTTTCTCGCTTTCGACCTGAGCGGTGATATCCACCGCGAACTTCACGACCTTGTACAGCCGCCCGCGGGTGTCGCGCACCGGATTGTAGGAAGCTTCGAGCCACAGCTCGCGACCGCTCTTGTCGAACCGCTGAAAGCGCTCAGCAACGAAGCGACCGTCGTTGAGGCTGGCCCACAGTCGCTGATAATCCGGCGACCGGGTGTAGGCCGGATCGCAGAAAATACTGTGATGCTTGCCGACGATTTCCGGGAGCGTGTAGCTCACCGTATCCAGGAAGTTCTGGTTGGCGGTGAGTATGGTGCCGTCCAGTGCGAACTCGATCACCGCCGTGGACCGGGAAAGCGCCTTGATCAGCTCGTCGTTTTCACGGGCCTTGTCGATGGCGGCGGTAACTTCGGTCCCGTAGGCCGTCATATGGGTCACCTCGCCGCTGGGGGCCTTGACCGGGCACCACGCCGCGCGCATCCACACCAGACGCCCATCGGCCGCGATGTAGCGGTAGTCGTCGCTCACCCCAGTGCCCTGGCTCATCGCGGTCTGGAAATCCTTGTAGCACGGCAAGTCCTTCACATAGTCGGGCGTGAGCGCGCCCATCGATGTACCGACAAGCTTCGAAGCGTCGATCCCCACGAAGCTGGAAAACCGCGGGTTGACGGCCGTGATCAGCAGGTCGCGGTCCACGGTGATTTCAAGCATCTCGCTGGACCTGCTCTGTTGCGCAGCCCTGAGCCCATGCAGCTCCCGTTTGAGTGCCTCGACCTCATCCCTAAGCGCTTTGTTGAACATGGCGATCCTCGTCATTGCGGATGACAACTGTTGGGATTGAACAGGCGCTGACAGGCAGCGCACACCGAGTGCTGCTTCACCTAACGTCAGGCTTGCCGCGGCTGACGCAACCATGCAGCCAGGTCATCTGCCGGGAGGGGCCTTGCGTAATAATAGCCTTGCCCTTGATCACAGCCCCACCCCCGTAGCACATGATGGTGCAGGTCCGTCTCCACACCCTCGGCCACCACCGTCAGGCGCAGGTCGCGCAGCAGGCTGACCAGCCCACGCACGATGTGCCAGTCATTGCCGCCAGGCTGCAGTTCGGCGAGCAGGGAACGGTCGAGCTTCACGCTGGTGGCGGGGATTTTGCGCAGGTAGATCCAGTTGCTGTAGCCGCTGCCAAAATCGTCGATGCCGATCGAAATGCCCAGGGCGCGGAAGCGCTGGAGCTGCTCCTGCACGGCATCGAAGTCGGCTACCAGGGCGCTTTCGGTGAACTCGAGCTCCACCAGGCTCGGGTGCACCTGGTGTCGGGCCAGCGCTCGCGTGACATCTTCGTACAGCTGACCATCACCCAGATCGAGGGCCGAGATGTTCAACGAGACCTGCAACATCAGGTCGCTGGCCTGCCACTGGGCAATTTGACGGCACACCTGTTCCACCACCCAGCGAGTTATGCCGCGGATGGACGCGGTGGTTTCCGCCAGCGGAATGAACTCTGCCGGGCTGATCACGCCCAGTTGCGGGTGCGTCCAGCGCAAGAGTGCCTCGACCGCCACGCAGCGGTTGCTGCCAAGGTCGATCCTGGGCTGGTAGGCCAGGCTCAACTGGTCGGGTGCCAGCAGTGCGGCTTCCAGGGCATTGAGTATCGCGGTGTTGCGCCGCAGGTTGGCGTCCACCACCGGGTCGTACGCCAACCAGCGCTGCTCGCTCTTGCGAGCGGTGTCGGTCATGCTGGCTAGCAGTCGCAGGATATCCGGCGAGGCGCTGGCGTCCACGCCCAGCGTCAGGACACTGATACCGACATCCGGCGTGACCGGTATGTGACCGCTGCGCAGTGGCCCACCGAGCGAAGCCACCAGCGTCTGAAGCCAACCGGCAAGAAAACTGGTATCGCATGCATCAATGACCGTCATGAAGCCCAGGGTACTGGCCCGATAAAGGCGGCAGCCGGGCGGAAGTGCTGTGAGCAGCACTTCTTTGACTGCCAGCATGAAATCGGTGAAGAACTCGATGCCCAGCGCCTTGAACAGTCGGTCCATACCCGCGGCCGACACCGGCTCGATGAACACAGCCACCTGGCCGGCCGTGATGGCACCTTCCTTGAAGTCCGTCTCGAACCGCCGCCGATTGGGCAGCCCGGTCATCGGATCGTAGAAGTTCTGCCGGTGGATAGACTGCAGGCGGGCCACCACCACTTTGGCGGCGTTGGTCAGCAGATTACGGTCGCGCTCCGACAAGGCTTCGCGTGAGGCATGGTCGATGATGCACAGCCCACCCAGGCTGACGCCTGGCCGAACGATTAGCGGTGCGCCGGCGTAGTAACGGATGTGGGGGGCCGATTGCACGAGGGGGTTATCCACCGTGCGCGGGTCCTGCAGCGTGTCGCAGATCTCGAGCACCGTTTCCTGGCGCAAACCAAGGGCGCAGATGGACATTTCGCGCGGCGTGCGGTCGTCGGCCATGCCGATCTTGGCCTTGAATACCTGGTAATCGCGGTCGACGATGCTGACCAGCGCGGTAGGGACGTCGAAGTGCGCACAGAGCATGTTGACGACGCCATTGAGCACCGGATCCTCTCCATTTGCCAGGTCCGATGTAAGGCGGTCCACTTCAACCAGGCGCAAGCGCTCGTCTCGAAGGGTCGTCAAGTTGTCCATGAAAGCTCCGGTCGCGGTAACAGCAAATTCTAGCCCAGAAGGCACATTGCCAGCTTAGCTGTGATCGGTTTCTCTCGACAATTGAGCACCCCCACCGGCGGTCGGCCAAAAAATCTATTGGACGCCTGCGGTCAGCTAGCCTAAAAGGCTGTCAGCCGCGCTTGGCACGGCAGATCGCGTAGATGATGCTCAGCCTGTTACGGAGTCAGCCTTGGCCTGGTTCAAAGAAAGGATTACCGCCATCCTGCAACGCCTGCGACGTGCCGAACCGAGCACGGCCAGCCGCTACGTGGGCGCCGCGTTGATCATCGCTGCGTGCTCCCTGGCGCGCGCGCAGATGTCGCCTGCCGCGCTCCCCTACCTGTTTTTCATTCCTGGCCTGATGCTGATCGGGTTCTGGTTCGGCGCAGGTCCGTCCCTGCTGGGGTGCATCATGGCCGTGCTGATCGCCCAGTATTTTTTCATCGGGCCGCTGGGTTTCGATGCTGACTGGGCCACGTGGGCCAACAGCCTGAGTTTTGGCGTGGTGACTTTCGCCATGGCGGTGGTGTGTGCTTCGCTCAGGCGTAACCTGAGCGCCGTGGAGCAGCTCAACGAAACGCTCGAGCAACAAGTGCAACACCGAACGGGGGAGCGCGACAGCCTGTGGAACGTGTCCCCCGACCTGATCTGCACGTTGTCCGAAAACGGCCAGGTGTTGTCGGTGAACCCGGCGTGGCAGGTAGAAACGGGCTTCACTGAAGAACAGCTCAAGACTGGGACGTTCTACAGTTTCATCTCCCCCGCACAATTGGCGAACGCGTTGCGCGAGCTCAACCACAAGCCCATCGTCGAGCTCGACACCCAGAGCGTGCGCAGCGATGGCCAACCCTTACTGCTCAACTGGCGCATTGCCGGGTTCGAGGGCCGTTACTTCGCCGTGGCACGTGATGTCACCCAGTACCGCGAGCGGCAGCAGGCGTTCGAGCAAGTCAGCCAGCAATTGCAGCAAAGCCAGAAGATGGAAGCGCTCGGGCAGCTCACCGGCGGCCTGGCCCATGACTTCAACAACCTGCTGACCGTGATCACCGGCACGCAGGACATGATCGAGCAACGCCTGGCGCAAGGCCGGCATGACGAACTGGGCCGTTACCTGGCGTTGGCCAGAGCTGCCACTCGCAAGGCCAGCACCCTCACCCACCGCCTGCTGACCTTCGCCAGGCAACAACCACTGGCCAGCACCACGGTCGATGTGGTGCTGCTGGTGGACGACATGAAAGAGCTGCTGGCCAGAACCCTTACACCCAAGATCGAGTTTCAGCTCAGCCCATATCCGGCGCCAGCCTTGTGCTACTGCGACGCCCATCAACTGGAAAATGCGCTGCTCAATCTGTGCATCAACGCACGTGACGCCATGCCCCAAGGGGGCCGTTTGCAGGTGCGGGTCAGCAAAGTGACAAGCGGCACGGCTGAGCTGGAGCAGCTTGGGCTACGCACTGGCGAATACATTCAGGTAAGCGTCACCGATACAGGCCTGGGGATGCCGGCCAGCATTGCCGAGCGGGCCTTCGAACCGTTCTTCACCACCAAGCCGCTGGGGTCGGGCACGGGTCTGGGGCTTTCGATGGTCAGGGACTTCGCTCGCCAGGCGGGCGGCACGGCAGTGATCGAATCGGTCATGGGCAGCGGCACCACGGTCAGTCTGCTGTTGCCCGTCCACCTTGAGCCGGCCCCGTCCAGCGTCACACCGATCACGCACGCCACCCTGGCAGCCCGTATTGACAACCGTGGCAGTGCACTGGTGATCGAGGACGAGGGCGCGATCCGGGAACTGGTCGGCGAAGCGTTGCAGGAGCTCGGTTTCGAGGTGATCGAAGTCACCCATCCTGCCGACGCGCTGCACCTGATCGAACAGTGCCAAGACCTGCAGCTTGTGGTGACCGACCTGGTCCTGCCCGGCGGCCTGACGGGAGACAACATCGCCCAAGGGGTGCGGGCGCTTGTGCCGGCAGTGCGGGTGCTGTTCATTTCAGGGTTGATCGAGGCGCCGGCCAGCCTTACCGAGCAGCAACCACATTCGCGCTTGCTGCCCAAGCCCTTCACGCTCGGCCAGTTCAAGGCGTGCGTCGAAGGGATGTTCGGTGACCAGGATGCACCCCTGCTGCTGGACCAGGCCAAACGCCGCTAACGCCATGGCCGACAAGCGTCACATACCTCAGGGCTGCGAATCGATCGACGCCAGAAACTGACGCGTCTGCCGGTTGGAGCGCAGGTGCACGACCCGGCACCCCGCAGGCGCCGTCGCCATCAGGTGCTTGATCTTGTCCTGTGAAGAATGCCGCGTGGACCAGATGAACCGGATGAAGCCAGGCAAATTGCGCAGCGATTCGGGGCAGTCGCCTGGCAGGTCCGGGCGTGTGCGGCCCAACTGGGTCAGGGTTCTGACCAGCACACGCCACAATCGGACCGTCAGGGAACGGTCAATCCAGATAAGCATTTCGGCCCTGGCAAGACGGTTGTCCCAGGTCGCCGAATGCCCGCCCTCGAAGATCCACCGTTCGCGCGCCTCCACTTCATGGCACAGGCGGGTCTTTTCGTCTCGGCTGCGCTCGACCCAGCCGGGTAGCCAGTGAATGGTATCGATATGCACGACCGGCAAGCCGGTTCGCTCGCCCAGGTGGCGAGCCAGCGTACTCTTGCCGGCGCCCGGTTGACCAACGATCATGACGCGTTTCATGGGGACTCCTTTTCAACCCGCCATTTTGTACAGGAGGCCGGGGTTGTAAAGAAGTCTCCAAGCTGCGTGCCAATTGCGCGCAGCCCGCTGGGCGCTGAGCGCTGAGCGCTGAGCGCTGAGCAGATTGTGGTGCATCACAATACGACGCTTGAGGGGGCGTTTTGTGAGGTGGTGTTGGGGCGAGATTGGACTTTCAGGTGATTAGTACGGTGATGCCTGCTGGGGCGGACGTTACGAGAGAGCGCGTATCGCGTCGAAAGAGGCCTGGCATCGCGCCCTGTTAGCTGTAGAGCAGGCAAGCCGATTACATCTGATCTAGGAAAGCGCGAATCGGTGACCGTCTGGATCAATGAATACGTAGCTCGCGGCCTATATCATCGGCCCCGAGTACGATCCAACGTGATGGTTGATGTGCGAATTTCTGATCGCTACAGCACGCCGTTGATATCTAACTCGAACCCGAACCACGGGACAATGCTGAATCTGATTCTGGACAAATAACGAGCATGGACAAAGCGCAACTGTTGTTGTTGCATCAGGCAGGCAGCCTGGTGAGGGAGACAGAAGCCAAGCTCGCAGCAAGCGGTGAGCTTTTCAATATCTTCTCCATCACCCGAATCGAGCGGGCCGAAGTCAATACCCACTCTGCGATGATTGCAGAACTCTTGAACCCCAAGGGCCGCCACGGTCAGGGTGAATGCTTTCTCGAACTGTTCCTGGCGACAATGGGCTTCGACTACGAAGGCAGCATCAGCGACGCCAAAGTCAATAAAGAGCAGTTTTTTGCGGGCTACGGCCGTGTCGACGTGGTGATCCACCTGCGGGACCACCTCATCCTGATAGAAAACAAGATCGACGCCCCTGACGGCAAACAGCAACTCAAGCGGTATAACGACATTGGCAAGGCCTCACGCAAGCCGTGGCAGTTGTGGTACCTGACAAAAAAAGGCACGCAAGCGCACGCAAACAGTCACTGCGGCGTGAGCTACCGCCAACTGTCCTACCAGGAGCACATCCTCGGCTGGCTTGAGCAGTGCATCAGCATCTCGAGCGCAACGCCGGCGCTTCAGCACGCGTTAATCCAGTACAAGCATCTGGTTCAGAAAATCACCGGGCAAACCATGACGCATGCAACACGACATGCACTGATCGAACTTCTCATTGCCGGCGACAATTTGCAGGCCGCCGAAGCCATTGCCCAGGCACTGCCCCACGCGAAGGGGACGGTATTGTTTGGCTTCTTCAATGCAGTACGACATGGGTTGTCGGCACAATGCACACCGGTGTCAGCGCCGCCTGGCTTTTCCGGGCATGACTGCAGCGAGGAGAACTGCCGCAAATGGTTCTATCCCAAGGCTTCGAGATTGAAGCACGTGGGGCAGTTTTTCGACATTGGCGTCGATGGCATGCTGCTTAGAATTGAGGTTGCGTCTGAGGCGCTGCACTACGGGGTGGTGCGGATCACGGGCGGGAAGATGGCGAGCGAGGGTGAGTTATCTGAGCAGACGCTTTCATTGCCTTCATCGTTGATGTGGAGGAATTGGAATGCGTTTAAATGGTATTCCTGCCTGTATCAGGACAATGTTGCTAGCGGCATGGAGGGTTTGTCTGATGCTGGGCGGTTGGTCATGGAGGTGCTGCGTGTGGTTGAGTTGATCAGATCGGGCGGGGTGGATCGGTCTGGATTGCAGCTTGAAGGTGCATTGAGCTGAGTCGCTGTCGGAGTTTGGTACACCTGTTAGATCGTTGGGGCCGGTCCGACGCCCCGGCAAGGCCGCTCCGGTGGTCGTGTGATGCCTGGAGTGACGGGATAGGCTGCTAGGCCGTTCTGAGTGAACAGCGTGGCGCACTGAAGCGGCTTTTACGGGGGTTCCAGAGATTTTGGTAGCCTTAGCTGGAAGCTGAAGTGGTGCGGAGACAGGAATCGAATTAATGCTATTACATCCAGTAAATATTGACCTTATATCTTTCATAGAAGAGAACGTATCCCTAAACGTATCCCTAAAGCTCAAGTCACCTCAGCTTCCGCCGCTTTCACACGGGTGCAGGCCACCCGCTAAGAAAGCAGCCATGCTGTTGGGGCCTTTCGCAATGAGCCCTTCTTCCTGCATAGCGCGGTACCAGGCTGCAAGCGCCGCTTTCATAGCCTCCATACCCTTCTTCCACACAGGCCCAAGGTATAGAACCCACAGCTCAAGTTCACGCTCTGTCACAGGCGCACCCTGGCTAAGAAGCTCTGCTGTGTCCACTAGGCTTGTAGCCAGTTCCGAGTCAATCGCCTGGTCAGGGATCGACCAATTCGCTTTTTGCCCAAGACAATCGGTGTAAAAGCCTAACTGCTTCACCTGGTCTAGGAGATACGGGTGGTCTGATCCATCGTCGTGAAGGGGACGAAAATCTTCCAACGATCTTGCGCCATCAGCTACCAAAGCCGGAAAAATCCAGTGGCTGTTTTTGCACGTATGAGAGCGGTAACGCTTCCATTCTGCCTTGATCGCACTGTCTTCCAGCTCCAGTGCCATCCCTCGGAGGATAGATATCTTTCCCGCTTCCTCAATCGAAAGCGCAGCCAGTGAAGCCGCAGAAGCAAAGCTCTCTACCCCCAGAAGAAGGCGTGCGTCTTTGGCGAGTCTGGTGGCATTGGCTCGCGCTGCCGTCATGCCTGCGGCGAGCTGTGAGCAATTCAATCGCTCTTTGTAGCCGTCCAATTTTCTTGAAGCCATCTGGTGCCCCTTCAGTCAACAGCCCATATCATTGCAGCAATCGCAAGGATCCTTCCAAGTGTGCTGAAAAATGCACAATTCACCATGGTTCACCTTGTTTACCAGTTCACTAAGCTGGCGATCCTCCCGCTAAAAAAGAACCGCGGGTTTCCAGCCCCGTATCTGGCCCCATCTCTCAGGGTCCCCCCGGCGACTAGAAACGGGAGTGGCGAGGACCGATTTCACCGCTGAAGGCACAAGCGAATAGGGGAATGGGGGTTCGTAGTTAACCAGTTCTGCAAAGCGGTGTAACAGGTGTAAAATGTGTAACTTCATCAGTAAGTAGTTGATTTTAAAGGACAATAATCAGTTACACCTCGACTTTGCCACCGTAATTTGGTGGTGTAACGATAAAACCGGTGTAACCGAGGTGATCGATTTTTGTGACTAACGGGCAGGCCTGAGGCACAGCAGGTGGGCTTTTACTGGCAGCCCTCGTGGACAAGGCGATACCTGCTGGGGGAATCTCGGTTCTACGTGAGTGGTGCTGGATGAAACAGCTGACCTTTGCCCGTAGCTTCCCCGCTACCCGCAAGGCGTTATTGCGTGTTGACGGTGTGATCGCCTACCATAAGAGGTGTAAGCCCCATTGTGACGTCCCACACCAAGCTATTAGAGCTGAAATGTCGTGTCACTTGGGGCTTTGTTTTTTCAGCATTCCCACAGTAGCAGCCCCGCCGCTTTCCACTTAGCCTCCGGGTTAGGCCCTTCCTTCGCATACATGCTTACCACTTCGTTGTAGAACCGTCCGCGTCCAATCTGCTTTCTTGCATGCACTGGCACTATCAGCGGATAGCCTCGATGGGTCTCAAATGTCATCAAAACGATGCTTCCGCCACCTTGCACGGCTTGATTGGCTGAGCGATAGATTGCCCGGGGCGCATTCAGTATCTGCGGGAGCCGTTCGATCACACCGCACGGGATACCATGGTCAAAGTGCATTTTCCCCACGGTTTTGCCCTTTACGACGAGGTCCAGCCCGCTATAGATTTCTCCTCCAGATGCGATAATGGATTCTGGCGTTCCGCCAAGCTCCAAAAGCAGTTCGTTACGAGGCCGGCCTACTGCCTCCGCTTGCAGAACGACCCCCACCAAGGTCTTAAAATTTCGATCGCTGTCCACTAGCGGCACCCCTTCACTTGTCGTCATATTGGAAGCTTAAGGCGAGCCAGAGGCGCTATAGAAGGGCGTGAGTCGTTTGACTGGGGCGCTCTGATGCACCCCACTGGTGAGCAAGGGAAGCTCCCAGTGGAGCGCGCTGCTGAACACCGAATAACATTCAGCCGAGAAGACTCACTCGTCGAACAACACGAGAACATATACTTGATAACGTGGGAGGTGCTGCTGCACCCCAGGGGCAGTCAGGAAACGATTGTTTCCCACCTCTGCCTCTCATAGCCTTAGGCCATCCAGATCCCTCGAGGCGTCTATGACTACACCACCTCCTCCCCCAGCAAACGCAAGCCATTCATCAGCTGTGTCTGAAGCTTCAAATACTCCGGCAGTTGTGGTGCCTACAAAGCGCTCGATTGAAGCCAAATGGGGGGCCCCAATCACGAAGGCAGGATGGACCGGCATTCCCAACATCTTGATTCGACGGCAAAGAACGTTGGGAATAGATGCCCTGGATCTGAACATCCTTTTGCATCTGCTGAGCTACTGGTGGGAGGACGAAAATCACCCGCACCCTTCGAAAGAAACCTTGGCACAAGCCATGGCTGTCTCAGCTTCAACGATCCAACGTCGTATCCGCGCTATGGAAGCGGGAGGGCTGTTGAGGCGCATCGAACGCCGACGAGAAAAGGATCGCAGTGAAACCAATCTCTACGATCTGACACTCTTGCGGGACCTGCTCGAACCACATGCGGTTCAGGAGCTAGAAGAACGAAATGCTGGCCATGAGCGCCGCCGAAAACGCATGACCTCGGTCACGAAGGTAGAGCCTTAAACTCTAGCAGTGATCGTCTATGCATGCGATTGCGCAGCCGTATTAGCATCGTTGTTAGCGATCGTCCATTTGCAAGCAATCACGGCATGGTCTGCGGAATGTGGAAACGCATGAAATTTGAGTCTCTACACTACGTGAACAGAAGGTCATATCCGGTCGACCTGTCACATTCAGGACTGCGAATATGCTCATTGCGCTTAAGAACGCTCCACTCACTGCTGGACCATGATTGACGGCAAATACTGCGCTCGCATTAGCCTTAAATTGCCCAGCGAAAAACAGGCGCTGACTAACGCAAACTCATCGAGAAGGCAGCTTCCAAAGGGATAGGCTACGCTTCGCTAAACTACAGCTTCGAGCTGGATGCCAGCACCAGCAAGCCCGCCAAAGTGCGGGCTAAGCCCGTAGTAAAGGCGCGTTTCCTGGCGCCTCGATACGAGGAATGGTGGAATGTCATTTGAAAATGTCGAAGAAGTCGTTGAGGAGCGTGATCCCGTCTCCGTTAATAAGCGCCTAGCCGAAGGCTGGAGTCTTCTAGCTATTGTCCCTGGATTCGATGCAACAAATAGCCAAGCCTTCACCTGCTATGTGTTAGGCAAAGTTATCAGCGATACCGAGAAGACTATGCGTATGATAAAAGAACGTTGTGAGACGCGCGAGGATAACGAGTTCTTATAGGAAACTAAAACCCAGCCGTGCGCTGGGCTAAATTTTCGAGCTCGCAATTTTCGACTCAAGCATGAGTAAGGACAAAACATGGCACATTATCTGGGTTGGGAAACAGCTACTTCATTGCTACTCAGTTACGAAAGCATGGCACTTGCCCATCGATCGACTTTACGCAGGGCTAGTGCCGATGGTGTTGAGCCGCATGCCTATTACAGTTACATGCATGCTTTCGGCCTTCTCATCCTCAATGCTTCCTTTGTGGAGGGGACTGTCCGAACCATTCTCACAGAGAAGGTGAAGGCTGATTTGGACGAAGCTGTAGAAAGGGGAAAGCGCGCAGGCCGCACTGAACATGATTCGCCCACCCGACTTCTGCAAAAATTTCTAATTGAACTGGAGAGTTCCGGGGGATGGGACAATCTCGTTAAATCAGCTGGTATCTCGTACTTCGGAAGCGCGCTTGACTCCGATGTCGACAAGGACGTAAAGGAAGGAATTAACGTGTTATTTACTTTGAGAAACGTGCTTGCTCATGGTACGGCCTTGATCCAGCCGACAGTAAAAATGACCGAAGACATGAAAGACGTTTATCCCTATTCATGGCAGTCCAAGCTACATGGAGTCGGGATGTACCTTGAACGCCATTTCAAGCGAGGTGGAATGTTCGAGAACCTGGCAGACCCTGATCTACCCGAGCACTTTATCAATATCACAAAAAAATATTTCGAGCAGCTGACACCGAAGTTTACCCCTATCCCTGAACGGGCTCAAAAAACCGTAGATATGATTCGCGATTATAGCTTCGGTTTCGTTAATAATACTCGATAGTTTTGCTGCAAATTTTCACATGCACCCTCAGCCCCTTGTTTAAAAACCTGGGCGAAGTCAGCAGATAGCGGGCGCTGTTTCGCGCCAAAATCAGAAACTCGGAGCCCACTGATATGACTGACGCCGAAGTAAGCGCCCACAATACCTATTTAGAATTCTGCCTCTGCATCACTCGCTGTTATTCAAGCTTCAGAATGATGGGAGGGTTGCCAAGCAAGCGACAGGTTCAACTTAGATGCACGGCTTCACTCTATATAGCCAAAGGCTCAATATCGTATCGGTTACTGACGATCAGATCGCCAATTTGGGACACTTGCTAGGCTATGAATATAGTGCTGGCCTGGGTCGAATCGTAACATCGCTAATCTACTCGACCCGATTCGCCGGACCATCAGTAAAAACCATATGACCATGCATACGTTGCTATTGGCTCGGGAACAATACTTAACTGAAGGCTCATAGGCTTTCGAAGAATTGAATCGCATAAACCCTTCAATATCTGACGACAACCAAAATGACCAAGACTAGAGATAATCATTACGTAGCACAATGGTATCAAGAAGGTTTTATGGATGCACGTGACAAACAACTCTGTTATCTCACGAAGCGAAACATACTCTTGAAAAACGGAGAGCAAAACACAATACATTCAAAAAAATGGCACACAACCGCTCAAAAGCTTTATGAAAAAGATTTATATTCGACTTTTTTTGGAACAGAAATTAACGATGACATTGAAAGAAAACTATTCGGCCCAATTGATGACAACGGTTCAAAATCTGTTAAAGCGTTCCTAACTGACGACCACGGAGAGTGGCATAAACACTTCCAGGATTTCTTCATCTATCTCGATGCACAAAAGCTACGAACACCAAAAGGATTGGCCTGGATCAGAAGCAAATATCCAGAGTTGAGCCAGATTCAGCTAATGATGGAAATGCAATCATTACGATCTATACACTGCACACTTTGGGCCGAGGGCGTTAGGGAGCTTGTATCCGCTGAAGACTCAGATACTAAATTTCTAATATCTGACCACCCTGTAACCATCTACAACTATGCGTGCCCTCCTAACTCAGAACTATGCAAATATCCAAACGACCCTGATATTGCACTAAAGGGATCACAAACAATATTCCCGCTAAGCAAAAATCGTTGCTTGATCTTAACAAACCTTGAGTACGCCAAAGACCCCGACAATGTCAACCCGCTTTCGCAGCGAACTAATGCGAAACGGGTACGCTATAGCATGGTAAATACGATTGATTTTATAAACTGCCGCAAGCTTACATCAGAAGAAGTGACTAAAATAAACTACATCATTAAAAGCAGATCACACTCTTGCGTTGCCGCTGGTAGAGAGGAATGGCTTTACCCTGAAAGCCACGCTGCTTTTGACTGGGCAGAGTTAAAGCACGTACTGCTACCACCCCCCAATCAAACTCTTGGATTCGGTGGAGAAATATACGCCCAATTTGACAATGGTTCCGTTCATTATCAGGATGCATTCGGCCGTGCAGATCCGCCGAACAAATTCTTACGTAAGAGCACTGACGAATCTCAAATAGGCCGCAATGATTACTGCGGCTGTGGCAGCGGAAAGAAATATAAAATCTGCTGCCGCAATATCCCTGCCGATATGCGAACAAGCTGGGATTCAGCAAGCATTCGAGAGCGAAACCTTGCTCTCTGCAACTGTATCCGGAGCGTACTCGGCCTAGACAATGGCAAAACCTGGACTGACGTCAGGCGCGAATTAGCAGACAATCAAGTTTCAGAAATTTATGGCTTTTATTCAGCCTTGTGGCCACGTGACACCGACATATACTCACTGCTACCCAAGCCAGACGGAAAGTTAAGAGCATTATACACTGGAATTATAGACCCTCGAACAATTAGCCTACGCGCCCTGCCTATGGCATCCTTATTTGACGACTACCTGATAGAATCACCAATACAGAACCCAAACAATGTCAAGCCAGAGTTCAGCCCTGTAAAGTCACCTTCCAAGTTCAAATACCAAGCTTTGAAAGACTTTTTATTCATGCTAGAAATAGAACCATTTATTGGACTTAACCTTGTAAACCTGATTCCCAGCTTGATGGAATTCGATGCTGACTTAATGGAGGCCGCCATGGGAATTGCTGCCGCGCGATCTCCAACAAGAAATATATGCAAACTAGATAGGAAGCGCTGTTTTGAATTGGCAACCGAGGACCTACTGAATACAATAGCAATGATGCCGCAAACCGTGAAAGTAAAAGCACTGACTCAACAATTTGGGCTAACCGAAGAAGATGCAAAACGAGCGCTTTCTGATTTAGAAAGCCAGACAGAATCCTCGCCACTCATGATGCTACAACGTTTCGAGTCCGGCCAGGAGGGTCAGTTCCTCCAATTCAAAATGGCTCCAAATTACGAACTTTCGTTATTAACAGCACAAGCTACCGGCTCAGTACTAATAACTGACAGTGGTTCGAGATGGCAAGAGTTATTAAAAGCGCAGCACACGAATCAGGGAATCGTTAACTATCCGTGGCATAGTGCCCTTCAGCAAATACATTCGACCCCACTTGACTACCAACTCCTCGAAAACCTTCAAAAGTCACAAGGACCATTCGCCACACTTAGGCAACTAATGAGAACGACCGACAGCATGATTTTGTCGAACGATCGAAATGCAGAAAAAATCAAGTCTATTTCCGACCAAACAACAGCTTTTTTGGATCAAATAAAAGACACAACCAACCATAACAATCATTGCGCACTGAATATATTAAGCCCTGAAGGCGGGCTCTATGACACTAACGTCCAAAGACTCCTAGCGAGATCCAATTGCCCACGGTACGACAATCAAGTGAGGTCTATCTATGGCATTGGCATACCAGACCAACCTTAGCTTCGCAGGCAACTTTTCTACCATACATAGTTGATCTTTAGGGGGAAAGCATTAGTCACTCGCAGCAGAGACCTCTCGTCAGTCTTTTGACACCAAGCGCATCACGAAATGAAGTACACATGATGCGCTTTGGTTTAATCACGCAGCTTTGTTCACCTCATCTAAATCCGGAAGTTCAATATCAATAATCTGCTCAGCAGAATATTTATAGCTCATCGTTATCAAATCCCCTTCCCCCCAGTGCGTGAAGCTTTCGAGTTGGCTACTCACGTGGAACCGATGAAATGCCATTCCTTCACGCCCCATGTAACGCTTCGCCGCATACAGCTTGGATCCCAGATTTAGAAGTTCTTTTACCGACTCATCCCACTGTTCTTCCAAACGCTCAAGGGCCACTACAACCGCTGCGCGTTCTGCCTTTAGTATTTCTTGAACAGCTTCTTCGATGTGCGCATCAATAGTTTCAATTTCTTGATCCATCGCAGCTATAATCAAACTTTGGCGACGCTGATTTTCCATCGCCGAGCTCAAATTCGTTGCCGCCTTCTGCGCAGCTTCAGCGGCCTTTTTCTCACCCTCAACGTCGCTCCAGGCAACCGATTGGGCATAGGCCCGAGCGGCCTCCTCCTCAGCCTGACGAGCTTCGGCAATCACTCTCTCGGACTCGTCCTTGGTTTCAGCCAACCGAGTACTTAGCACCTTACGCTTGCCCTCAAGATCAGCTTTGTCAGTTGCCCAGTTTTTCATGGTCTCTTTATATTCAGCCATCAGTTCGGATGAATTAGCTTTACGGTTAAACCATGCAATGTCCTGATCGATTACGGAAATTTTGTATTCGATGTTATCAACTTTCGATCTCGTCTCTCGGATAGATGCCTGAAGACTCTGGCCGGTCTGCGCTTCGGCAAAACCAGGGTTAGCCAGATGCGCCTCCCATTGGGTGATTTGCTGCTCCAGCTCTTTGAGATCCTCAAGATATTGGTTGCGTTCAGTGTTCAGTTGTTCAAGGCTTTTCATTGATCAGTCATCCTAGAGTTGAGGTTATGGGTAGAGCGGCTGGCGAGGCCGGACACGCCGGCGTATGCCTCATGTGCAAGAGCTGCGTTTAGGCAGCCGTCGCCTCAGCCAGCGGGGCCTCGGTGCTAGGCTCACTCAGCACTACATAGCAGCGCTGCATTCCCATGCCAGGCAGCCTCACCGTGCTGGACGCTTTTCCGTCCTTACCACTCTGTAAAATCCCTCGCTCTATCAACTCGCGGTTAACGGCCGTGATGTTCATTCCTCGGAACACCTCAGAACGCCACGCCTCCGGAAGCACGTAGTAGGTAATGGTCGTATGCATGGTGTCACCCATGCCATGCTCCATGGTTTTGCGGAAGCCCAAACGGTCGATCGTGCGTGGGCCGTGCTCATCGATCTTCGCGGCGATGGACTCCCACCGCGTGAACCGGCTCTCACCGAAGCGCTCAATGACTTGGCGCAGGCGCGCCATGATGGCTTCCCCCTCCATGTTCCCAGCACCGCCCCGCTCCGCCAGCCAGGCGTGCAAGCAAACACGAGTTGCCGTGAGCGCAGCGCCATCTGGCCAGCCAGTCACGCCCAAGGCAGTGGCGAGCTCGCCCGCAGCCCCTGCGAGGCCGAAGCGCAGAGCAGCACGCTGGACCTGCCCACTTGCTGACGCCGGGAGGTTCTGTGCGATGAACTGCTCTACAGTACGGCGCATGATGCTCACCAGACCGGGAAGCTTGCCGGGAGCGCACAGGGCCTCCAGAAATGCTGTGATCGGCGTACCGTAAAACTTGCTCACCCGCAGCTTGAGCGCATCTGAGAGAGCTGCGGCATCATCGAATCCACACAGGGTGTCGAACATTCCTAACCCTTTGCTGGCGTTCGCCGGTACCGCCAGCATGCGAACCTCCATACCAGCCTTGAGCTCTTTGTTGGCTTCGGCCATGTGCTGCGCCAGCGTCTTCTCACCGGTCGAAAGAAACAGCAGTCGCCATTCTTGTACGGTACGGCCTGCTTGCCCTCGATCATTCGCCCGGGCTTTGCCGGTGCCGTTGCCGAGCATGTAGACGGTCTCGCCGATAATGCGAGCGTCGCACATGCCGATTTCATCCAAGATTAGAAGTCCATCAGAGTGCGCCGCAGCGATTGACTCCAATGCGTTGTCGGTGGACCGCCAAGACCGTACCAATCGTGGTCCGCCGTATACTGAGGCGGCCACTTGCAAGTGCGTGGTCTTCCCGCCGGAACTGTCACCGTAAAGGTGGAAACCGCCGGACTCATGTCCCAACAGATGGAGCAAGGGGCCGGCAAAGGCCGTGCTAACAACAAACGCCAAGCGATGATTACCGACACAGAGAGCGCCTATCTGGCTCTGCCACTGCTCTAGTGTGCCCGCCTCGTTGATTGGCGGGAGCTGGGCTCCAGCGTCATAGAAATGCAGATGCTCTCCATGCTGACCAATTTGACGATCAGGCAGCAGGAATGCGTTGTTGTGCCAGCCCAAACGGGTAACCAGTCGTGCGCGCTGCGAACTATCAAAACCCTGTAGATAGCTCTGCAGGTCGTTACGCGCATGCCTGCCTGACCTAGAGCCGGCCAGGCGCAGCCCCATGTCGACCAGTGGACCCAACACGTCTTTGCCGAAATCGCCGGTCATAGTTCGCGCCGGAATGTTCCAACGCTTCTTTTCACCGTCGGGATCATCGAACTCGACAAGCAGCCCCCAGTTGTGACCCTTCTCGTCGCGGGTGCGCGCGAGAATCTCAAGGGGCGAACATACAGGACGTGCCTCACCATCTTCAGTGGCATAGAAGACACCTTCTTCCGACAGGCGGAAGCCTGTCGGGAGTAGATCCCGACTCTGGCGAGACTTCAGTTTCTCCGCTTTGCTTGGCTTCGCATCAACCAAATCCTCAACCGCTTGAGCGCTCCGGTTCGAGCCGACGAACAGCTCACCGGTGCCAGCCAGCAATGCGAAATGCGCAGCAGTCCAGCCTTTCTCCAGTGCGTCGGCGGCGTCATCACCATCACCCCATCGTCCACCTTTGGTAAAGCTCGGTGTTTCGCCCTTGAGCACAGGCTTGCGCTTGAACACCGCTAGCTCGATGGTTTGAACTGCACAACCAATTTCCGCCAGCTTGGTGGCTATCGCCTGCATACACTTGGCGCCGCTGTCGTCGTTATCGGGCCACAAGAGCACCTCACGTCCCTGCAACGGGGTGAAGTCCGCCTTGCGCCAAGAGTTAGAGCCGTTTGGCCAGCAGGTGGCCACGTGACTGGGCAGAAGCACCTGCGCTGCATCAGCGGCCTTCTCGCCCTCGCACAGAATCACTGGAGCGTCTGGCTTCTTATCCAGCTCGTCCAGGCGTAACAATGGTCGTGGGTCAGCTAGCCCCTGCCAGCGCCACTGAGCCGGACCCTGCGCGCCACGCATGCACCACGTGAGCGGCGCAAATACCTTCTTGGCGGGTTCTTCTGAACTACCGGCGACATCGAATCGATAGAGAACCATCAAGGGCTCGCCTTGGCCATTGCGGTAACACCAAACTTTCGACGGAGCCCCATGCTGTCGGTGCTTGCTTGGGCATTTGGTCATCGCCTCAGCGGGGATCGGTAATACCGCCTGCCATTCAGCAGTTACTGGCTTTTTAACCGGCTGAGCCGGGATCGCGGTACGAGGATCAATACGCAGAAACTCGACCAGCTTCTGGCATGCATCAACGTCAGACGAGCTTTCGAGATAGCGCACTAGGTCGATCAGATCGCCGCCTTTGTCACCCGTTGCAAAGTCAGCCCACGTGCCCTTGGACAGGCTGATCTTCAGAGAGCCGGCGTGCTTGTCATTTCGTGTAGGGTTTGGTGCGGTGTATTCCTTGCCACCGTCTACACGCTTCCCGTTCGGCAGCCAGTGGGAGAGCACCCGATCAATCTGACACAGCGCCTCAGCTTTGACCTGCGCAAAGGTGGGGCGACGGCTGTTGACTTTGGTTCCGCTCATGCGCCACCGCCTTGGGCAACTTGAAGCCCTGTGGCGACGTCATCGATGAGGGCTTTAGCCATTTCCCCGAGGTAATGAGCAGCCCAAACTACCGTACCATTCTCATTTTCCATCCCGCCCCGCAGAGTGAGCTTATTGATGCAGTCCATCAGAAGCGAGGCTTGCTCAAGCGCTTCCTCACAAGAAATGCCGGCATTAACACGGAACAGCGGTGAACCCTGCGAGTTGCAATTGGCAAAGGTGGCGCCGCCAGCGGTGCTGATCTCCAAGGAGGTCTTCATTGCGCACCTCCAGATACCGAGCGACGGCTTGATTCTTCAGCATGAATCACCAGCGTGCGAATCAGCCCCAGCGTCCCGCGTACGTCCCACAGGGCAGCGGCGATCACACGGTTCGCCAAGCGAGGGGCGTCACATTCGAACTGATCTTCTAGCAGCAGCAGAACAGCGTTCGCACGCTCTACTGCGCAAGTGATGGCATCGACTGGAATACCGACATCGGTCTGTTTAGGAACAGCGAGGATGTCTTCGGGAAGGGCCATGGTCAGAGACGTGCTCATTGCGCACCCCCTGTATTTTCCAGGGCGCGGGCTTTGGCCATGTGGTCGTTGTAACGGGCAAGGCGAGTACGAAGGCTGGAGTCGGCGTGAAGAGCGGCGAGAGCCAATGCCCGATGGGCAGCGGCGCGAATTTTGGACGGACGGAGGGCGTGCATTGGGTGTTGCTCCTTGAGTTGAGGAGCCATCACCGCTTGCGGCCAAGCAAGGAATGGTGACGGCTGTACGCGGGTTGGCCGACCGGGACTCAAGGCACCCGGCACACCCGAAGGTGTCCCACGCACAGCCGCCATAACACGAAACTGCGGGCACAAAAAAAGCGCCTGCAATCGTATGGTGGGCGCTTGTGCGCCTTGAGTTGTTCGACCGGCCAAGGTCGGTCACTGAATTTGCAGCGACTCTCACAGAGTAATCGTGAGCGAGCAAAAGCGCAACAGGTGCGCTTACTTGCACAAGCGCAGATGGTGGATTAGATTGAGCAGGCATGAAGAATTACCTCAACGCCCTCGGTAGCCGCCGGGGGCGTTTTCGTTTAAGCAGTGCGGGCCGGTGCTGTCAGTTGCCGGATATCAGCGGGTGCGGTTCGCCTTTCAGCCAGGCACAGATCCTCGCGTCTTCCCTGCACCGTCGGCGGTACTCCTCAGTGAGCCACTCTTCACGCTTTGCAACGCACTCATCCACGAAGGTATCCAGGTCTGTCTGGTCTCGTCCAAATGCATGACTCTGTTCGCTGGTGGCCCGCTCTTCCTCCAGATCGTTCGCTACCCAGCCGTCCCAAACCTCTGCATCATTCGAATAGGGATAGCTCTCATCGGTGAACCAGTAGGTTACCCATTCAGCCAGTTGACTTGCTGTGAGGCTCAAGCGCCGCTGTTTGTCCATTGCGAACGGCCCTTCCCCCACGATGGTGGAGAACTCGCGACGGATCCCATGCTTCCGCATGAAGGCGGGCATTTCCCATGGATTCACACGGAGCGGGATGGTCAGCCCATCAGGGTTGAAGAAGAACGCTTCCTGGGTTTGACCATTCCAACTGACGCCAGCAATGATCCGATGGCGCCAGTTGATTTCCCCTGGTTTGTAGAGGCAGAAGGCTGCGCCATATGGATCATGATATGGGCCAGTGAAGTGATAGCGGCGCACGCTCATGCTGCCACCCGATCACGAGCCTGAATGCGGCTACGCGTCCATGCTTGAACCTCGGAAAGAACCCAGGCTACCGGAGCGCCCCGGGCGGTGCTGTTGCTCAGCTTCACGGGCAGCGGGAAGCCACTCTCGGCCTGCTGCATCAGCTTGTAGATCGTGGGACGGGCCAACCCTACGATGGCCATCACTTCAGTGATGCGTATCAGAGTGGTCTGTGGGTCGCGCCCAGAATGGAGGGAGGTTGCTGCGGAGAAAGTGGTCATAGTCATGCCTATATCTTCAGAGACAGGCACAGACTAAAAACTCAAAAACGAATCAACACGGTCCGCTCGTTTTTCTTTTTTTCCTAGGGCCGTACTCTCCCAGCTCTCTGAGATTTTCCCTAATCGTGTCCCGTGTTCCGATTCCCTCTACACCGACCAGCCTAGACAGCAGTGCCTTAGGTTCAATTTCAGGATAGGACTTCTTGATACGCTCAACGGCGGCCCGGGTGAGCTCCCGCTTCTTCGCCTTTCCATCTTGAGTAGCGGTACCTGGCCGACTGTTCCCCTTGCCAGCCAAGCGAGCCCGCTCGGAGCTTTTCACGGTGTAGATTTTGTCGATCATCGCCGGAAAAAAACTACCTGGCTGAAGCGTCCCAGAGCTCAACGCGACTTCAGACTGGCGATGAAGGTCAGCAAGCATCAAAACCTTTTCCGATTCAACCACCCACTGGGCAAAGGTCTCTCTCACCTCTGCTTCCCTGCCCGGTTGAGTACGACGTTGGCGCTCAACCATGGTTTGAAAAAAATCGGGATCATTCAGCCTTAGGGATTCGGTTAAGTCAGGGTTGATGTCGTACACATTGAGCTCAACATTCCCCAGCCAATCAGCCAGCATCTGAACAGCGTCCAGCGCTTGCGCGAAAGCGTAGCTCGCCGCCATTCGAGAGCTAGGAATAGCTTCAACTTGACCTAGCACCTCACGCACTACATCCGGCAGCGAAAATGACTGGGCAAAGCACAATCGCTCGTAAATGAGATCTCGCTGTCTGAACGTCTCATTGATTACCCGCCTTGCTTGACTGGAATACCCCAAGCCTTCCTCGAGCCAATATGAAGCTGCCTCGTTTATCACATCGAATGCATGGCGAAAGTGCTCACGAAACTCAGGGAAAAGTGCAGCTTCCGCTACAGCATCCTCCATCACCTGGATCTCATCGAGCAGGCTACTGATGTCAGTATTCGCAAGCTCGAACGTGAATTGCTCCACCTCATTTTGGGACCAGTTCACACCCCACGCCCCCTTGATCGAAAAATGAGCCTGCGCCACAGATGATCGCTGAGATGCCGACAGGGACGATAGGCAACAGTAGTGCGAAACACCATATTGCGTTGATACACCTGCTTGTCTGCGTGGGCCAGCGATGTGTTACCCGTCCGAAGGCTAGGATTTTCAACGTTCCACCAGCCTCGAAACACGGGTTACACATGAAACACCCCAATTGGTGGCTACGATCCACGAGAATTGTCGACCGTAACGCATCGCGGGCTCTCGATGCCTCATGCGTTTCTTGAAGTCTCAAATTTCGCTCGCTACAGCATCTCGGTGGGCAAAGTCGTACGGGGTGATCGCTTCCACTCGATTGGCGTCCAAATAATCTGCCCACCACTGCACCATGAGCCTTCGCTCCTGAATGTGTTCTGCTTTGTGGATATACGCTGCGCGCACTGTGTTTCGCTCCTGATGGCTCATCTGTCGCTCGACGGCGTCTTTACTCCACAGCCCCGACTCAACCAGTGCTGAACAAGCCATTGTCCTAAAACCGTGGCCGCACACTTCTGACTTCGTGTCATAGCCCATGCGTCGAAGGGCCTTGTTGACGGTGTTTTCGCTCATGGGTTTCCAGTGATGGTGATCACCTGCAAATACCAAATCGAATCGGCCGGTGAGATCACGGATTCGCTCTAAGACACTAACTGATTGACGACTGAGCGGAACCAAGTGTGGTGTGCTCATCTTCGAACCGCGATGGGAGTTCTTTACTCCCTCGATAGGAGCTCGCTCACCAGGGATTTCCCACATCAACCTCCCCATGTCGATCTCTCCCCAGCGAGCGAACCGAAGCTCACTGGAGCGGATGAACACCAGCAAGGTCAGCTGCACCGCGAGCTTGGTCAGGCCGCGCCCGCTGTCGGCATCTATCCGCTGCAGAAGCTCAGGTAACCGATCAAATGGCAGAGCAGGCCGATGTGCTGTTTTGCGAGTAGCAGTGGCGCCTTGCAGATCGATCGCAGGATTGAAGTCCAGGTGCCCATGCTGAACTGCCATGCGGAGGATGCCCGTCATGTACTGACGTAGGCGTGCAGCCGTATCTAAGGTATCCCGCTTTTCTGCCGCTTTCAGCGGGACGAGCAGATCCCGTGTTTTCAGCTCCGCGACCGGACGATTACCGAGGGTGGGCAACAGGTATGATTCGATCCGTCGCCATACGGTGGCAGCATGACCAGGTGTCCACTTACGAGCGCAGGCCGCGTGCCATTCCTGAGCAAGCAAACGGAATGTATTCGCCCGGGCGTTAGCCGCTTCCTGTTTGTCCAAGCGCGCCTGCTCGATGGGGTCTTTCCCTGCAGCAAGGAGTTCAAGCGCCTGAGCGCGTCGCTCCCTAGCCGCTTTCAAGCCGAGCGCCGGATAGTTGCCAAACGTTGCTAAACCATCTCGGCCATCAGGTTTGGTGTACTTCATACGCCAGGTCTTGACCCCTGACGGCTTCACCAGCAGGTAGAGGCCTTTGCCATCGAACAGCTTGTAATCCTTCTCCCGAGGCTTGGCCGCATCACATTTGGGATCGGTGAGAGGCACCACTGTGCGCGCCATAGGGATACGTTTCCTTGTCGAACCGAGATATCCCTAACCATATCCCTAAATCGCGTAGATGCCCAGAGACAAAACGAGACAGACAGAAACAACAAAGCCCGCTCTAGGCGGGCTTTGCGGGGGTTTCGTAGACAGTCATAGACTTCTGGAAACTGGTCTCTGGTGCCGGAGACAGGAATCGAACCTGCGACCTTCGCGTTACGAGTGCGCTGCTCTACCGACTGAGCTACACCGGCGTGTAGCGCAACGTACCACTGCTGCACCCGTTACGCAAACCTCTGTTTCCATTCGTTTATTGCGTCACCCTTACGGCGCGGCGCAGCCGTTGGGGGCGAGGTCGGTTTCGATGTCGGTAGTGCAGGCCCAACCGGTGGCTGAGCGGGTCAGGGTCAGGGCCTTGCCCAGCACGGTCGCGGGGGCGTCGACCAGGGTGCAGACGATGCGGCCACTGGCGTCGCTGGCCTTGCCGGTGGCGGTGATTGCGCAATGGGCGGTGCTGGGCTGGCCGCCGAGGCTGGCGACGTCGGTGACGTCGCGGCCTTCGTTCAAGCGCAGGTCCATTGCGGTTTTCAGGGCGCTGATCTCCAGCAGGCCGGCGGCGGCCTTGGAGCGGGCTTGGTGGTTGGTGTACATCGGTAAGGCGATGGTCGCCAGAATGCCGATGATCGCGACGACGATCATCAGTTCGATCAGGGTGATGCCGCGTTGCCCTTTCATGAACAATTTCCTTTTCGATACGCAGACTCAGTGAGGTCAGGCTTGCCTCGACCGGCAGCGGCGCAGTAGGCCTGAACAGACACCTTTTGTCACCCCTACCCGCTTGGGCTTTGCCCTCGCTGCACTACTCTAGTAACCATCGGAAAGGCGCGCCTTTCCAAGGACGAGGCAAGCTGTTTCCAGGCTTGTCACAGGGACGAAAAAGGACATGTGCATGACGTCATCTACGCATCTCTATACCTGGCAGGGCACGGACGCCAGCGGCGCACCCGTCAGCGGCCAGACCACGGGGCGCAGCCCGGCCTATGTACAGGCTGCGCTGATTCGCCAAGGCATCACGGTGGCGCGGGTGCGGCCAGCGGGTGGGCTGGCACTGACCTGGCCGCGTTGGCAGGCCAGGCCGGACACGGCGGGTTTCAGTCGGCAGTTGGCGACCTTGCTGCGAGCGGGTGTGCCGTTGTTGCAGGCGTTCGAAGTGATGAGCCGTAGCGGCTGCCCCGAGGGGCAGGCGGCTGTATTGCTAGCGTTGAAAAAAGATCTGGGCGCGGGGTTGGGATTGGCGGATGCCTTGCAACGCCACCCTCGCTGGTTCGATGGGCTGTACTGCAACCTGGTACGGGTGGGTGAGCAGTCGGGGACGCTGGATCGCCAGCTCGAACAGTTGGCGTGCATGCTGGAGCAGCGGCGCACGCTTGAGAAGAAGGTACGAAAGGCGATGGCCTATCCCATCCTGCTGTTGCTCACGGGGTTGGGGGTTTCGACCATCTTGTTGCTGGAAGTGATTCCGCAGTTCGAATCGATGTTCGTCGGCATGGGTACGGCATTGCCAGCCCTCACCCAGTGGGTGATAGACCTGTCGGCGGGGTTCGGGCAGGTGGCGCCCTGGGTGGCGCTGGTGGGGGTACTGCTGGGCATCGGTGGGCGCCAGCTGTATCGCCAGCATGCACCGGCACGCCTGTGGTGCGCGCAGCAACTGCTAAGCATGCCGGTGTTCGGAGCGTTGTTGGGGCAGGCTGCGCTGGCGCGGTTCGCCCGCAGCCTGGCGACCAGTTATGCGGCTGGGGTGCCGTTGCTGGACGCGCTGAGCACGGTGGCCAGGGGGTGTGGGAGTGAGCTTCACGAGCAGGCGGTAATGCGTTTGCGTCAAGCACTGGCAAACGGTCGGGCCCTCAACCAGGCGATGGCTGAGGAGCGCGTGTTCCCGCCCCTACTGGTGCAAATGACGGCAATCGGCGAGGCCAGCGGGACCTTGGACCAGATGCTGGACAAGGCTGCCATCCATTATGAGGACCAGGTCAGCCAGGCCCTGGACCAGCTGGCCAGTCTGCTGGAACCGGCCATCGTGCTGGTACTAGGAGTGCTGGTCGGTGGGCTGGTGGTGGCGATGTACCTGCCGATTTTCCAACTGGGTAGCCTGATCTGATATGACGGTCTGGACACTGCAGGGCATGGAGCCTGCGCATTTCATCGCCTGGGCCGCGCTGCTCGGGTTGCTGGCAGGCAGCTTCATCAATGTCGTGGCGCATCGTTTGCCGATCATGCTCAAGCGGCAATGGCGACGCACTGCTCAAGAGATACTGGAGCTACCCCCAACTTCGTCTGCGCGGTTCGATTTATGGTTACCCGGCTCCCATTGCCCTTTGTGCAAGCACGTCATCCGCGCGTGGGAGAACGTCCCTGTGCTCAGTTACCTGGCACTCAATGGCCGTTGCCGGGGGTGCAAGGGACGGATCAGCGTGCGTTATCCCTTGGTCGAGATGGCCAGTACCCTGTTGTCGATGGCCATTGCCTGGCGCTTCGGCCCGTCGGAGCAAGCGCTTTTTGCGCTGCTGCTGACATGGTGCCTGCTGACGCTGAGCCTGATCGATGCGGATCAACAGCTGTTGCCCGACGTACTGGTGTTGCCGGCAGTGTGGCTGGGGCTGATCGTCAATGCTGGCAATGTGTTCGCGCCACTTGGCGATGCGCTGTGGGGCGCCGTGCTGGGTTATCTGAGCCTCTGGACCGTCTACTGGGCATTCAAGTTGCTGACCGGCAAGGAAGGCCTTGGGTACGGTGACTTCAAATTGATGGCGCTCATCGGTGCCTGGGGTGGCTGGCAGGTGCTGCCCCTGACCCTATTACTGTCCTCGGTGGCGGGCACATTCATAGGGTTGTGCCTGATCGGGCTGCGCCGGCATGCCATGGGGGCGGCAATGCCCTTTGGGCCTTATCTGGCTATTGCGGGGTGGATTGCCGTGCTCTGGGGTGATGAAATACCCCCCTCCTACATGCAACTGCTTGGATTCCAATGACCACAGCGGCCACAACACCCTGGATTCTCGGCCTTACCGGCGGCATCGGCAGCGGCAAGAGCGCCGCAGCCGAGCGCTTCGTCGAGCTTGGCGTGCACCTGGTCGATGCCGATCAGGCAGCGCGGTGGGTGGTCGAGCCCGGCCGCCCAGCCTTGGCGAGCATCGTCGAGCACTTCGGCCCTGCCGTGCTGCAGGCGGATGGGCAGCTTGACCGTGCCGCGCTGCGCCAGTTGATCTTCACCGACCCGGCGCAGCGCAAATGGCTGGAGCAATTGTTGCACCCGCTGATCGGCCAGGAGATTTTCAGTTACCTGGCCAAAGGGCAATCGCCCTATGCGGTGTACGTCTCGCCCCTGCTGATCGAGTCGGGGCAGTATAAGAAAACCCAGCGCGTACTGGTCATCGACGCCCCGCAGACCCTGCAGGTAGCACGCACCCTCGCCCGCGACCACACCAGCGCCGAGCAGGTGCAGGCCATTCTTCAGGCCCAGCTGCCGCGTGAAGAACGCCTGCGCCATGCCGATGACGTGGTGGTCAATGACGGCGACCTAGGTCACTTGCATGCGCAGATCGACCGACTGCACCACTTTTATCTGACTTTACGAGGAGGCCAGCCATGAGCCAGCCATTGACCGTCGATTGCCCGACCTGTGGCGCACCTGTGGAATGGAACGAGAAGAACACCTTTCGGCCGTTCTGCTCCGACCGCTGCAAACTGATCGACCTGGGCGCCTGGGCGTCCGAGGAGCACAAGATTCCCGGAGCCGAGGACTCGGAAGACGAACTGTATTCAGGGGATCTGGAGCCTCGTCACTGATCACTTTGGGAGATACACCAGCTAGATGCTGTGCAGCGAGGCATGGCTGTCAGCCACCGCCTTCCTTCCAGGGAGCCTGCAGGTATCGAGTACGGTTGAACGTCTCCAGCCATTCGGGGCAGAAGACCACCAGTGCGCTGATGACGGTTCCGTTGATAAACGCTTCGGGAAACATCATCAGCCACAGGTAGCCCACGAAATCACTCAGCCACTCCGGCATGGCGAACAACCCATCGAGCCAGAGCAATCCCAGCGCGGCACTAAGGCAGACGACCACCGTCAGTGCCGCCGGGAAAAACCCTGAGCAAAAGATGTACACGAAAAGGTTTCGCGGCTGCGCGCGTTCCACCGCGATGGCACAGACTTCGGTGACCAAGACCGGCAGGCCGACCAACAGCAGGCCGTTGACCCCTAATGCAGTCAACTCCTGACGCCCGAGCAGCAGCAGACCCACTTGCGCCATGAAGCCACCCAGTACTGCCAGCGGCCAGTCCAGCAGCAGGGTGACGGCGGTCATGCCGATGAAGTGGTAGGACACGCCCGTGTCGAAATCACGCCGAACCAACCACAGCGCGAACAACCCGACCACGGTGCCGAACAGCAAGTGCTGGCGCCGCCGGTCGGTGACCAGCTCGACCCAGCGGGCCTGACTGGTGGCCCAGGCGAGCAGCGGCACGTAGCCGAGCCAGCCAACGGTCAGCGTTGTTCCCGACAGCACCTGCGCGCTGATCATGTAGGAATAACCTCAATCAATGCATGGACAAAGGCGAGTCTACACGTATTGCCCAAGTATCAGCGTGTCCCTACACCACAAGCATGCAATTCTTTGATTCAAGGCGCGATCAACACCTGATCGTCATCAAATTACAGCTAAGCTTGCTTCATGGATGATTCCGATTACTTGCGCCTGCTGACCATCCAGGCCGAACAAGCCAATGCGTTTCTGTCCAATGCCCGCAAATGGGAGCGTGAGCGTTGGGTCTGCCAGCGCCTGCTGCAAGGCCTGAACATCGCGTATCGCAACGACGACTTCACGCCCGCCGGCCAGGAGCCGCCTGACGTATTGTTCCGCGATGCGGCCTTCGAGGTGTTCTTCGTGCTGGACGAGGGTCGCCGGCTTAACGATGAATGGCGAGAAGAGCTGCAACGCAGGCGCAGCGCCTTTTCACTGGCGCAACTGGTGCGACGCGAAGCGCGCCCTCGCCGCATCAGTGCCACCGAGTTGCTGGGCAGGCTGGCACCTACCCTGCGCAAGAAAGCGCACAACTACCGTGAGCGCGGGCTGGACCTGAACGAGCTGGACATCATTGCCTTCGCCAGCCTCAAGCGCGAGGTGCTGGACCTCAACACCCACTTCCCGCCGCCCACCGAGTATTTGCGCCAGGGCTGGCGCTCGCTGTCGTTGGTCGGGCCAACCTTTGCCCGGGTGTTGTTCGCTCACCCGGATGCGCCGGACTTTCTTCGCGGCAACCTGGGGCGCAGCATCGTCTTCGATGTGGGGATCAGCCTTTGATCCTGTGCAGTGATCGTTTGCGATGACGTACACTCGGCGGCGCGGATAGAAAGCATTATCATTTGTTACAGCCGCGTGAGCGACCACTGTAGCGTTTGCCCCTGCACGAACGTCTATCCGTAGAGGCCCAGCATGACCCACGCCTGAACCCTGCGTGTCAGCCAGTGTCGATGATGACCTGCAAGCCCTGCATACACTGGGGTCGAGCATCTCGCCACCCCCGCTGTCTTGGGTCTGGCGCCCGTTGAGTGGACCGGAGCTATGAGCTGCCTTGCGCTCGCCCTCCCCTCTTACCCCGTGCGGCCGGCCCGTTGGGCCAAGAATTCCGTAAACCTTATGAGATATTCCCATGACTCATCGCATCGTGATTGTCGGCGGCGGCGCCGGCGGCTTGGAATTGGCTACCCGCCTGGGCAAGACCCTGGGCAAGCGCAAGCAGGCTGACATCACCCTGGTGGACACCAACCTCACCCATATCTGGAAACCGCTGCTGCACGAGGTGGCCGCCGGCTCCTTGAACTCCTCCGAAGACGAACTGAACTACGTGGCGCAAGCCAAGTGGAACCACTTCAACTTCCAACTGGGGCGCATGAGCGGCCTGGAGCGTGAGAGCAAGCGGATCCAGTTGGCTGCCACGCTCGATGAAGACGGCCGCGAACTGCTGCCCGCGCGCACCCTTGCCTACGACACCCTGGTCATTGCCGTGGGCTCGAATACCAACGACTTCGGCACCTTGGGTGCGGCGCAGCATTGCCTGTTCCTGGACACGCGCAAGCAGGCAGAGCGCTTCCACCAGCAACTGCTCAACCATTACCTGCGCGCCCATGCAGGCGATGTGGCCAGCGAAAAGATCAGCGTAGCCATCGTCGGTGCCGGCGCCACGGGCGTGGAGCTGGCTGCCGAGCTGCATCACGCGGCCCATGAACTGGCGGCCTACGGCCTGGACCGCATCCAACCGAAAGACATGCACATCACCTTGATCGAGGCAGGCCCGCGCGTGCTGCCGGCACTGCCGGAGCGCATCAGCGTGCCCGTGCATCAGACCCTTGAGAAGCTGGGGGTGAAGGTAATGACCAACGCGGCCGTCAGCGAAGTGACGGCCGAAGGTCTCAAGACCAAGGACGGCGAAGTGATCCAGGCCAGCCTGAAGGTCTGGGCAGCGGGCATCCGGGCGCCGGGTTTCCTGAAGGAAATCGATGGCCTGGAGACCAACCGCATCAACCAACTCGTCGTACGGCCCACCCTGCAAACCACCCGTGATGACGCTATTTTTGCCTTCGGTGACTGCGCCGCCTGCCCGCAGCCAAACAGCGATCGCAACGTACCGCCCCGGGCGCAGGCGGCCCACCAGCAGGCGTCGATGCTGGCGCAGAGCATCAAGGCGCGCCTTGAGAACAAGCTGCTGCCGACCTACCAGTACAAGGATTATGGCTCGCTGGTGTCGCTCTCGCGCTTCTCGGCCGTGGGTAACCTGATGGGTAACTTGATGGGCAGTGTGAAGCTCGAAGGCTGGCTCGCAAGGATGTTCTACGTGTCGCTGTATCGTATGCACCAGATGGCGTTGTACGGTTTCTTCCGCACGGCCCTGATGATGCTGGGCAGCAAGATTGGTCGCGGCACAGAACCACGGCTGAAGTTGCACTGACCTGGCTGCTGGCTGGGTGCACTCGCATGCGCCCGGCTAGCGTCGCGTTCGAACGATTTCCTCGGCTGCCAGACGGCCGAGGTGGGGCGCAAGCACGATCCCCGGATGTGCCACCAAGGCATACACCCCCTCGACACCAGCAAGGTAACCCATCACAGGCTTGCCTTCCGGGGTCATCGGTCGGTGCCCGATACTGACCGCGCGCAGCGAAAGCGCCGTGGCGCCGATGAACATCTGCCGGATGGCTTTTGTGGTGCGCTCGACCAAGGCTGGCAACCCTGCCTCACCCTCGGCAGGCGCTTCTTCGGCGCAGGCCACGCCCCCTTCCAATGCCGGACGTAACTCCAAGCCATTACCGTAAACCAGGTGCCGCACTACACCGGCTGGCGCCGCGAAGCGCATCAGTACAGCTGGCCGGGTAAGCAAGGGCAAGGGCAGACCGACACCTGCTGCAAGGCCGATTGCGGCACCGGCATTGGCCAGCACCACGGTATCGGCGGCGTAGGTTTGCGTTGCGCACCTGGCGGCCGTCACGCGTCCGTTGTGCGTCTCTATGCCATCGACCCGCCGGCCGTATAGAACCTCTGCCCCGGCTTGCTCGGCGCCGCTCAACAGCATTTTCGCCAAGGCAACAGGTTCCACGGCAAAATCGTCCGGCGCCCAAGCGGCCAGTGCGGGTGGCGTGATCATGCACGGCTCAAGGGCGCTTATCTGCTGGGCGTCCAGTGGTTGAAGGTTTACGCCGGCAGAACGTTGCTGGTCGATGAGGGCGGCCGTTTGCGCATCGTTGTCCAACCACACCATGGCGCCACGGGCGGCAATCGGCAAAGGCCCGAGGTCAAGCGCCAGCCGGTTGAAGTCGGCGATGGCCTGCAATGTGGAGGAAAATGCCGCCGGGTTGTCCGATGCACTGGCGCTGGCAGTGCCTACCCAGCCATATGACCAACGGGTAACGCCACTGGCGGCTCGAGACCCTTGCTCCAGAACAGTGACCCGAGCACCGAGCCTTGCAAGGTGCCACGCAATGGAAGCACCCATGATGCCTCCACCCACGACCACGACACTTGATGTGTTGGCTCCCATGCCAATAGGTCCCCAGACTGCGAAAGACACAGGCCAGAATAGCGGATTTGCGGGAAAATACAGGGCTTAGAAAAACCGAGGCAAAAGAAAAAGGGCATCTCATTCGAGATGCCCTTCTTACATGGTGGGTCGTGTAGGATTCGAACCTACGACCAATTGGTTAAAAGCCAACTGCTCTACCAACTGAGCTAACGACCCGGAAAATGGTCGGGGTGAGGGGATTCGAACTCCTGACATCCTGCTCCCAAAGCAGGCGCGCTACCGGACTGCGCTACACCCCGAGATTGGCTCCGCGACCTGGACTCGAACCAGGGACCCAATGATTAACAGTCATTTGCTCTACCGACTGAGCTATCGCGGAACTGAACTTCGGTACAACCTTACATCTTCGAAGCTTGTGTTAACTTCGGACTCTTTAGCTATCCGCTTTCGCGTTATCGCTGCTGAGGCCGGCTATTCTACATTCTTCGTTTTGCTTGTCAACCACTTTTTTTCATTCAACTTACTGATTTCTAAGTTGTTTTGCGGTCACCTGTGTTGCTGGTGATTCGCTTAGTGCCTGACAACGCGGCGTATATTAGGGCCACTCGATTGATCATGCAAGCATAAATTTCAAAAATTTCAGCAAGTTATCTTGGATTAGCGCAAAGGCCCGGATTTACGGGGGTTGGCTGGGCTCGTCGATGACAGCATAAGGGTTGTCAGGGCCGCTTTGCGGCCCATCGCGGCACGAGGCCGCTCCTACCCTGACCGCATGATGGCTAATGCATTAGGATTTGGAGCGACATTGCCGGGGCGCCGGACCAGCCGCGATGGGCCGCGAGACGGCCCCAACAACTTAACGTCACGCAAAGACGATCTCGTCGCCTTCCACCGTGGCAGTGATCGCCGTACCTGGCACGAACTTGCCCGACAGGATCAACTGCGCCAGCGGGTTTTCGATCCAGCGCTGAATCGCGCGCTTGAGCGGCCGCGCTCCATACACCGGGTCGTAACCCACGGCGATCAGCTTGTCCAGGGCTTGCGGGCTCAAGCTCAGCGAAAGCTCGCGCTCCATCAAGCGGCTGCGCAGCCGTCCCAGCTGGATCTCGGTAATGCCGGCGATCTGCTCGCGGCCCAGCGGTTCGAACACCACCACTTCGTCGATCCGGTTGATGAATTCGGGACGGAAGTGCGCGCCCACCGCATCCATCACGGCAGCACGCTGCGCCTCGCGATCGCCCACCAACTCCTGGATCTGTGCCGAGCCGAGGTTGGACGTCATCACGATGACCGTATTGCGGAAGTCCACGGTGCGGCCGTGGCTATCGGTCAAGCGTCCGTCTTCCAGTACCTGCAACAGCACGTTGAACACGTCGGGGTGAGCCTTCTCTACCTCGTCGAGCAGCACCACCGAGTACGGCTTGCGGCGCACGGCCTCGGTCAGGTAACCGCCCTCCTCGTACCCCACATAGCCTGGTGGTGCACCGATCAGCCGCGCCACGGAGTGTTTCTCCATGAACTCGGACATATCGATACGCACCATGGCCTCCTCGGTATCGAACAGGAATTCGGCCAGCGCCTTGCACAGTTCAGTCTTGCCCACGCCGGTCGGGCCGAGGAACATGAACGAGCCGCTGGGCCGGTTAGGATCGGACAAGCCTGCCCGGGACCGGCGCACCGCGTTGGCCACGGCGGTAACGGCCTCGCTCTGGCCAATCACACGCTGGTGCAGCAGCGCTTCCATTTTCAGCAGCTTCTCGCGCTCGCCTTCCAGCATCTTGGACACAGGGATGCCCGTCCACTTGGAAACCACTTCGGCGATTTCTTCCTCGGTCACCTTGTTGCGCAGCAATTGGTTATCGGTCTTGCCGTGCTGGTCGACCATCTGCAGGCTGCGCTCCAGGTCCGGGATTACCCCGTACTGCAGCTCAGCCATGCGGCTCAGGTCGCCTTTGCGGCGGGCGGCCTCAAGTTCCTGACGCGCTTGCTCGATCTTTTGCTGAATCTGGGCCGAACCCTGCACTTCAGCTTTTTCCGACGCCCAGATCTCTTCGAGGTCGGAATATTCACGCTCAAGGCGCTCGATTTCCTCGGTCAGCTTCTCCAAGCGCTTCTTGGCAGCCTCATCCTCTTCTTTCTTGAGCGCCTGGGACTCGACCTTGAGCTGGATCAGACGGCGGTCGAGACGGTCGAGGACCTCAGGCTTGGAGTCGATTTCCATCCGAATACGGCTGGCTGCCTCGTCGATCAGGTCGATGGCCTTGTCAGGCAACTGACGATCGGTGATGTAGCGGTGGCTGAGCTTGGCCGCCGCGATGATGGCGCCGTCGGTGATGGCCACCTTGTGGTGCACTTCATAGCGTTCTTTCAGCCCACGCAGAATAGCGATGGTGTCCTCTTCGCTAGGCTCCTCCACCAGCACCTTCTGGAAGCGACGTTCCAGGGCCGCATCCTTCTCGATGAACTGGCGGTACTCGTTCAAGGTGGTGGCGCCTACGCAATGCAGTTCACCACGGGCCAGGGCCGGCTTGAGCATGTTGCCCGCATCCATGGCACCCTCGCCTTTACCGGCGCCGACCATGGTGTGCAGTTCGTCGATGAACAGGATCACCTGCCCTTCCTGCTTCGACAGTTCGTTGAGCAGGCCTTTGAGGCGCTCTTCGAATTCACCCCGGTACTTGGCGCCGGCAATCAGGGCCCCCATGTCCAGGGCGAGCAAGCGCTTGCCTTTCAGGCCATCTGGCACTTCACCGTTGATGATGCGCTGGGCGAGGCCTTCGGCAATGGCGGTCTTACCCACGCCGGGCTCACCGATCAGCACGGGGTTGTTCTTGGTACGGCGTTGCAGCACCTGGACGGTGCGGCGGATTTCGTCGTCACGGCCGATCACAGGGTCAAGCTTGCCTTCTTCGGCACGCTTGGTCAGGTCGACGGTGTACTTGTCCAGTGCCTGACGCGATTCCTCTGCGTTGGCATCGTTCACGGCCGCACCACCGCGCAGGTTTTTGATGGCGTTCTCCAAGGCTTTCTTGCTCACGCCCTGGCTGAGCAGCAACTTGCCCAGCTTACTGTTCTCATCCATGGCCGCCAACACGACCAGCTCGCTGGAAATGAACTGGTCACCCTTTTGCTGGGCCAGGCGGTCTGCCTGGTTGAGCAGGCGTGCCAGATCCTGGGACATGTTCACGTCGCCCGTGGGGTTCTGGATTTTCGGCAGTTGATCAAGTTCCTTGACCATCGACTGACGCAGGCTATTGATGTCGAAGCCGACCTGCATCAGCAGTGGCTTGATAGAGCCACCCTGCTGTTCGAGCAAGGCCTGGAGCAAGTGGACAGGCTCGATAGCGGGGTGATCCATGCCAACGGCCAGGGATTGCGCATCGGATATTGCAAGCTGGAGCTTGCTGGTCAAACGGTCTATTCGCATGATGTACCTTCCTGTAAAGGGCAGGTCGGAGCGATGGACAGCGCCTGTTTATGAAGAAACCTGCCTGAGATGTCTTATAGATAAGGCTGATTCTGGAAGATTCAAGCGTAGCGGGGTTGACGGAGGTCAAGCTGTTGGATTTGCACCGGTGTAAAGGCAGGTGCGGCCCATTGCTAGCGCGGCGCCAGCCACACCAAGGAAGCGAAACGCCCACCTTGCGGGGTACGCCGGTAGGAGAAGAACCGCTCGTCGCTCACCGTGCACAAGCCGCCACCGTAAACAGCCGTGACCCCACGGGCTGCCAGGCGAATACGGGCCAGGGCGTAGATATCGGCCATCAGCTTGCCGGGTCGCTCACCGTCGACGAATGCCCGCGCGGCCTCCGGGTGCACCGCAGTGAAGGCATCACGCACTTCCAGGCCCACTTCGAATGCCTGGGGCCCAATGGCCGGGCCCAGCCATACCAGCACCTGAGCCGGTGGTACGTCCAAGCGATCCAGGGTGGCTTCCAGCACGCCCCCGGCAAGCCCGCGCCAGCCCGCATGGGCTGCCGCCACCTGCGTACCGGCCTGGTCACAGAAAAGTACAGGCAGGCAATCGGCGGTCATCACCGTGCAGGCGATGCCTGGCCGGTCGGTCCAGCTGGCATCGGCTTCGACCACGCGGGAGGGGTCGGCATTGACGACGGCCAAGCCGTGCACCTGCTTGAGCCAGGCGGGCTGGATGTCGAACTCGCCGCTCAGGCGCAGACGGTTCTGGGCAACGGCCGCAGGGTCGTCCCCCACATGGTCACCCAGGTTGAAGGTATCGAAAGGCGGCAGGCTGACGCCGCCCTGGCGGGTGGTGACGCAGGCGCGAACCGAGGCTGGCGCAGGCCAGTCCGGTGTCAGCAGCGACTGCGTCAGGCCACTCATCCGATGAAACTCTCGCGATCCTGGTTGAGCAGCGACAGCAGCCAGACGAAATCATCGGGCAGTGGCGATTCCCATTCCATGCGCTCGCCCGTCGCCGGGTGCACCAGTGCCAGGAAGCGTGCGTGCAGGGCCTGACGCGGGAAGGTCTTGACCGCCTCGACCATGGTCGGGCTTGCCGCAGGCGGGATGCGGAAGCGCCCGCCGTAGGTCTGGTCACCGACCAGGGGGAAGCCGACGTGGGCCATGTGCACGCGAATCTGGTGGGTACGGCCGGTTTCGAGCTTGACCCGCACGTGAGTGTGCGACCGGAAACGCTTGAGCACACGGTAGTGGCTGACCGCTGGCTTGCCACCGTCTGTGACAGCCATGCGCTGGCGCATGCCGCCGTGGCGACCGATGGGGGCGTCGATCTTGCCGCCGGCGGTGACCACGCCCACCACGATGCATTCGTAGATACGGCTGACCGAGCGCTTCTGCAACTGGTCCACCAGGTGGGTTTGCGCCTGCAAGGTCTTGGCCACGACCATCAGGCCGGTGGTGTCCTTGTCCAGGCGGTGGACGATGCCGGCACGTGGCACGTTGATGATGTCGGGCACGTGATGCAGCAAGGCGTTGAGCAAGGTACCGCTGGCATGGCCGGCAGCCGGGTGCACCACCAGGCCCGCAGGCTTGTTGATGACCAGGATCTGGTCGTCTTCATAGACGATGTCCAGCGCAATGTCCTCGGCCTCCCATTCGCCCTGGGCTTCCTGCTCGGCTTCCAGGGCCAGCACGGCACCGCCATGCACGGTGTCACGCGGGCGCAGTACAGCACCGTCGACCGTCAGACGGCCATCTTTGATCCAGGCCGTCAGCCGCGAGCGCGAATACTCGTCGAACAATTGGGCGGCGACCTGGTCGAGGCGTTGACCGCCCAGTTCGGACGGGACCTCTGCGCTAAGTTGAATGATCTCGGACATGCTCGATTCAGTGGGCGCACAGCCTTTGGTTTCAGCTGCGAGCTTGTGGTTAAATACGGCTTCTTTTGTCCCGGGGTTGGCCGGGGCGCTCATCATAACAGGACGGCCCCGCCCAAGACAGCGGCCGTCAAAGGGACGCAAGCCGCCATGCAAGTGAAACACCTGCTGCTGATCGCCATCCTCGGGCTCACCGCGGCCTGTTCCTCTAATAAGGAAGTCATCGACGAGAACCTCAGCGAGGCCGAGCTGTATCAGCAGGCCCAGGCTGACCTGGACAATTCCAGCTACACCAGCGCCGTGAACAAGCTCAAGGCCCTGGAGTCGCGATACCCGTTCGGCCGCTATGCCGACCAGGCGCAGCTGGAGCTGATCTACGCCAACTACAAGAACTCGGAGCCGGAGGCTGCCAAGTCGGCTGCCGAGCGCTTCATCCGCCTGCACCCGCAGCACCCGAACGTCGACTACGCCTACTACCTCAAAGGCCTGACCTCCTTCGACCAGGACCGTGGCCTGCTGGCGCGCTTCCTGCCGCTGGACATGACCAAACGCGACCCGGGCGCGGCACGCGACTCGTACAACGAGTTCGCGCAGCTCACCAGCCGTTTCCCCAACAGCCGTTACGCCCCGGACGCCAAGCAGCGCATGATTTACCTGCGCAACCTGCTGGCCTCCTATGAAATCCACGTGGCCGACTACTACCTCAGCCGTCAGGCATACGTGGCTGCCGCCAACCGTGGCCGCTACGTGGTGGAGAACTTCCAGGAAACGCCTTCGGTTGGCGACGGCCTGGCGGTGATGGTCGAGGCGTACCAGAAGATGCACCTGGACGACCTGGCTGCCACTAGCCTCGAGACCCTGAAGCTCAACTACCCGGACCACCCGAGCCTGGCCGATGGCGAGTTCCAGCCCAAGCAGACCGAGTCTGACGGTCGCGGCTGGCTGTCCAAGGCTACGCTGGGCCTGATCGAAACCGACACCCCGCTGCCACCGGGCCAGACCCGCGCCAACCAGGACGTGATCAAGCAGTTCCAGGATGCGCGTGACGAAATGCCCAAGGAGCTGCTGCCCAAGGACGAAAACGGCGACCCGATCGAGCCACCAGGGCCCAAGGAAGCCAATAGCAACCGCTCCTGGTTCAGCTACATGACCTTTGGTCTGTTCGACTGATTCGGGCGTTGCATGAAAGGGAGGTCCTGGACCTCCCTTTTTTATTGCCTGCGCCCTAGACTGTCATCCTCTTTCATTCGACAAGCTGAACACCATGGTTCGCCTACTTTTCTGGATCGTCCTGATCGCCGCCGCGTTCTGGCTGTGGCGCAAATTCAAACTCAGCCAGCAACCGCGTCAAGAGGCCAAACTCGACGCGCCTCTGAAAATGGTTCGCTGCGCGCATTGCGGCGTGCACCTGCCCACCGACCAAGCACTGGCGCAGGGCAACACCTGGTATTGCAGCCAGGCGCACTTGCAGCAGGGGCCTGGCCGCCAGGGCTGATCGGGCGGTTAGCCAAGACGCCCATGGGGGGCGTAGGGTGCCGGGTCGATGATGGGCTCGGCGCCATTGAGCAAATCAGCCAGCAGTTGGCACGAGGCTGGCGCCAGCACCAGCCCGTTTCGATAATGGCCGCAGTTCAGCCATAACCCATCAAAACCTGGCACCGGCCCGATAAACGGAACGCCTTCAGGCGAACCTGGCCGTAGCCCGGCCCAGTGGGCCACCACGGGCGCGCCATCCAGGCCGGGCAGCAGATCCACCGCCGATGCCTTGAGGCTTGCCAGCGCCTGATCGGTGGGGGTCTTGTCGTAGCCGGCATGCTCCAGCGTGCTGCCTACCAGAATGTGCCCATCCCGGCGCGGAATGGCATAACGGCCTTTGGCAAGCACCATGCTTGGCAGAAAATCTTCAGCGCATTTGAACAGGATCATCTGCCCTTTCACCGGCTCGACCGGAAGCTCAAGGCCCAGGTGGCGTAGCAGTTCGCCGCTCCAGGCGCCGGCACTGAGTACGACTTCGTCGGCGGCCAGCTCGCCTTCAGCGGTGCTCACCCCAACGATACGACCGTCCTGCTGCACAAAACCCGTGATCTGGCAGTGCTCACGCACACTCACATTGGGTAATGCCAGCAACGCTGCCTTCAGCGATTTGACCAGGCGTGGGTTGCGCACATTGGCCACGCCTTCCATGTAGAGGGCCCGCTCAAAGCCTGGCCCCAGCACAGGGACTGCGTCGTACACCGCCGAAATGTCCACGGCGCTCAGCGGGCGCTGCTCACGGCTCGCCCAAGCCAAGGCCTGGGCTTGATCATCCAGGTCGAGCCAGTAAAGCCCGGTGGTATGCACTTCAGGGTCCAGGCCCGTGCTGGCGAACAGGCGCTCGCCCAGCTGTGGATAGAAGTCTTGCGACCAATGCGCCAGGGCGGTCACTGCCGGGCTGTAGCGCCACGGATACAGGGGTGAGACGATACCGCCCCCGGCCCAGGATGACTCGCGGCCTACCTCGCCCTGGTCGCATATCACCACCTGGTCAACGCTCGCCGCCAGGTTGAATGCCGTCAGCAGGCCAATGACCCCGCCACCGACCACCACTACTTGCTTGCTCATCTGTCGATTCAACACCTGAAGTAAAAAACCGCGATGCACCGGGCACCTGTGACCGTTCAGCCTCCCCAGCAGCGCGCGCTGTCGCTGGCGCCGTGGTTGCGCCCTACCCCAGCTTGATCAAGCTCGAAATCGCCACAGCGGTCTTCGGCCATGAGCCCTGTGGGCAAACGTCGGGCACGCAGGGTGAAGGTCTGGTCCTCGCGCAGCGCTTGCAGGCTGTAGTAGCGGTTGCCCGAAGGCAGACTCGGGTCGCCTTCGGCATACTGGCCAGTAAGCAAGCGATGGCGTTCCAGGCGCAATGCGGCATCTTGCAACAGGGCGACCACCTCGTGGCGCGCTGCCTGCCGCAGGTGGTCGTTGTAACGGGGGTAGGCAATGGCTGCCAGAATGCCGGTGACGGCCAGCACAATCAACAGCTCGATCAGGCTAATGCCTTGCTGCATGTCAGTCTCCTCTGAATCTTTGTCGCCACGCCATGCGGACAAGCTCACCGCCATCGTTGGCATACACCGCTTCCACTGCCTGCCGCGGATGACTTCGCTGGCTGACCGCGGTGACCCGGAACACGGTCACTGGTCGCCCCATCGGGATAGCCACGGCGCGTTGCGTAGTACCCAGGTTCTGCACCTGAAAAAAACCTTCCGGCCCGGCTTGCCAGGCCCCGGCCAGGCGATGAGGCTGCTCAGGCGGCAGACACACTTCACACGGCGGTGGCGGCGCCTGCACGATCGATTGCTTGCCAACCGCCAATGTGGCTTCGGCCTGCTCGAAGGCCAGCTGACCTTCTTTGAACAGGCCTACCATTTGCGTTTCAACGGCGGCTGCACGTAGCGCCGAAGTGCTCAGCACCCCCAACAAAAGGCTCAGCCCCAACGCCAACAGCAGCACCACCCCCCGCTCACGTGTCATGGCTCGCCCCCGTTGCGGCGGGCCACACTGACAACGTACTGCTGCTCCAGCGCCAACAAAGGGTCGAACAGATTCAAGTGCAGGTCGATGCGCTGGCCATCGTCCGCAGCCACCACGTGTAGACGGCGTACATGCTCAAGCAGGGGCTGGGTGCTGCTGCCACGGGTGAAGTACAGGGTATCGTCCCTGACGGCGTAACGATGCCGGGTGATGGGGATGGCCATCAGCGGCGCGACGGCGTGGACATGTCCACGATGTACTTTGGCGTATCCGACGCAGTCAGTGAGCAGGGTCCATTGGGGCTTGAGCGAATGGCCCGGAAGGTCGGCCACTACCACCGTAAGGCTTGATTCCTCGACTTCCAGTGGTCGGCTAAAGGCGGCAAGGGTGTCGCCGTCCGGCAGATCAGCAGGCTCTAAGCGCAGGCAGCCGAACATGCCAGCCATACGGACGTCCTGGGCCATGCGCAATAGGGCCAGCCGTGCATCTTCCTGCATGCGCAGCGCAGCCGCTTGCAACTGCCACGCCCGGTGGGCAGAGGTGAACAACTGGCCGGCGCCGGCCAACAGCATCAACCCGAGTGCCAGCGCCAGCAGCAGTTCGAGCAATCCGACCCCGTTTTGCCGAAGCCTCATGGCAGCGCCTGCTCATGTGCACTGGCAGATGCCAGCACCGCCTGCGCCTGCTGCCGAGCGTCATGCGTGGCCTGCAAAGCCTGCATGTGCAGCGCCGCTGCGGCAAACATGCCCACGGCAATCACCACCATGGCCAACAGCGTTTCCAAGAGCGTCATGCCCCGTTGCGTTACCTGCATCCCTGCAGCTCCTGCGACTTTTCATGCGTTGTCGATGTGCGCCTGCCACTGGAAGGGTGACCCCGCGTGCGTGAAGCTAAAGCCAAGCACGCCCAAGGAGAAATGCACGGTGAAGCAACAGGGAGTAACACTGATACAAACGGTGTCGGCGCTGGCGGTGCTCGCTGTCCTGACGCAGCTTGGGGCGCCTGCCTACGTCAAGCTCAGCGATGACCTACACCGTGCTGCCGTCACGCGGGACTTGGCGCAAACGCTGCGTAGCGCACGCGGGCACGCCATGCTGTTGGGTGAGGATGTGCGGGTGCAGGCGCTCGACGATGCGTGGGGCAACGGATGGCGAGTGATGCTGGTGCAGGATTCGCGGGTGCTGCGTGAACAACGCCTGCGCCGGCCTCTGCAGATCGCCGCGAACCTGGGTACGACGATGACGTTCACGGCCATGGGCCTGCCAGTCAACCCTGCCGGCAACTGGCTGGCGGCGACTTTCGAGGTATGCACGCGCTCGGCCGGCACCAGCCAGCATCAAGTGGTGATGGCGTCCAGCGGCAGGGTCCGGGTATCGAATGAAATCCGCGATAGTCGAAGGTGCACAGATGCTGGGGCCTGAGCGTTTATGGATAAACGCTCAGGCCCGCGCAGGCGATCAGATCAATGAGCGCACACGCAGCTCTTTGGGCATCGAGAAGGTGACGTTCTCTTCACGCCCGTCCAGCTCTTCGGCGCCCGTAGCGCCCCATGCCTTGAGCTGTTCGATGACGCCGCGCACCAGCACTTCCGGCGCGGACGCGCCTGCGGTGATGCCGATGCGGCCAACCTGGTCGAACCAGGCCCGCTGCAGGTCTTCAGCACCGTCGATCAGATGGGCCGGGGTGCCCATGCGCTCGGCAAGTTCACGCAGCCGGTTGGAGTTGGAACTGTTGGGGCTGCCGACCACTAGGACCACATCACACTCGTCGGCCAGTTGCTTCACGGCATCCTGGCGGTTTTGCGTGGCGTAGCAGATGTCGTCCTTGCGCGGCCCGCCGATGTTGGGAAAGCGCGCACGCAGCGCGTCGATCACGCGGCTGGTGTCGTCCATCGACAGGGTAGTTTGCGTCACGAATGCCAAGTGGTCAGGGTCTTTCACCTGCAGATTGGCCACATCGTTCTCGTCTTCTACCAGGTAGATGGCCCCGCCGTTGCTGGCGTCATACTGCCCCATGGTGCCTTCGACTTCCGGGTGCCCGGCATGGCCAATCAGGATGCACTCACGGCCATCGCGGCTGTACTTGGCCACCTCGATGTGCACCTTGGTGACCAACGGGCAGGTGGCATCGAACACCTTCAGGCCGCGCCCACCGGCTTCCTGACGCACGGCCTGGGAAACCCCATGGGCGCTGAAGATGACGATGACATCGTCCGGCACCTGATCGAGCTCCTCGACGAAAATGGCGCCACGGCTGCGCAGGTCTTCGACGACGAACTTGTTGTGCACCACTTCGTGACGCACATAGATGGGCGGGCCGAACACTTCCAGCGCGCGGTTGACGATTTCGATTGCCCGGTCGACCCCCGCGCAGAAGCCGCGCGGGTTGGCGAGTTTGATTTGCATGATCGGCTCCAGGCCTACAGGGCCTTCACCTCGAGGATCTCCACCTCGAAGGTCAGGGTCTTGCCAGCCAGTGGGTGATTGAAGTCGATGGTCACCTGATCGTCGTCGAAGGCCTTCACCACGCCCGGCAGTTCGGCGTTGGCGGCGTCCTTGAAAATGATCAGCAAGCCATCGGACAGCTCCATGCCTTCGAACTGGGACCTCGGCATAACCTGCACATTCTGTGGGTTAGGCTGGCCGAAGGCGTTCTCCGGGGCAACCTCCACGGTACGCTTGTCGCCAGCCTTGAAACCGAACAGCGCGGCCTCGAAGCCCGGCAGCAGGTTGCCGTCGCCCACCTTGAAGGTGGCAGGTGCCTTGTCGAACGTGCTGTCGACCGTGTCACCGTTTTCCAGGTGCAGGGCGAAATGCAGGGTGACTTCGGTGTTCTGGCCGATACGAATGTCAGTCATGGACCGGCTCCTCGGATTTCTTGCTCTTGAACATATCCAGCGCCAACATGATTGCGCCGACGGTGATGGCGCTGTCAGCCACGTTGAAGGCCGGGAAGTAGTGGCGGTTCTGCCAGTGCACCAGGATGAAATCGACCACATGGCCCAGCACGATGCGATCGTAGAGGTTCCCGATAGCACCACCCAGTACCAGGGCCAGCGCTACGGCCAGCCAGGTTTCATGACGACCGAGGCGCTTGAGCCACACCACCAGCACTGCGCTGACCACCACGGCGATCAGGGCGAACAACCAACGCTGCCAGCCGGCGCCATCGGCCAGGAAACTGAACGCAGCGCCAGTGTTGTAGGCCAGGGTCCAGCTGAAGTAGTCGGGGATGACGACAATTTGCTGGTACATGGTCAGGGCATTGTTGAAGTACAGCTTGGTGGCCTGGTCGACGACCAGGACCAGCACGCTCAGCCACAGCCACGCGAGGCGCCCGAAGCGCCCCCCTGCAAGGTTAGGCATAGTGGCGCACCTCGCCGGAGCCGGTCAGGTTTTCCACACAGCGACCGCAGATTTCCGGGTGCTCCGGATGGCTGCCGACGTCTGCACGGAAGTGCCAGCAACGGCCGCACTTGGTGTAGCCAGACTTGACCACTTTCAGCTTGAGGCCTTCCACTTCGGTCGCCACCGCCTCGGCAGGCGCCTGCGCGAACGGCACAACGCTGGCAGCCGAGGTGATGAGCACGAAGCGCAGCTCGTCGCCCAGCTTGTTCAGGTCGGCGCTCAGGCCCTCGTCCGCATACAAGGTGACTTCGGCCTGCAGGTTGCCGCCGATGACCTTGGCGGTCCGCTGGTTTTCCAGTTCCTTGTTGACCGAAGCCTTGACCGCCATCACCCGATCCCAATAGGCGCGATCGAGTTCGGTGCCTTCCGGCAGCTCGTTCAGGCCCTCATACCAGCCATTGAGCATGACCGACTCGTTACGCTCACCCGGCAGGTACTGCCAGATTTCGTCGGCGGTGAAGGCCAGGATCGGCGCGATCCAGCGCACCAGCGCCTCGCTGATGTGGTACAGCGCGGTCTGGCAGGAGCGACGGGCGACACTGTTGGCACCGGTGGTGTACTGGCGATCCTTGATGATGTCGAGGTAGAAACCACCCAGCTCCTGCACACAGAAGTTGTGCACCTTGGAGTAGACGTTCCAGAAGCGGTACTCGCCGTAGTGCTCTTCCAGCTCGCGTTGCAGCAACAGGGTGCGGTCCACCGCCCAACGGTCCAGGGCCAGCATGTCCTGCGGCGCGAGCAGGTCGCGGGCCGGGTCGAAGCCGGTCAGGTTGGAGAGCAGGAAGCGTGCGGTGTTGCGAATACGCCGGTAGGCATCGGCGCTGCGCTGCAGGATCTGCTCGGACACTGCCATTTCGCCGGAGTAGTCGGTGGCAGCTACCCACAGGCGCAGGATATCGGCACCCAGGGTGTTGTTGACCTTCTCGGGCTCGATGGTGTTGCCCAGCGACTTGGACATCTTGCGGCCGTTCTCGTCCACCGTGAAGCCGTGGGTCAGCAGCTCGCGGTACGGGGCGTGGCCGTCGATGGCGCAGCCGGTCAACAGCGACGAGTGGAACCAGCCGCGGTGTTGGTCGGAACCCTCCAGGTACAAATCGGCGCGGGGGCCGGTGGCATGGCCGATGTCGTGGGAGCCGCGCAGTACATGCCAGTGCGTGGTGCCAGAGTCGAACCATACGTCCAGGGTGTCGGCGATCTTGTCGTACTGATCGGCTTCGGCGCCCAGCAACTCGGCGGCGTCGAGCTTGAACCAGGCCTCGATGCCCTGTTGCTCGACGCGCTTGGCAACCTCTTCCATCAACTCGACGGTGCGTGGGTGCAGCTCACCCGTCTGCTTGTTCAGGAAGAACGGGATAGGCACCCCCCAGTTGCGCTGGCGCGAGATGCACCAGTCAGGCCGGTTGGCGATCATCGAGTGCAGGCGTGCCTGGCCCCACGCCGGGACGAACTTGGTGTCCTCGATGGCCTTGAGGGCACGCTCGCGCAGCGGTTCACCGTCGCGTGGCTGTTTGTCCATGCCCACGAACCACTGTGCGGTGGCACGGTAGATCAGCGGCGACTTGTGACGCCAGCAATGCATGTAGCTGTGGCTGATGGTCTCGGTGTGCATCAGCGCACCGACTTCGCCCAGTTTCTCTACGATGGCCGGGTTGGCCTTCCAGATGAACTGCCCGCCGAAGAACGGCAGCGATTCGACGTACACCCCGTTGCTCTGCACGGGCGTGAGGATGTCATCGTTGACCATGCCGTAGCGCTTGCAGGTCACGAAGTCGTCTTCACCGTAGGCCGGCGCGGAATGCACCACACCAGTGCCTGCGCCGAGTTCGACGTATTCGGCCAGGTAGACCGGCGAGAGGCGGTCGTAGAACGGGTGACGGAAGTTGACCAGTTCAAGGGCCGAGCCTGGAGCGGTGGCGATCACCGAACCCTCAAGTTCGTAGCGCTTGAGGCAGGACTCGACCAGTTCTTCGGCCAGGACCAGCAGGCGCTCGCCGATATCGACCAGAGCGTACTGGAATTCGGGGTGAACGTTCAGTGCCTGGTTGGCAGGGATGGTCCACGGGGTGGTGGTCCAGATCACGATGGCGGCCGGCTTTTCGAGTGCCGCCAGGCCGAAGGCTGCGGCCAGCTTGGCGTCATCGGCGACAGGGAACGCCACGTCGATGGTCTGCGACTTCTTGTCGGCGTATTCGACTTCGGCCTCGGCCAGTGCCGAGCCGCAATCGAAGCACCAGTTCACCGGCTTGAGGCCCTTGAACACGTAGCCCTGCTTGACCATCTCGGCCAGGGCGCGGATTTCACCGGCCTCGTTGGCAAAGTTCATGGTCTTGTAGGGGTTGTCCCAATCGCCCAGCACGCCCAGGCGAATGAACTCGGTCTTCTGCCCTTCGATCTGTTCGGCAGCGTACTCGCGGCACAGCTCGCGGGTACGGTCGGCGGTCAGGTGCTTGCCATGGGTGACTTCGACCTTGTGTTCGATCGGCAGCCCATGGCAGTCCCAGCCCGGCACGTACGGCGCATCGAAGCCGGCCAGGGTCTTGGAACGGACGATCATGTCCTTGAGGATCTTGTTCAGCGCATGACCGATGTGGATCTTGCCGTTGGCGTAGGGCGGGCCGTCGTGCAGGACGAACTTGGGACGATCCTTGCCAATCTCGCGCAGCTTCTGGTACAGGCCAATGCTGTCCCAGCGCTGCAGAATCTGCGGTTCGCGCTGAGGCAGGCCGGCCTTCATGGGGAAGGCGGTGTCCGGAAGGTTTAGCGTGGCTTTGTAGTCGGTCATTTCAGGCTCTTGGTTAGCGGTTGAGCGTGCCAATGTGCACGTGCGGCGGCGATATCCGCATCGATCGCCGACTTCAGCGCCTCCAGGGAGGCGAATCGCTGCTCTTCACGCAGCTTGTGGTGGAACACCACCGTCAGGCGGCGGCCATAAAGGTCACCGGCATAGTCCAGAAGATGGATTTCCAGGTGCGGGCGTCCGTCACCGGCAACGGTAGGACGCACGCCAATATTGCCGACACCCGCCCAGGCCTTGCCATCGATCTCGATACTGGCCAGGTAGACCCCGGCCAGCGGTACACGACGGCGCTTGAGTTGGATGTTGGCGGTGGGTGTGCCGAGCTGGCGGGCCAGCTTCTGGCCATGCAACACGCGGCCGGTGATGCTGTACGGGCGGCCCAGCAGGTGCTCGGCCAGCTCGAAGTTGCCTTGCGCCAGCGCCTTGCGCACCTCGGTACTGCTGACCCGCAGGCCGTCCTGGATCACGGTGTTGGCGGCTTCTACGGTAAAACCATACTGCGCGCCTGCCTGGACCAGGAAGGCGAAGTCGCCTTTGCGGTCACAGCCAAAGCGGAAGTCGTCACCCACTTCAAGATGCTGCACGCCCAGGCCATCGACCAGGATGGTCCTGACGAAGTCGTCGGCGTCGAGCTCACCCAGGCGCTGGTTGAAGGCCAGGCACAACACGCGGTCGATGCCCTCCCCGGCCAGCAGCGCGATCTTGTCGCGCAGCCGGGCCAGGCGGGCCGGCGCGGTGTCGGGCGTGAAGTACTCACGCGGCTGCGGTTCGAAGATTACCACGCAGGTCGGCAGGCCCAGGGCCTGGCCGCGCTCGCGCAGGCGCGCCAGGATTGCCTGGTGGCCACGATGTACCCCGTCGAAGTTGCCAATGGTGGCGACACACCCCCGGTGTTCGGGGCGCAGGTTGTGAAGACCTCGAACCAGCTGCATAACGCGCTTCTTGCTCATAAAGTGGCCGATTATAACCACACCCGGGCGCCGGTGACAGGCAGCAGCGCCCAAGGGCGGCGTGGATTGCGAAAAACCGACGCCTGACGCGCCCGCCGCCTCAGTGCAAGGCTTTGCGGGCGAACTGCCGAGGCCGGAAACCGCACAGGTACAGGCAACCAAAGTAGGTGACGACGCCCGCCATGATCAGCGCCATCAACCGCATCAGTCGTTCAAGCATGTTCCCCTCGACCCAGGCCGGCAGGTAGTGCATGCCGGCCAACAGGACACCGGACATCAGGCTTGCCGCCAACACCAGCTTGAGCAGAAAAACGGCCCAGCCCGGTTGCGGCTGGAACAGCTGCTGGGTGCGCAGTTTCCAGAACAGCAGGCCGGCGTTGAGGCAGGCGCCAAGGCTGATGGCCAGGGCCAGTCCGGCATGCGCCAGCGGGCCGATGAGCACTAGGTTGAACAGTTGCGTGCAGACCAGGGTGAAGACGGCAATCTTCACTGGCGTGCGAATATTCTGCTGCGCATAGAAGCCCGGCGCCAGCACCTTGACCATGATGATTGCCAGCAGGCCAACGGAATAGGCAATCAGCGCCTGCTGGGTCATGGCCGCATCGGTCGCGCTGAATTTGCCGTACTGGAACAGGGCCACGGTCAGCGGCTCGGCAAGGATCGCCAGCCCCAGCGTACACGGCAGCACCAGCAAAAAGCACAAGCGCAGGCCCCAGTCGAGGATGCGCGAGTACTCTTCCCGGTCCTTGTTGGCGTAGGTCTTGGCCAGGGTCGGTAGCAAGATGGTGCCCAAAGCGACGCCCAGGACACCAGACGGCAGTTCCATAAGCCGGTCTGCGTAATACATCCAGGAGACAGAACCTGCCACCAGGAACGAGGCGAAAATAGTATTGATGATCAGCGATATCTGGCTCACCGAGACGCCGAGGATGGCAGGGATCATCTGCTTGAGCACCCGCCACACGCCTGCATCTTTCAGGTTCAGCCGCGGCAACACCAGCATGCCGATCCTTTTCAGGGCCGGCAGCTGGTAGAGCAGTTGCGCCAGGCCACCGGCCAGCACGCCCCAGGCCAGCGCCATGATCGGCGGATTGAAATACGGCGTGAGCAATACGGCGAACACGATCATCGCCACGTTCAGCAAGGTCGGCGTGAAGGCCGGCACGCTGAAGCGGTTCCAGGTGTTGAGGATGGCGCCCACCAGCGATGACAGCGAGATCAGCAATATATAAGGAAAGGTGACCCGCAGCAGATCGGTGGTGAGCTGGTATTTCTCGGCGTTGTCGACGAAACCAGGCGCCGTGGCCCACACCACCCAGGGTGCGGCCAGTATGCCGATGCCGGTCACAACGGCCAGCACCAGCGTCAGCAAGCCGCTGACGTAGGCCACGAAAGTACGCGTGGCCTCTTCGCCCTGCTGGCTTTTGTATTCGGCAAGAATGGGCACGAATGCTTGGGAGAACGCCCCTTCGGCAAAGATGCGGCGCAGCAGGTTGGGTAGCTTGAATGCAATAAAGAAGGCATCGGTGGCAACGCCGGCACCGAAAATACGCGCCAGAATGGTGTCGCGGACAAAGCCCAGCACCCGCGAAATCATGGTGATCGAGCTTACCGCAGCCAGGGATTTGAGCAGGTTCATCGAAAAGATTCACGCCAATGACAGAGGACGCTGCCAGAGCGCGCCCGAATGTGCGATACTCCCGCGCCTTCGCAGGGGAGCCAAAAATTCCCGAGTGTACAGGTCGCGCAGCAGAAAGGAATCTTTCCCGCTTGTTGGCGCACCGCTCGGCGGAACCTTGCAAGTGGCCTTGACATCCGTCCGACTGATCGGCATGATTCGCGGCCTATTTTGTTTGCTATTTACCTAAAGTCTTTCGAGGAGCTCGACGGTGGCCAACTCACCTTCCGCCAAGAAACGTGCAAAACAGGCTGAGAAGCGTCGCAGCCACAACGCCAGCCTGCGTTCCATGGTCCGCACCTACATCAAGAATGTAGTTAAAGCCATTGACGCAAAAGACGCCGAAAAAGCGCAAGCCGCTTACGTTCTGGCTGTACCTGTAATCGACCGTATGGCCGACAAAGGTATCATCCACAAGAACAAGGCTGCTCGTCACAAAGGCCGTCTGAATGGCCACATCAAGGCGCTGAAAGAAGCTGCAGCTGCCTAAGCGACGCGCTAGTCAAAAAACCGACCTCAGGGTCGGTTTTTTTATGCCTGCGTTTTGTCAGTTTCCCGGTTCGTGGCTCAACGCACGCTCTGAATAGTTGCAGGGCCGCATGGCGGCCCTGCCCTGTATCACTTGGCGATCTGGATCTTGGGTGCCCACTGCAGCCATTCGTCTTCGGCTTTTTCGAACAGCGGGAAGGTTTGCCTTGGCCGAGCCGGGGTGCCCATGCGTTCACCCTCGGGCGTCGCGAAGGCGATACCGCCATCGATCAATGTTTCCAGCGACTCCGTGCGCACGGTGGCGCCCTTGAACAAGCCCCAATCGAAGCCAAAGCCGCTGCTGTTCCAGAAGCGGCTGCCGCTACGTACCAGGCTGGCATAACGTGGCTCGATCAGAATGTGGATCAACACCCTGTCGGCACTCTGCCCCAGCTCGACATCGGTCACCTTGCCCACCGCCACCTCGCGGAATGTCACGGGCACACCGGGCTTGATGGAGCCTAGCCGAGGTGCGCTGAGGGTCACTGGCAAACCCACTTCGGGCCCCGCAACCTCGGGCGCTTCGGCCAGTGCGATGAAGTCACGCTGAGGACCCCTGTCCTTGACCGCAGGCTGTACCTCCAGGTACTGCCCGCCTACCAGCGTGTCGAGGTTTTCGGTGCGCACCAGGCCGAAGGATGGCTTGACCACCCAAAACTGAGTGCCGGCACGAGCTATGCGCTCTGCCGCTTCGGTAATACGCGCCTTCAACAGCACTGCCTGCATGTCCTTGGTAAGGTCCACACTTTCTACACTGCCCACATCCAGCCCCCGGAAGCGGATGGCGGTGCCTGGCTTGAGCCCATCGGCACGCTCTACGCGGATGGTGATAAGGGTACCGGCACGATTGGCTGCCTCCTGGCTCTCATGCAAGCGGAAACGCGGGATATGGCGCTTTAGCGGCACATTGGGCCGTGGCGTGTCGAAGGCAATGCCGCCTGCCATCAAGGTCTGCAGGGATTCACTCTTGATCTTGATGCCGGACAGGCCACCGGTGAGGGTAATACCACTGGCGTTCCAGAACCGTGTCGAGCCGTTTACTAGTTTTTCGTATTCTTTCTCGATGTGCACACCGATCAGAATGCGGTTGCTGTCACGGGCGAACTGATAGCTTTGCACGCTACCTACCTTCACCTGCTTAAAGGTTACGGGGCTACCTACTTCCAGGGAGCCCAGGGTATCTGCGAACAGCACCATGTGCAGGCCCGGCGCCTTCAGGTCCAACGGCGGCGCTTTGGCGCGCGCTTCGAACTCGCGCTCAGGGCGAGCGCCTTTCTCGCCAGGGCGGATGGCAATGTAGTTACCCTTGACCAGCGCTTCCAGGCCCGTGATGCCCGCCAGGGAAATGGAAGGCTTGACCACCCAGAACTGGGTGCCATCAACCAGATAGTCTTCGGTCAATGGGTCCAGCGTCAGCTCGGCGGTGGCGCTGGATAGGTTGTCTTCCATTTTCAGGGTCTTGAGAGAGCCCACCTGGATACCTTTGTACATGACGGGCGTACGGCCTGCCTGCAAGCCCTCGTAGTCGCTCAGCTTTACCTTTACTCGAATACCGGCCTGAGCTGCATCGAAGTCCTCGTACAGGCGAAATGGCAGGCTTGGGTCAGTGGGCGGGCTGTCCTTGCGGTGCTCTGGCGTGGCAAAGGCGATACCGCCGGCGACGATGCTCGACAGCGACTCACTGCGCACCTTCACCCCCGACAGCGAGGCGTCGATGCTGACGCCGCTGGCATTCCAGAAGCGTGTGTGCTTGCGCACCAGACTCGCATAGGCCGGCTCAATGAAAATCTTCACCTCGACCGTGCTCTGGTCTTCGGAAAGCCGGTAACTTTTCACGCGGCCGACCTGGATTTGCTTGTAGAAGATCGGGCTGTCTTTATTGAGCGACCCCAGGCGCTCGGCCTTGAGGGTAAGGTGCAAACCAGGCTCGGAATCCGACAGTGGGGGTGCCACCTTGAGCGCGGTGAACCGCTTGGTGGGCTCCCCTTCTCCAGGGCTGACGGCAATGTAGTTACCAGACACCAACGTCTCGAGGCCGGATATGCCTGCCAGGCTGACGCTCGGCTTGACCAGCCAGAAACGCGTGCCCTTGTTCAGATGCCCTTCGGCCGCCTGGTTCATCTCGATGGTAGCGATGACACCCTGATTCTCGCCCTCTGCATCCAGCACCAGGCTCTTGACCTTGCCGACCGGCATGCCTTTGTAGATGACTTCGGTCTTGTTGGCGACGATGCCTTCGCCCGACTCGAAACGCACCTCGATCTGCACGCCAGCCTCACGGTAGGCCTGCCATGCGAGCCAGCCTCCGATCATCAGTGCGATCAGGGGCAGGATCCAGATGGCCGACCAATTGGAGGCAGGGCGGGTTTTAGCCGTTGGCAGGTCACTCATGGTCGTCATCCGACTCCGTGTTATCCCAAATCAGTCGGGGATCGAAAGTCAAAGCAGCAAGCATTGTCAGGATCACCACAGTTGCGAAGGCGACAGCGCCCAGATTGGCTTCGACATTGGCTATCCTGCCGAAATTCACCACTGCCACCAGAATGGCGATGACGAATATGTCGAGCATGGACCAACGTCCTATGAATTCGATGAAACGGTACATCCAGATCCGTTGACGCGCCGACAGGGGCTGCCTGCGCTGCACGGAATACAACAGCAGGCCGATCCCCACCAGCTTGAACGTAGGCACCAGGATACTGGCCGTAAATACCACGGCCGCAATCGGTACCATGCCGTGCTTGAGCAGGGCAATGACGCCCGACATGATGGTGTCGGGCGTGCCTTGACCGAATGAGCTGACGGTCATGATCGGCAGCACGTTGGCCGGAATATAAAGAATGGAGGCAGCGATGAGCAGCGCCCAGGTGCGCATGATGCTGTTCGGTCGACGCGGATGCACCCTGGCACCGCACCGCGTGCAGGTTTGGGATGCGTCGCCTGTGGCTTGCCTGTTCAGTTCATGACACTCGTTGCAGACAACGATACCTGCATCAATCGCCCGCATGCGGGTCCTCCCCCGATAATGCACTCCAGACCTGATGCGGTGACATGACGACCTCCAGCCAGACCTGAATCAACAGCAGACTGATGAAGCAGAACAGCCCAACCCCTACGGTAAGTTCTGCCAGGTCCACCAATTTGACGATAGCCACGAGCACGCCCATGAAGTAGACCTCGAGCATGCCCCAGTCACGCAAGTGGTGATAGGTCCTGTACAGCAACAACCCTAGCCTGCGCCCTGTGTTAAGCCGAATCGCCAGCAAAACGACCAGCTGACACATCAGTTTTGCCAACGGTATCGCCATGCTGCACAGGAAAACCACGATGGCCACCCCCTGCATGCCCGAATCGTACAACCCCAGTACGCCGCTCCAGACGGTGTCGTCCGATGTCTGGCCTAGCAGATGCAACTGCATGATCGGCAGGAAATTGGCTGGGATGAACAGCGTGAGCGCCGTCAGCACCAACGCCAGGCTGCGATTGACCACATTATGCCGGTGCGCATAGAGCTCGTAGCCGCAGCGTGGGCAAAGCGCTTTTTCACCGGGGTGGATTACAGGTTTGCGTAAGAGTAGATCGCATTCATGGCATGCGACCAGGTCTTCGAGTGGCAGATCAGCCAGCGTTTCTGGCTCGACGGGGTTGGACATAGGACGCTTCTGAGTAAGTGCGTGGGGTTATTCTAGTGATCTTATGGAGGGCGGCATAGGCTGGAGATACAGCTTCGAATGGCCCGGCGATCTAAATTTGGATTCTTGCCGATCAGGGAGGGGTGCCTTGAGCGACAGGCAGGCTTGGAAAATTTTTTTGACGCCCAAAGACAAAACCCCTACCTGCGTGCGCAGATAGGGGTTTTGCGAAATGAATCTTGACGATGACCTACTCTCACATGGGGAAACCCCACACTACCATCGGCGATGCATCGTTTCACTACTGAGTTCGGGATGGGATCAGGTGGTTCCAATGCTCTATGGTCGTCAAGAAATTCTGTAGCCAGAATGTCCTGTTGGACAGCCCAGCGAATTCGGATATGTGATGTTTGCGATGCGTTGCGAACTTTCGGTTCATGTCATCTTCACCACCGCAATCTGCAGAAGCAAATTGCTTGGGTGTTATATGGTCAAGCCTCACGGGCAATTAGTATTGGTTAGCTCAACGCCTCACAGCGCTTACACACCCAACCTATCAACGTCGTAGTCTTCGACGGCCCTTTAGGGGATTCAAGATCCCAGTGAGATCTCATCTTGAGGCAAGTTTCCCGCTTAGATGCTTTCAGCGGTTATCTCTTCCGAACATAGCTACCCGGCAATGCCACTGGCGTGACAACCGGAACACCAGAGGTTCGTCCACTCCGGTCCTCTCGTACTAGGAGCAGCCCCTCTCAAATCTCAAACGTCCACGGCAGATAGGGACCGAACTGTCTCACGACGTTCTAAACCCAGCTCGCGTACCACTTTAAATGGCGAACAGCCATACCCTTGGGACCGGCTTCAGCCCCAGGATGTGATGAGCCGACATCGAGGTGCCAAACACCGCCGTCGATATGAACTCTTGGGCGGTATCAGCCTGTTATCCCCGGAGTACCTTTTATCCGTTGAGCGATGGCCCTTCCATACAGAACCACCGGATCACTAAGACCTACTTTCGTACCTGCTCGACGTGTGTGTCTCGCAGTCAAGCGCGCTTTTGCCTTTATACTCTACGACCGATTTCCGACCGGTCTGAGCGCACCTTCGTACTCCTCCGTTACTCTTTGGGAGGAGACCGCCCCAGTCAAACTACCCACCATACACTGTCCTCGATCCGGATAACGGACCTGAGTTAGAACCTCAAAGTTGCCAGGGTGGTATTTCAAGGATGGCTCCATGAGAACTGGCGTCCCCACTTCAAAGCCTCCCACCTATCCTACACAAGCAAATTCAAAGTCCAGTGCAAAGCTATAGTAAAGGTTCACGGGGTCTTTCCGTCTAGCCGCGGATACACTGCATCTTCACAGCGATTTCAATTTCACTGAGTCTCGGGTGGAGACAGCGCCGCCATCGTTACGCCATTCGTGCAGGTCGGAACTTACCCGACAAGGAATTTCGCTACCTTAGGACCGTTATAGTTACGGCCGCCGTTTACCGGGGCTTCGATCAAGAGCTTCGCTTGCGCTAACCCCATCAATTAACCTTCCGGCACCGGGCAGGCGTCACACCCTATACGTCCACTTTCGTGTTTGCAGAGTGCTGTGTTTTTAATAAACAGTCGCAGCGGCCTGGTATCTTCGACCAGCAAAAGCTTACGGGGCAAGCCCTTCACCTTCGCCGGCGCACCTTCTCCCGAAGTTACGGTGCCATTTTGCCTAGTTCCTTCACCCGAGTTCTCTCAAGCGCCTTGGTATTCTCTACCTAACCACCTGTGTCGGTTTGGGGTACGGTTCCCAGTTATCTGAAGCTTAGGAGCTTTTCTTGGAAGCATGGTATCAACCACTTCATCGCCTAAAGGCAACTCGTCATCAGCTCTCGGCCTTGAAATCCCGGATTTGCCTAAGATTTCAGCCTACCACCTTAAACCTGGACAACCAACGCCAGGCTGGCCTAACCTTCTCCGTCCCTCCATCGCAATAACTGGAAGTACAGGAATATTAACCTGTTTTCCATCGACTACGCTTTTCAGCCTCGCCTTAGGGACCGACTAACCCTGCGTCGATTAACGTTGCGCAGGAAACCTTGGTCTTTCGGCGTGCGAGTTTTTCACTCGCATTGTCGTTACTCATGTCAGCATTCGCACTTCTGATACCTCCAGCAAGCTTCTCAACTCACCTTCACAGGCTTACAGAACGCTCCTCTACCGCATCATCATAAGATGATACCCGTAGCTTCGGTGCATGGTTTGAGCCCCGTTACATCTTCCGCGCAGGCCGACTCGACTAGTGAGCTATTACGCTTTCTTTAAAGGGTGGCTGCTTCTAAGCCAACCTCCTAGCTGTCTAAGCCTTCCCACATCGTTTCCCACTTAACCATGACTTTGGGACCTTAGCTGACGGTCTGGGTTGTTTCCCTTTTCACGACGGACGTTAGCACCCGCCGTGTGTCTCCCATGCTCGGCACTTGTAGGTATTCGGAGTTTGCATCGGTTTGGTAAGTCGGGATGACCCCCTAGCCGAAACAGTGCTCTACCCCCTACAGTGATACATGAGGCGCTACCTAAATAGCTTTCGAGGAGAACCAGCTATCTCCGAGCTTGATTAGCCTTTCACTCCGATCCACAGGTCATCCGCTAACTTTTCAACGGTAGTCGGTTCGGTCCTCCAGTCAGTGTTACCTAACCTTCAACCTGCCCATGGATAGATCGCCCGGTTTCGGGTCTATACCCAGCGACTAAACGCCCTATTAAGACTCGCTTTCGCTACGCCTCCCCTATTCGGTTAAGCTCGCCACTGAATATAAGTCGCTGACCCATTATACAAAAGGTACGCAGTCACCTAACAAAGTAGGCTCCCACTGCTTGTACGCATACGGTTTCAGGTTCTATTTCACTCCCCTCTCCGGGGTTCTTTTCGCCTTTCCCTCACGGTACTGGTTCACTATCGGTCAGTCAGTAGTATTTAGCCTTGGAGGATGGTCCCCCCATATTCAGACAAAGTTTCTCGTGCTCCGTCCTACTCGATTTCATTGACAAGAGATTTTCGTGTACGGGGCTATCACCCACTATGGCCGCACTTTCCAGAGCGTTCCACTAATCTCAAATCAACTTAAGGGCTGGTCCCCGTTCGCTCGCCACTACTAAGGGAATCTCGGTTGATTTCTTTTCCTCAGGGTACTTAGATGTTTCAGTTCCCCTGGTTCGCCTCTTGCACCTATGTATTCAGTACAAGATAACCAGCTTGTGCTGGCTGGGTTCCCCCATTCAGAGATCTCTGGATCACAGTCTGTTTGCCGACTCCCCAAAGCTTTTCGCAGGCTACCACGTCTTTCATCGCCTCTGACTGCCAAGGCATCCACCGTATGCGCTTCTTCACTTGACCATATAACCCCAAGCAATCTGGTTATACTGTGAAGACGACATTCGCCGAAAATTCGCACGTCGCTCTTACGAGCAGAACTCACAAATTTTACCTTAGCCTGAATTCCAGCAGTGAAACTGGTCTTCAGTCTATTTCTATCACATATCCGAATTTTTAAAGAACGATCTGACAAAAGTCAGAAATCAACATTCACGCTGGAATGTTCATTTCTGTGTTCTGAACAGTGCTGCAAACCTGAAGCCTGAAGGATTGGTGGAGCCAAGCGGGATCGAACCGCTGACCTCCTGCGTGCAAGGCAGGCGCTCTCCCAGCTGAGCTATGGCCCCGTATTCTACGGCTGAACCAAGTAATGGTAGGTCTGGGCAGATTTGAACTGCCGACCTCACCCTTATCAGGGGTGCGCTCTAACCAACTGAGCTACAGACCTATAACAGGGTCGCTTTACAACATCGTCTTTTACAATGAATCAAGCAATTCGTGTGGGAGCTCATCAGCAGGCTGATGTCGTCGATTAAGGAGGTGATCCAGCCGCAGGTTCCCCTACGGCTACCTTGTTACGACTTCACCCCAGTCATGAATCACACCGTGGTAACCGTCCTCCCGAAGGTTAGACTAGCTACTTCTGGTGCAACCCACTCCCATGGTGTGACGGGCGGTGTGTACAAGGCCCGGGAACGTATTCACCGCGACATTCTGATTCGCGATTACTAGCGATTCCGACTTCACGCAGTCGAGTTGCAGACTGCGATCCGGACTACGATCGGTTTTGTGAGATTAGCTCCACCTCGCGGCTTGGCAACCCTCTGTACCGACCATTGTAGCACGTGTGTAGCCCAGGCCGTAAGGGCCATGATGACTTGACGTCATCCCCACCTTCCTCCGGTTTGTCACCGGCAGTCTCCTTAGAGTGCCCACCATAACGTGCTGGTAACTAAGGACAAGGGTTGCGCTCGTTACGGGACTTAACCCAACATCTCACGACACGAGCTGACGACAGCCATGCAGCACCTGTGTCAGAGTTCCCGAAGGCACCAATCCATCTCTGGAAAGTTCTCTGCATGTCAAGGCCTGGTAAGGTTCTTCGCGTTGCTTCGAATTAAACCACATGCTCCACCGCTTGTGCGGGCCCCCGTCAATTCATTTGAGTTTTAACCTTGCGGCCGTACTCCCCAGGCGGTCAACTTAATGCGTTAGCTGCGCCACTAAAATCTCAAGGATTCCAACGGCTAGTTGACATCGTTTACGGCGTGGACTACCAGGGTATCTAATCCTGTTTGCTCCCCACGCTTTCGCACCTCAGTGTCAGTATCAGTCCAGGTGGTCGCCTTCGCCACTGGTGTTCCTTCCTATATCTACGCATTTCACCGCTACACAGGAAATTCCACCACCCTCTACCGTACTCTAGCTTGCCAGTTTTGGATGCAGTTCCCAGGTTGAGCCCGGGGCTTTCACATCCAACTTAACAAACCACCTACGCGCGCTTTACGCCCAGTAATTCCGATTAACGCTTGCACCCTCTGTATTACCGCGGCTGCTGGCACAGAGTTAGCCGGTGCTTATTCTGTCGGTAACGTCAAAATTGCAGAGTATTAATCTACAACCCTTCCTCCCAACTTAAAGTGCTTTACAATCCGAAGACCTTCTTCACACACGCGGCATGGCTGGATCAGGCTTTCGCCCATTGTCCAATATTCCCCACTGCTGCCTCCCGTAGGAGTCTGGACCGTGTCTCAGTTCCAGTGTGACTGATCATCCTCTCAGACCAGTTACGGATCGTCGCCTTGGTGAGCCATTACCTCACCAACAAGCTAATCCGACCTAGGCTCATCTGATAGCGCAAGGCCCGAAGGTCCCCTGCTTTCTCCCGTAGGACGTATGCGGTATTAGCGTTCCTTTCGAAACGTTGTCCCCCACTACCAGGCAGATTCCTAGGCATTACTCACCCGTCCGCCGCTGAATCAAGGAGCAAGCTCCCGTCATCCGCTCGACTTGCATGTGTTAGGCCTGCCGCCAGCGTTCAATCTGAGCCATGATCAAACTCTTCAGTTCAATACTGCTTGGGTTTTTAAGAAACCCTAAACTTGGCTCAGCAATCTCAAATGACTATGTGATTTCTCGCATGGCCACTTGTGATGCTGATAATCTTTTTGACTATCAGTCCGTACTCACAAGCACCCACACGAATTGCTTGATTCGATTTGTTAAAGAGCGTTTGGCCGAGAGTGCTTCGTCTCAACCGAGGCGCGCATTCTACGCTTTCCTCATTGCCTGTCAAGCGTTTATTTTGAAGTTTATTTCGAGAAACTCGTTCAACTTCAAACACTTGACTCGCTTCGATCTCTCGTAGCGGGAGGCGAATTCTACAGCGTTTCAACACGCTGTCAACCTTCTTCTCAACCGCTGTCGATCTGTTCGATCGTAGCCTTTACAGCACCACCCGAACTAGCTAACTCATTGAATCTCAAGGAGTTTCGCGTTCCGATGTCGCTGGAAGTGGGGCGCATTATAAGGGGATTCGAAACCGCGTCAACCATTAATTTCATGTATTTGAAATATTCTGGCCGTGAGCTGGGAAGGCGCCGCTAATGGATGAAGCTATCTTATATAGAAGAAGGAGGCCCCATGGCCTCCTTGCTCCCCAACAGCTCGCTTACAAACTAGGGAATGCGAACTGCGATGCCTCATGGCTGGCCCGCTGCGGCCAGCGTTGAGTAATGGCCTTGCGCCGCGTGTAGAACCTCACGCCGTCTGGCCCGTAGGCATGCAGATCACCAAACAGCGAACGCTTCCAACCGCCGAAGCTGTGATAGGCCACAGGGACCGGCAGCGGAACGTTAACCCCTACCATGCCTACCTCGATTTCATCGCAGAACAACCGCGCCGCTTCACCGTCACGGGTAAAGATGCAGGTACCGTTGCCGTACTCGTGATCATTGATCAGTTGCATGGCCTGCTCGAGGCTGTCGACCCGTACTACACACAACACCGGCCCGAAGATCTCTTCCTTGTAGATGCGCATTTGCGGGGTCACCTTGTCGAACAAGGTGCCGCCGACGAAATAGCCTTCTTCATTACCCGACACGCTCAAGCCGCGCCCGTCCACCACGAGCCTGGCGCCCGCCGCTACGCCTTCATCGATGTAGCCAACCACCTTGTCGCGAGCCGCCGCCGTGACCAGCGGCCCCATGTCCAGGCCGCACGACGTGCCCGCACCGATCTTCAGTGCCTTGATTTGCGGCTCAAGCTTGGCAATGAGCGCATCGGCCACCTGGTCACCCACGCACACCGCGACCGAAATGGCCATGCAGCGCTCACCGCACGAACCATAGGCAGCCCCCATCAGCGCACTGACGGCATTGTCCAGGTCGGCATCGGGCATCAGCACTGCATGGTTCTTCGCGCCGCCCAGTGCCTGGACGCGCTTGCCACGCTTGGTACCCTCAGCGTAGATGTACTCGGCAATTGGCGTAGAACCCACGAAGCTCAACGCCTTGACCTCCGGCGCCTCGATCAGGGCATCCACCGCTTCCTTGTCACCGTGCACCACATTGAGGATGCCCTTGGGCAAGCCCGCTTCCAGCAACAGCTGCGCGATGAACAGCGTCGAGCTGGGGTCACGCTCCGACGGCTTGAGGATGAATGCGTTGCCGCAGGCGATGGCCAGTGGATACATCCACAGCGGCACCATCGCCGGGAAGTTGAACGGCGTGATCCCCGCTACTATCCCCAGCGGTTGAAAGTCGGACCAGGCGTCAATATTGGGGCCCACGTTTCGGCTGTACTCGCCCTTGAGCAATTCAGGTGCAGCGCAGGCGAACTCGACGTTCTCGATACCACGCTTCAACTCCCCGGCAGCGTCTTCCAGGGTCTTGCCATGCTCCTCGCTAATCATTTGTGCGATTCGCGCTTCATTCTGCTCGAGCAGTTGCTTGAAACGGAACATGACTTGGGCGCGCTTGGCCGGCGGGGTGTTGCGCCAGGCCGGGAACGCGACCTTGGCAGCATCGATGGCTTGCTGCACGGTCGCACGACTGGCCAGTTCGACCTTGCGAATGGCCTGGCCAGTGGAGGGGTTGAACACATCGGCGGTGCGCTCGCCCTTGGTAACCAGGTCACCGTTGATCAGGTGCTGAACAATGCTCATGTAACACTCCAGATAGAAAAAGGCGTGGCAGGCGTGTGTGCGACAGGCGCCTGCCTTGAACGCAGGAAATCAGTCGATCAGGTTCAGCGTCTCGCCCACGGCATCGAACAGACGGTCCAGCTCTTCAGGTTTGGTGTTGAAGGTTGGGCCGAACTGCAAGGTGTCGCCGCCGAATCGCACATAGAAGCCCGCTTTCCACAGTTTCATCGCCGCTTCATAAGGGCGCACGATGGCGTCTCCGTCCCGGGCGGCGATCTGGATGGCGCCTGCCAGGCCAAAGTTGCGGATATCGACGATGTTCTTGGTGCCTTTGACGCCGTGCAGCAGGTTCTCAAAATGCGGCGCCAGGTCTGCAGCGGACTGCACGAGGTTTTCCTTCTGCAGCAGATCCAGCGCAGCAAGCCCTGCCGCGCAGGCGACCGGGTGCGCGGAGTAGGTGTAGCCATGGGGGAACTCCACGGCATAGTCCGGCGTCGGCTGGTTCATGAACGTATGGTAGATCTCGCTGCTGGCAACCACCGCCCCCATGGGGATCGCCCCGTTGGTCACCTGCTTGGCGATGCACATCAGGTCAGGCGTAACGCCAAAGGCCTCGGCGCCGGTCATCGCGCCCATGCGGCCGAAGCCTGTGATCACTTCGTCGAAGATCAGCAGGATATTGTGCTGGGTGCAGATTTCACGTAGACGCTTGAGGTAACCCTTGGGCGGCGGCAGCACGCCGGCCGAACCTGCCAGCGGCTCGACGATCACCGCTGCAATATTGGATGCATCGTGCAGCTCGATCAGCTTGAGCATCTCGTCAGCCAGCGCAATGCCGCCTTCCTCCGGCAGGCCCTTGGTGAACGCGTTGACCGGCAATACGGTGTGCGGCAGATGATCGACGTCCAGCAACTGCCCGAACATCTTGCGGTTGCCGTTGACCCCGCCCAGGCTGGTGCCGGCGATGTTAACCCCGTGGTAGCCACGGGCGCGGCCAATGATCTTGGTCTTGGTGGCCTGGCCTTTCAGGCGCCAGTAGGCGCGCACCATCTTCAAGGCCGTATCGGCACATTCGGAGCCTGAGTTGGTGTAGAACACATGGTTCAGGTCACCCGGCGTCAGTTCGGCAATCTTTTCAGCCAGCTGGAAGGACAGCGGGTGCCCGAACTGAAACCCCGGCGAGTAGTCAAGGGTGCCGATCTGGCGCGACACCGCCTCGGTGATTTCCTTGCGGGTATGGCCCGCGCCACATGTCCACAACCCGGACAGGGCATCGAAGATCCTGCGCCCCTTGTCGTCCACCAGATGATTGCCATCGGCCGCCACGATCAGCCGAGGATCGCGCTGGAAATTGCGGTTGGCGGTATAGGGCATCCAGTGCGCATCCAGCTTGAGCTGGCTGGCGATACCGGCAGGCGCGGTTTGGAGCATGTTCATCGGCGGTTCCTCGGAAGACGATTAGGCAACGATGGATGTTGTTGCAGCTAACTTGGCACGGCGATAAAGTCTGAAAAAGCCTGCATTTCTAACCTTTACACAGGCCACGACTAAACTGATGAGCCGACGCCCCGATCCGCTTGCACAAGTCAGCGACTTCGATATTCGCCTGTTGAAAATCTACCGCAGCGTGGTGGAATGTGGCGGGTTTTCTGCCGCAGAAAACGTGCTGGGTATCGGGCGATCGGCTATCAGTCAGCAGATGAACGATCTTGAACAGCGTCTGGGCTTGCGCTTGTGCCAGCGCGGGCGTGCAGGGTTCTCGCTGACCGAGGAAGGCCGGGAGGTCTATCACTCGGCGCTGCAACTGCTCAGCGCGCTGGAAACCTTCCGCACCGAAGTCAACGGCCTGCACCAGCATTTGCGCGGCGAGTTGAACATAGGCCTGACCGACAACCTCGTCACCTTGCCTCATATGCGCATTACCCATGCGCTGGCTGAACTCAAGGACCGGGGTCCGGACGTGCGTATCCAGATCCGCATGATCGCACCCAGCCAGGTGGAGCACGGTGTTCTCGATGGCAGTCTGCATGTGGGCGTCGTCCCCCAGACCAGCCCGTTGTCGGGGCTGGAATATCAACCGCTGTATAGCGAACGCTCGCTGCTGTACTGCGCCGTCGGTCATCCGCTGTTCTACGCCGATGACGATCTGCTCGACGATGAACGCCTCAATCGCCAGGAGGCCATTGCCCCGACCTTCCGCTTGCCTGCCGAAATCCAGGCGCACTACCAGGTGCTCAACTGCACGGCCAGCGCGTCGGATCGCGAAGGCATGGCGTTCCTGATCCTGACAGGGCGCTACATGGGTTACCTGCCTGATCACTACGCTGCGCTTTGGGTCCAGCAAGGACGACTACGAGCGCTCAAGCCCCAGCAACGCTTCTATGACCTGAGCTTGAGCTGGGTGACGCGAAAAGGCAGACGGCCCAACCTGGTGCTTGAGAGTTTTCTGGAAAGTCTGGCTGCGACACGTTGATGCCACTCTCTGCCGCCAATGCTTGTTACTTTGCCGTGGGAAGGTAATCTTGTCCTACAGACGCAGCCATCCCCCTGCACGGAATCGTTCATGACATTAGAAGTCCCTGCGCACCGCCTATCCGCCTCCGGCAAACCCGCAGGCCGTATCCGACAGAAAAATGAACAGGCCATCATCAAGGCCGCCGAAGACGAGTTCGCCCGTCATGGCTTCAAGGGCACCAGCATGAACACCATCGCCCTCAAGGCAGGGCTGCCCAAAGCCAACCTGCATTATTACTTCACCAATAAGCTGGGCCTGTACATTGCCGTACTCAGCAACATCATCGAGCTATGGGACAGCACCTTCAACGCCTTGAGCGTCGAGGACGACCCGGGCGAGGCGCTTAGCCGGTACATTCGCACGAAGATGGAGTTCTCCAGGCGCAACCCGCAGGCGTCGCGAATCTTCGCCATGGAAGTGATCAGCGGCGGCTCCTGCCTGACCGAGTACTTCAGCGCTGACTACCGCGAGTGGTTCCGGGGCCGGGCGGCAGTGTTCCAAGCTTGGATGGATGCAGGCAAGATGGACCCTGTCGACCCGGTCCACCTGATCTTCCTGCTGTGGGGCAGCACCCAGCACTACGCCGATTTCGCCACCCAGATCTGCCAGGTGACCGGTCGCAGCCGGTTGACCAAGCAAGATATGGAAGATGCCAGCACCAACCTTATCCACATCATTCTCAAAGGATGCGGCATCGCGCCAGTTGCCTGACCGACATTTATGCCTTCTACCCTGCTCGACCTCTGCGAATTCCGCGAGGACATTCGCAAAAGCCGCTTCATTACCCTGGCCGGGCCCATCGCCAGTGCCAGCGATGCCATGAGCTTCATCGAGCGTCACAGCGACCCCGACGCCACCCACAATTGCTGGGCATGGAAAATCGGGCCCCAATACCGCAGCAGCGACGACGGCGAACCTGGCGGCACGGCCGGCCGCCCGATTCTGTCAGCCATCGAGGCACAGGACTGCGATCAGGTGGTGGTGCTGGTCATCCGCTGGTACGGTGGCATTCAGCTTGGTACCGGCGGATTGGCCAGGGCATACGGCGGCGGCGCCAACAAATGCCTGCAACAGGCCCCCAAGCGCCTGCTGGTACAACGCAGCGAGTTCACTTGCAGTTGTGCATTCAGCGAATTGGCGCTGGTGAAACTGCGGGTCGCCGACGTCCAGGGTCTGGTGCTTGAAGAGCACTTCACCGCCAACGGTGTAGACCTGAAGATTGCCTTCGAAGATGTCCACAGGCTGCCTCTGCAACAACAATTGGCAGACCTGAGCCGCGGCCGAATCCTGCTAGAAAGTTGCTAAGTGTTGCCCACAGCAACTGTGGGCCTGGCTGTGGATAAGCTTGGGGCATACGCCTAGAGCCCAATGAGCATGCCCCCTCCATAGATTTGATCAAATTTTGACCAAGGTTACGAAATCGGCAGCTTCAGTTAAGCCAGCCTAAGTTATCCCCATGCGCAGGCGGCCATGCGACCAGATAACTGCGGTTTGCACACATTAATTGTGGAGCAGCCTGTGGATAACCCGTGAGTGAAACGACAGGGCACCTGTGGCACATGGCCGCGCCGAGGGTTGCTCATTTTTCAAGCAGCAAGGCGCCGCAGTGCAGCGTCACAAATGGCCGGGCACATCCAGGCGTCCTATGAATTATGCTCACAGGCTCTAACAACCCTATGGAGCACGCTCATGGCCGATTCAAAAACCGCTCTGATCATCGGGGCCTCACGCGGCCTGGGATTGGGCCTGGTCAACCGCCTGTACGAAGACGGGTGGAAGGTCACTGCCACAGTACGCAATCCGCAAGAACCAGGCGCTCTGGCGGATGTTCCAGGCGTGCGTATCGAACAGCTGGAAATGAATGACCCAGCCCAACTCGACACCCTGGCTAAGCGCCTGACCGGTCAGCTATTCGACCTGGTATTTATCAACGCAGGCGTGATGGGCCCTCTCCCACAGGATGTGGAAAGCGTTACGCACCAAGAAATTGGTGACCTGTTCATGACTAATGTCGTTGCACCGATTCGTGTCGCACGCCGTCTGGTTGAACATGTACGTGAACAGACCGGTGTACTCGCCTTCATGAGCTCCATTCTGGGCAGTGTCGCAGTGCCTGATGGCGGGGAGATCTGCTTGTACAAAGCCAGCAAGGCTGCCCTGAACTCCATGATCAACAGTTTTGTGGCGGCCCAGCCGCGCCATGACCTGTGCGTATTGGCCATGCATCCAGGCTGGGTGAAAACCGACATGGGCGGAGAAAACGCGGAGATCGACGTGCTGACCAGCACGCGTGGCATGCTTGAGCAGATCAAGGCCCAAAGTGGAACGGCGGGCCTTCGCTTCATCAACTACAAGGGCGAACCCTTGGTCTGGTGATTGGGCAGGTTGCCGCCATTGGGGCGCACGGCCAGGCCTGGCCCTGTAGAATGGCGGCAACCGTACCTGATTGAGATCACCTTATATGTATGACTGGTTGAACGCCCTGCCCAAGGCCGAACTGCACCTGCACCTTGAAGGCTCCCTGGAACCCGAGCTGCTGTTCGCCCTGGCCGAGCGCAACAAGATTGCCCTGCCCTGGGCTAATGTCGAGACGTTGCGCGGTGCGTACGCCTTCAACAACCTGCAGGAGTTCCTCGACCTGTACTACCAGGGCGCCGACGTTCTGCGCACCGAACAGGACTTCTACGACCTCACATGGGCGTACCTGCAGCGTTGCAAAGCGCAGAATGTGATTCACACCGAGCCCTTCTTCGATCCACAGACACACACCGACCGCGGCATTCCTTTTGAAGTGGTGCTCAATGGCATCAACCAGGCACTCAAGGATGGCCGTGACCAGTTGGGCATCAGCAGCGGCCTGATCCTGAGCTTCCTTCGCCACCTGAGCGAAGACGAAGCCCAAAAGACGTTGGACCAGGCCCTGCCGTTTCGCGATGCGTTCATTGCCGTTGGGCTGGACAGTTCCGAAATGGGCCACCCACCCAGCAAGTTCCAACGTGTGTTCGACAGGGCACGCAGCGAAGGCTTTGTGGCCGTTGCGCATGCCGGCGAGGAAGGCCCGCCTGAGTACATCTGGCAAGCGCTGGACCTGCTCCAGATCAAACGTATCGATCACGGCGTGCGCGCCATCGAAGACGAGCGCCTGATGCAGCGCATCATCGACGAGCAGATTCCCTTGACCGTGTGCCCATTGTCCAACACCAAGCTGTGCGTGTTCGACCACATGAGCCAACACAACATTCTCGACATGTTGGAAAAAGGCGTAAAAGTCACCGTCAACTCAGACGACCCAGCCTATTTCGGGGGCTACGTGACGGAAAACTTCCATGCCCTGCACACTCACCTGGGAATGACCCAAGACCAGGCTCGCCGGCTTGCCCAGAACAGCCTGGATGCGCGCCTGGTCTGACGCACTCAGCCCACCTGCAGCGTCTCGACCCGGGCGATGCGATTGATCTGCTGGATACCCAGCGGTGATATGTGCAGCGCCCGGGTATCCTCGGCCTCGCGTATCCATCCCGATTGCAGGAACAGGCGGAACAGCGCCTGGCCCAGAACGCCCCCCAGGTGCGGCTCCATGTCATGCCACTCGGTGCAGCGGCACATCGTGCATGCTCTGGGCTGATGCGGTGCCAACGCATCGATGTATACGCCAAGGCTAGCCAGTTGCGCCCGCCCCTCATCGCTGACCACCAACTGCCGCCCACAACCATCCAGCCATCCGGCCACTACCAGGCGGTGGTAGAGTTCGGCCGCAAGCTCACCGCCCAAGTGATCGCCGCACCGTCTGGCGCGTCGCACGGACATGGGCAATGTAGGGCGCGGCGTGTGGGCATGACGATTTCTTGCCTGTTCGAGCTGCACGCTGGCAAGGGCCTCCACAGCGGCGCCCACCTGAGGCGTTGCCAGGCGGAAATAACGTTTGCGCCCCCGGGCCTCATGCCGAAGCAGACCCGCTGAAGAAAGCAGCGAAAGGTGTGCACAAGCCGATGAGGCGCTTAGCCCGGTCATGATGGCCAACTCATTGGCCAGGCGGGGTGTGCCATCGATCAAGGCCCATAACATGGCACTGCGCTTGGGGTCGGCCATCAGGCTGGCGATCTGGCTGATGCTGCTGGCTGCGTTCATGTCCCTGTGACTCCCTGCAAATTCACTGTGTAGATGCGATGGCCGACCCTGGCCCACGAACGCCCTCGCTCGCGCTGGCCTGGCTCGTCAGTATAAGCCGCACCTGGAGCCACCCTGGCGCCACTGCCAGGCCTCGTTGTCGCAAAAATGCCACTGGGTAGGGCTACCCTTTGCAGGAGGCTTCTTCAGCGGCATGTTCGCAAAGCAGCCTGTATCTCGGCGGTTTGACAGAAAAAATGGCTCAGCATGGGATGAGTCAAGGCATATCGCTTATTGCGAATTCGGAAGATGCCCACAGCCGTCTTCACCAAATAGCGCAGATATTATCGAAGGTTCTTCATGCCTCACACCGAGCGCCTCGATTGCAGGCGCCGCGTCAACAGCGCAACCGTTACCACCAGCGCCCCGCACAGGCTCATCACCAACGCCATGGGCACCGCGCTGCCATCGTGCAGTACACCCACCAACGCCGCGGCCCCTGCGGCAACACTGAACTGCACGCAGCCCATCAAGGCAGAAGCGCTGCCCGCCCGAGCGCCTTGCCCGCTCATGGCACAAGCAGAGGCATTGGGCAGAATGAACCCCAGGCTCGCGATGCACACGAACAGCGGTACCAATAGCGGCCAGAGCGCTGCGGGCTTGAACGCCGCCATGCTCAGCAATGTCAGGCCTGCTATCAGGTACACCCATACCGCACGGCTCAGCAGCCAAGCGGGCCCGCGTTTGGCCAGCAGGCGGGCGTTCACCTGAGCCATCAGGATGAACCCCGCAGCATTGGCACCGAAGAACCAGCCGTAATGCTCGGCAGGTACCCCGTACAACTTGATGAACACGAACGGCGAGCCTGCGATGTAGGCGAACATGCCGGCAATAGCGATACCGCCCGTCAAGGCGTGCCCCAGGAACACGCGGTCGGCGAGCAGGCGCAGGTACTGACGCAAAGCGCCTGACAATGGCTGCCGGGGAATATGATCAGGCATGCTTTCAGGCAGCCCGAGGCTGACGGCGAGCAGGCAGCCGGCACTGAACAGGCTCAGGGACAGGAATATGAACTGCCACCCAACATGGTTGACCAACACGCCGCCCAGCATGGGCGCAAGGATCGGCGCCAAACCCATGACAAGCACCAGCTGGGAGAACACTTTGGCCGAAGCCACCGGGTCGCACTTGTCGCTGACAATCGCCCGCGACAGCACCATACCCGCGCAGCCGCCCAGTGCCTGGACAAAGCGCGCCAGGATCAGGGTGTCCAGGTTGGGCGCATAGGCGCAGGCCAGCGATGCCAGGGTAAAAAGCGCCACGCCGAACAGCAATGGCTTGCGCCGACCGAAACGGTCAGCCACCGGGCCATAGAGCAACTGCCCGATGGACAGCCCGAGAAAGTAGGCAGCCAGGGTAGTCTGGACGTGTTTTTCATCAGTGGCGAACGCCTGGGCTATCGCCGGAAAGGCAGGCAGATAGAAGTCGATCGCCAAAGGCCCGAACGCACTGAGTGCGCCCAGGATAAGGACCATTCGCAGGTTCATCGGGAATCCATAGCAAGCTAACAAAGTTGCACATTCTACCTGCTGTGGACCCCGTCCTGCGCAAAACAATCCAACAATCGCGTTACCTGGCTCGAGCGCTTATGCAATCTCGGCCTGATAACCCTCTTCCTGGATGGCCGCCCGTATCTGCGCCGGGTTAGCACTGCTGTCGACGCGGACCTGCTTCTTTGCCAAGTCGACATCGACCTTGGCAGCGCCATCTAGGGCTTGGACGGCTTGGGTAACCGCCTTCACGCAATGGCCACAGGTCATGCCTTCTACCGAGAATACGTGCATGGGAATACCTCCTCTGGGTTTTCAGCGAGTTTCAAGCTTGCCATGGGGGCAAGGTCAAGCGTGCGTGTCTGGAGGTGGCAATTCGCGTCCACCTCGGCCAAGCTGCGACTTTGAAACAGGCAAGCAGGAGAGTGTTCATGTTCAGGACAGCAATGGGCTTCATCGGGCTGCTGGGTGCGCTCGCGGCGGTGCCGCCGGCCATCGCCGAGGACAACTCGGCCTACAGCGTGCTGATCATTTCCCGCGAACGGCTTGAAGTGGCCACCAGTTGCGAGATCGGTGTCTACCTGAACGATCAACTGTCGGGGCGACTGTTCCAGGAACAGTCCACGTCGTTCAACCTGCCTGCGGGCCCTGTCGATGTGCGCCTGCGCCTGCTGCCTGGGCAGACACCCGGTTGCGCCCCGGGTCTTGAAGATCAACGTAGCACCCGGTTGAACCTGCAAGCCGGGCAGATCAACAAGTACCGCATCGCGATGGGCCAGTATGGGATGGAGCTCAAGCGAGCGCCGTTGGACTATTGACCTTCCCCGCATGGCAAGGTTGATGCTGGCAGCGTGCCCAAGGAGGAAATCATGTCCACGCCCGTCACTTATCACCTGCCCGTCTCCGGCATGACCTGCGCCAGCTGCGCTGGCCGAGTGGAACGCGCCTTGCGCAAGGTCACCGGCGCAGAACACGTCACCGTCAACCTTGCCAACGAGCAGGCCCGTGTGCAGGCGCCGGCCGATAGCCTGGATGCACTGGTCAACGCTGTACACGCAGCCGGTTACGCGGTGCCCAGCCATACGGTGGAATTGCAGATCGCCGGCATGACCTGCGCCAGCTGCGTCGGCCGGGTCGAGCGTGCGCTGGCCAAGGTGCAGGGGGTTCTCAAGGTCAGCGTCAATCTGGCCAACGAACGTGCCCACCTGAATGTCCTCGATGGCGTTCAGGATGCGGCGCTGATCGATGCGATAGGGCAAGCCGGTTACCACGCCAGCCTGCCGCACGCATCCGAAAGTGAACAGGCGACGACCCAACGCCGCTTGCGCCGGGAACGCCTTGCAGTCGCCGCGGCGCTGCTGCTGGCTTTTCCCCTGGTGTTGCCCATGCTGGTACAACCGTTGGGCCTGCACTGGATGCTGCCGGCCTGGGCGCAGTTTCTGCTGGCAACGCCGGTGCAGTTCATCCTGGGCGCCCGCTTCTATGTGGCGGCCTGGAAAGCCGTGCGTGCGCGCAGCGGCAACATGGACCTGCTGGTTGCCCTCGGTACCAGTGCCGGTTACGGCTTGAGCCTTTATCAATGGGCCAACGCGCCATCGGGTAGCACACCCCACCTCTACTTCGAAGCCAGTGCAGTGGTCATCGCCCTGGTCATGCTGGGCAAGTACCTGGAAAGCCGTGCCAAGCGCCAGACCGCCAGTGCCATACGCGCCCTGGAAGCGCTGCGTCCCGAACGTGCGCTGAGGGTCATCGATGGCGTGGAGCAGGAGGTCGCCATCGCCCACCTGCGCGTGGGTGACCTGGTCATGGTCAAGCCTGGTGAGCGTTTTCCGGTCGACGGTATCGTCGAAGACGGCCACAGCCATGCCGATGAAGCCCTGATCAGCGGCGAAAGCCTGCCAGTCACCAAGCAACCCGGAGACAGCGTCACCGGGGGTGCGATCAACGGCGAGGGTCGGTTGCTGGTCCGCACGCAAGCGCTTGGCACAGAGACCGTCCTGGCTCGCATCATCCGCCTGGTCGAAGACGCCCAGGCTGCCAAGGCTCCCATTCAGAAACTGGTCGACCGAGTCAGCCAGGTCTTCGTGCCGGCGGTACTGATACTCGCCGCGATGACCTTGTTGGGATGGTGGCTGGCCGGCGCGCCGTTTGAAACCGCCGTGATCAATGCAGTGGCCGTTCTGGTCATCGCCTGCCCATGCGCGCTAGGGCTGGCAACGCCGGCCGCGATCATGGCGGGCACAGGCGTTGCCGCACGCCACGGCATCCTCATCAAAGATGCAGAAGCACTCGAACGCGCGCAGGCCGTCAACCGCGTCGTGTTCGATAAAACAGGTACGCTCACCTCCGGCAGCCCGAAAGTGGTGCATAGCCAAGCGCTGGACGGCGATTCGGACAAACTTTACCGATTGGCCGGCGCGCTTCAGCGCGGCAGTGAACACCCGCTGGCCAAAGCCGTGCTGGACGCCTGCGCCGACCGTGGCCTGCGTGTGCCCGAGGTGGCCGACAGCCAGTCCCTGATCGGTCGCGGCATTGCCGGACGTGTCGATGGGCGTGACTTGGCACTGGGCAATCGCCGCCTGCTGCAAGACCTTGGCCTGGCGCCCGGTGAACTGGCCGCATCGGCTGACGCCTGGGAAGCACAGGGGCGCACCTTGTCCTGGCTCGTCCAGAGCGGGACCTCTCCCAACGTGCTTGGCCTGATCGCGTTCGGTGACAGCCTCAAGCCCGGGGCCGATCAGGCGGTCCAGACCCTGCGCAATCAGCACATCAGCAGCTACCTGCTCACTGGCGACAACCGGGGCAGCGCCATGGCCGTGGCGGCCGCCCTCGGCATTACCGATGTCTACGCCGAGGTGCTGCCAGCGGACAAGGCCGCCACCGTGGAGGCCCTCAAGCAAGGCGGTGCCGCAGCCATGGTCGGCGATGGCGTCAACGACGCACCGGCGTTGGCGGCTGCAGACATCGGCATCGCCATGGGCGGTGGCACGGATGTGGCCATGCAGGCCGCCGGCATCACCCTGATGCGCGGTGATCCGCGGCTGGTGCCAGCAGCCCTTGAAATCAGCCGTAGAACCTACGCGAAGATTCGCCAGAACCTGTTCTGGGCGTTCATCTACAACCTCGTCGGCATCCCGCTGGCTGCCTTCGGTTACCTCAACCCGGTCATGGCAGGCGCGGCCATGGCGCTCTCCAGCGTCAGCGTGGTCAGTAATGCGCTGTTGCTCAAGGCCTGGAAGCCCGCCCTTGATCAGGAGGCACCATGAACATTGGCCAAGCGGCAGCCCGTACCGGGCTCAGCACCAAGATGATCCGCTATTACGAATCCATCGGCCTGCTCAAGCCTGCCTTGCGCAGCGACAGCGGTTATCGGATCTATCAGCCTGCGGACCTGCATGCTTTGGCCTTCATCAAACGCTCGCGCGACCTGGGGTTTTCCCTTGAGGAAGTCGGCAAGTTGCTCACCTTGTGGCAGGACCGGCAGCGAGCCAGCGCCGATGTCAAGGCACTGGCCAGCCAGCATATCGATGCGTTGAACAGGCGCATCGAGGAACTGGTTAGCCTGCGCGACACCTTGGTCGAGCTGGTTTCCAGTTGCCACGGCGATGACCGCCCGGACTGTCCGATTCTCAAGGAACTGGCCAACGAAGCGCCGGGGCGCTGCTGCCGCTGAGCATTTCCGACAGCCCCGCAACCAAGCTCATAGGGCATTCCCGTCCAAACGCGACCGAATAGGCATCAATAGCGACTTCGCCCAATATTTACGGGCGTTTTCCTACATAAAATTCGGTTGCTGCCGATGCATTAGGTACCTGCCTCATGTGTCGACAACAATAATTCGGGAGCGCCGATGAGCATCAAACAGAAACTGACCTGGGCCTTTGCGATCATCGCCGCCCTGCCCATCGTGCTGGTGGCCACCTTGGTGGTACTGAACCTACGCGGCGAGGCCAGGGATGGCTTCCTCGACAGCAGCAGTCGAGAAATCCGTCAGGTCAGCAACGCGATGAACATCTTCTTCCAAGGCATCAGCCAGAACGTGGAGTACATGGCCTCGCAACCCTTGGTGGCGGCCACTGGCAACGAACTGACCAAGTACATGAGCGCCACGCCGTCCTACGAACTGGGCGAGCAATCGAGCAAGATTCTGGCGTTCATGACCAGCCTGGCCAATGCCCATCCTGCCTATGCCTACCTCTCCTACGGGGTCGCCGACGGGGGCTACGTCGGCTGGCCGGCAGGGCAGAAGTTCGTCAACTACGATCCGCGTACACGCCCTTGGTACCAGCTGGCCATGGCTAACCCTGGCAAGACCCTGCGCACCGGTGCCTACTACTGGGCCGCCGACGATGCCGTGCTGGTCAGCACCGTACGTGCCGTGGCCAACCAGCTGGGTAACCCTGGCGGCGTGGTCAACGTCGACGTTTCCATCAAAGGCCTCACCGAAATCGTCAAGCAGATCAAGCTGGGCGAGAGCGGGTACCTGCTGCTGGTCGAAAACAACGGCAATGTCCTGGTAGACCCGCGGGACACTGCGCACAACTTCAAACAACTGGCGAGCTTCGGCGACGGCTACGCCGAGCTTGCCAAGCACGGCAAGGGCCTGGCTGAGGTCGAGCTGGACGGTGTTCGCTACATGGCCAATATCTACCCGGACGAACAGCTGGGCTGGACGCTGATCGGGCTGATCGAGCAACGCGAGGTGATGCAGACCACCACCCGCCTGACCTGGCTGATCGGGATCGTCGCGCTGGTACTGGCTGCCGTGTTCGCCGTCGTGGGTGCCACGTTCGCCAAACTGATCGTGCGCCCGATCAACAGCGTCACCAATGGGCTTGAGGACATCGCCCAGGGCGAAGGGGACCTGACCCGCAACCTGGAAATCCGCGGCCGTGACGAAACTGCCCAGCTGGCGAGCTGGTTCAACCAGTTCCTGGGGGCCATTCGCAGCCTGATCCAGCACATCAGCGCCGCAGCCGGCAACATCCTCAACACCTCCACCAGCTCGACACGCGTGTCCAGCGACATGGCCGAGGCCGCCGGGCGCCAGCGTGAGGCCGTTGACATGGTGTCCACCGCCTTCCATGAAATGGTCGCCACTGCCAACGAGGTCGCGCGCTCCTGCAGCCAGGCGGCGCAGTCGGCCGATAGCGGCCAGCAGCAGGCGCGCGAAGGCCAGCAGCAGATCGATGCCGCCGTCAGCAGCGTCGACCGCCTGAGCCACGAGATCGAGCAGTCGGCGCAGTCGATCCAGCAGCTTGAGCGCGACAGCAACGCCATCCAGTCGATCCTGGGCACCATTCGCTCCATTGCCGAGCAGACCAACCTGCTGGCGCTCAACGCCGCCATCGAAGCTGCCCGTGCCGGTGAGCAAGGGCGCGGGTTCGCGGTGGTGGCCGACGAAGTACGTGCCCTGGCCAAGCGAACCGCCGACTCCACGGCCGAAATCGACGGCCTGCTGGGCAACCTGGCCGGGCGCACGGCCGAGGTGGCGGCGCAAATGCACGCCAGCCTCGAAGTTTCGCAGCAATCGGTGAGCCGTATCGGCATGGCCCGCGACAGCTTTGGGCAAATACGCGAGTCGGTGGACGTGATCCGTGACATGAACACGCAGATCGCCACGGCAGCCGAAGAGCAGCACCAGGTAGCCGAGGACATCAACCGGCACATCAGCCAGATCCACGGCGATGCCCAGCTGGTGGCGGAACTGGCCCAGGCCGCCCGCCAGGACTCCGAAAGCCTCGCCGGCCTGTCCAACGAGCTGGACTCACTGGTGCGCAGGTTCCGTACCTGACGGCAAGAGCTTCGCGAGCATCGGGCCTGCACGTTCACGGGCTCGCGCAGCGCCGCACCCGGTAAGCCGCTAGAGCTTCAACTCGCCCGGCGTGGCACCGAACAGCTGCTTGAAGGCGGCGATGTAGGCGGAGGTCGAGTCGTACCCGCAGCCCAGCGCCGCGTCAGTGACCGTGTGCCCCGCCTCGAGCGCGGTCAAGGACGACAGCAAGCGCATGCGCTGGCGCCAGTTGCGAAAACTCAACCCAGTCTCGCGCAGGAACAACCGCATCAGGGTCTTTTCCGAACACCCCAGTTCGCACGCCCATTGCTGCAAGGTCTGCGGCTGATCCGGTGTAGCAATCAGGCCATTGCACAGGGCAAGCAAGCCTGGGTGTTGTGGCAGCGGCAACGAAAACGCCACTTCCGGCAACGCCTGCAATTGGTCAAGCAGCACGGCGACCAGGCGCGCCTGCGCGCTATCGCCTTCGGGGTAATGCGCAGGGTACAGGCAGAACTGCTTGATCAGCTCACGGGCCAAGGGGGTCACTTCCAGTACACGACAACGCTCCGCGGCCCACGGGCAGGCATCGCGCCGTATATAGAGGCTGCGCATTTCGGCCTGCATCGAACTGGACACGGCATGCTCGGCCTGCGCCGGTATCCACACGCCCCATTGCGGCGGGGCGAAGTAGCTGCCTTCCTGAGTATACACCCCCAGTACGCCACTGATGGCATAGGAAAACTGCACCCAGTCATGTTGATGCGACGTCGTCCACGAGCCGGCCACCAGTCGCTCGGCGCGTGCATAGAGCGGTCGAGGCAGGCAATCGAGCGTTGGAATGGGACGAGGATGTCCGATGGCAGGCATGGCGATTTCTTATCATGATGATCGGCCAAGCCTACCAGCCTAAATGCCCTCGGCGTTATCCGGCTCCATGTGCACCTTCGGTCACCCAGCCGGATGAACACCGACGCTCACCGCTCGACGATGACCGTAACGCCCTGCCCACCTGCGGCGCAGATGGAGATCAGGCCGCGTCCTTGGGGCGCCGTGGACAGCAGCTTGGCCAAGTTGGCCAGGATGCGCCCACCGGTGGCGGCAAATGGATGCCCTGCCCCAAGTGAGCTGCCCTTCACGTTCAGCCGGGAACGGTCGATCGCCCCCAGCGGCGCATCCAGCCCGAGGTGCTCCCGGCAGTACTGGGCATCCTCCCAGGCCTTGAGGGTGCACAGCACCTGGGCTGCGAATGCCTCATGGATCTCGTAGTAATCGAAATCCTGCAGCGTCAGGTTGTTGCGGGCCAGCAAGCGCGGCACCGCATAAACGGGCGCCATCAGCAGGCCCTCGCGGCCATCGACGAAATCCACCGCGGCTGTTTCGCCATCGACCAGATAGGCGAGCACCGGCAGGCCATGTTGGTCTGCCCACTCCTGGGTCCCCAGCAACACCAGCGAGGCCCCATCGGTCAGCGGCGTGGAATTGCCTGCCGTCAAGGTGCCCTCATCGCTGCGGTCGAAGGCCGGTTTGAGCTTGGCCAATTGCTCCAGCGTCAAGTCGGGACGCAGGTTGTTGTCCCGGGTCAGCGACCGAAAAGGGGTCATCAAATCGTCTTGCCAACCTTCCTGGTAGGCACGTGCCAGGCATTGATGGCTACGCAGCGCCAATTCGTCCTGCTCGGCCCGGCCAATGCGCCAGGTTTTGGCCATGCGTTCGCAGTGCTCGCCCATCGACAACCCGGTGCGTGGCTCTCCGTTGCGCGGCAGCGAAGGCTTGAGGTGGTGAGGCCGCAAGCCCAGGAAAGGCTTGAGGCGGTCACCCAGCGCCTTGCCCCGGTTGGCTTGCAACATCATCCGGCGCAGGCCTTCGCTCACGGCGATGGGTGCGTCGGACGTAGTGTCGACGCCGCCCGCAATGCCGCAGTCGATCTGCCCGAGGGCAATCTTGTTGGCCACCAGCAATGCCGCTTCCAGCCCGGTGCCGCAGGCCTGCTGAATGTCATAGGCGGGGGTCGAGGCCGACAGGCGCGAACCCAGCACGCACTCGCGCGTCAGGTTCATGTCCCGGGCATGCTTGAGTACCGCGCCTGCCACCACCTCGCCAAGGCGCAGGCCGTGCAGACGGTAACGTTCGATGAGCCCCTCGAGTGCGGCAGTCAGCATGTCCTGGTTGCTGGCTGTGGCGTACGCACCATTGGAACGGGCGAATGGAATTCGGTTGCCGCCCAAAATAGCGACCCGGCGAAGTGAGCGCATGCGCATGTTCCTCCTGAAACAATTTGATCCGTAGAGCCTAGGTGTTTTTGCCGCATTCGAACGACCTGCCCACAATCCTGGTCCACACTGTCAGACTTGCTTTCGGAGGACCCACCATGAGCGATCGCTACCTTGGTTTTGCCAACTCCAGCCTCGGCCGCAAACTTGTCGACAGCCTTGGCCTGCCTCGTCCAGCCACCCTGGAGCGCTGGGAAGCGGGCCGCATGCGGCCAGTGGACGGGCCGTTGGTCCTTGGCGGCGGCCCCTTGGCACGCCAGGTCGAAACACTCGCAGCGCGGTTGACCGACGCGGTTTACGGCTTCAACGGCCAAGGCCTCCAGTGCGAACCCTGGGTCGCTGGGTTGGGCCCCAAGATCAAGGCGTTGGTGTTCGATGCCAGTCACTTGTCCGACAGCGATGCGCTCACGCAGTTGCGCGAATTCTTCCAGCCGCTACTGCGCAACCTGGCGCCTTGCGCCCATATAGTGGTCTTGGGTCGCCCGCCTGAGGCCGTCGCCGACCCGATGGCCAGTGTCGCCCAACGTGCCCTCGAAGGGTTTAGCCGTTCGCTGGCCAAGGAACTGCGCAACGGCGCTACTGCCCAGTTGCTGTACGTGGGTGACGGCGCCGAATCTCAACTCGAAGGCGCGTTGCGCTTCTTCCTGTCGCCCAAGAGCGCCTTCGTGTCGGGCCAGGTGCTGCGCCTACAGCCCTGCCAGGCTCAGGTCGAGGACTGGACACGGCCGCTCAGCGGCAAGCGCGCGCTGATCACTGGGGCTGCCCGCGGCATCGGCGCCGCCATTGCAGAAACCCTGGCCCGCGACGGTGCCGATGTGCTGCTGCTCGATGTGCCCCCGGCCAGCGAGCAATTGCAGGCGCTCGCTGCGCGCCTGGGTGGCAAGGCGCTGGTCCTGGACATCTGCGCCGGTGACGCTGCCGAGCAGTTGCTGGCGGCATTGCCCGATGGCCTCGACATCCTGGTGCACAACGCAGGCATCACCCGTGACAAGACAGCACGCACTCGCGCGTCAGGTTCATGTCCCGGGCATGCTTGAGTACCGCGCCTGCCACCACCTCGCCAAGGCGCAGGCCGTGCAGACGGTAACGTTCGATGAGCCCCTCGAGTGCGGCAGTCAGCATGTCCTGGTTGCTGGCTGTGGCGTACGCACCATTGGAACGGGCGAATGGAATTCGGTTGCCGCCCAAAATAGCGACCCGGCGAAGTGAGCGCATGCGCATGTTCCTCCTGAAACAATTTGATCCGTAGAGCCTAGGTGTTTTTGCCGCATTCGAACGACCTGCCCACAATCCTGGTCCACACTGTCAGACTTGCTTTCGGAGGACCCACCATGAGCGATCGCTACCTTGGTTTTGCCAACTCCAGCCTCGGCCGCAAACTTGTCGACAGCCTTGGCCTGCCTCGTCCAGCCACCCTGGAGCGCTGGGAAGCGGGCCGCATGCGGCCAGTGGACGGGCCGTTGGTCCTTGGCGGCGGCCCCTTGGCACGCCAGGTCGAAACACTCGCAGCGCGGTTGACCGACGCGGTTTACGGCTTCAACGGCCAAGGCCTCCAGTGCGAACCCTGGGTCGCTGGGTTGGGCCCCAAGATCAAGGCGTTGGTGTTCGATGCCAGTCACTTGTCCGACAGCGATGCGCTCACGCAGTTGCGCGAATTCTTCCAGCCGCTACTGCGCAACCTGGCGCCTTGCGCCCATATAGTGGTCTTGGGTCGCCCGCCTGAGGCCGTCGCCGACCCGATGGCCAGTGTCGCCCAACGTGCCCTCGAAGGGTTTAGCCGTTCGCTGGCCAAGGAACTGCGCAACGGCGCTACTGCCCAGTTGCTGTACGTGGGTGACGGCGCCGAATCTCAACTCGAAGGCGCGTTGCGCTTCTTCCTGTCGCCCAAGAGCGCCTTCGTGTCGGGCCAGGTGCTGCGCCTACAGCCCTGCCAGGCTCAGGTCGAGGACTGGACACGGCCGCTCAGCGGCAAGCGCGCGCTGATCACTGGGGCTGCCCGCGGCATCGGCGCCGCCATTGCAGAAACCCTGGCCCGCGACGGTGCCGATGTGCTGCTGCTCGATGTGCCCCCGGCCAGCGAGCAATTGCAGGCGCTCGCTGCGCGCCTGGGTGGCAAGGCGCTGGTCCTGGACATCTGCGCCGGTGACGCTGCCGAGCAGTTGCTGGCGGCATTGCCCGATGGCCTCGACATCCTGGTGCACAACGCAGGCATCACCCGTGACAAGACCCTGGCGAACATGACCCCCGAATATTGGGACGCCGTACTGGCGGTGAACCTCAAGGCTCCTCAGCTGCTGACCCAGGCCCTGCTCGATAACGGCGCGTTGCACGAGGACGCCCGCATCACCCTGTTGGCTTCGGTCAGCGGTATCGCCGGCAACCGGGGGCAATCCAACTACGCTGCCAGCAAGGCTGGGCTGATTGGCTTGGCCCAGGCCTGGGCACCGACGCTTGCCGAACAAGGCATCAGCATCAACGCAGTGGCGTCTGGCTTCATTGAAACCCATATGACGGGCGCCATGCCCATGGGCTTGCGCGAAGCGGGGCGACGCCTGAGTTCGCTCGGCCAGGGCGGTAAGCCCCAGGACGTGGCCGAAGCCATCGCCTGGCTTAGCCAACCTGGCTCTGGCGCCGTTAACGGCCAGGTGCTGCGGGTGTGCGGCCAGGCACTGATGGGGGCTTGAGCATGCAACGACACTGGCACGACCTGCATCAACCGGCCAGCCGCGCCAGCCTGTACCTGCGCGCAGCGGGCAAACGCCGCATCAGCGGTAATCAACTGCCCACGCACGGGCTGCGCTGCACCCTGGCGGTTCAGCCTAAGCAACTGCATGCCTACCGGCAGTTGTGCCGTTTCGTCGACGATGGCCGGCTGCCTGCTACATACCCGCACATCATGGCGTTCAACCTGCAGCTGCAGTTGATGACCGCCGAGCAGTTCCCCTTTCCGTTGCTGGGCCTGGTCCACCTGCACAACCGCATCAATGTCATCCGCCCGCTTGGGGGCATCGAGTCGCTGCGCATGGCGGTTCATGCCGACAACCTGCAGCCCCACCCCAAAGGCGGAACCTTCGACCTGATCACCGAGGCGGCGGACGGTATTGGCGTGCTCTGGCGGGAAACCAGCCGCATGCTCGTGCGCGGGTTGAAACTCGACGGCAACCTGGCAGAGGCGGACGAGGGTCAGGCCAGCCACTTGCCTGAAGTCACGCGCTGGTATGCCGACAGTGATATCGGCCGCCGTTATGCCAGGGTCTGCGGCGACTACAACCCCATTCACCTCAGCGCACCCAGCGCCCAGCTGTTCGGTTTCCCCACTGCCATCGCCCACGGCATGTGGAGCAAGGCCATGGCCATGGCCGCGCTGCACGGACACTTGCCTCACAGTGGCTATCGGTTCGAGGTGGATTTTAAAAAACCCGTGCGTTTGCCCTCGGAGGTGGTGCTCAGCGCCAGCCAGGTCGGCCCTGTGGGTGAGCTGCGCCTGGACGGCCAGACGGACGTGGTACACATGCTCGGCCGCTGGGCCCGCTTGCAGGGCTGACTGGCGCATGCTGCGCCCCGTGCAGGGAAGCTTGCTTTGCAATGGCCCTGCGCGGAAGCTATGCGCCATGAGGAGAACCCGATGAACCTGCAAGAACTGACTCAACGCCTGCATCAAATCCGCGATACCAATGACTGGCAACGTTTCCACAGCCCAAAGAACCTGGCCATGGCCGCCAGCGTCGAAATGGCCGAGCTGGTTGAAATCTTCCAGTGGCTCAGCGAGGACGAGTCACGTCGCCTGCCACCCGAACAGCTGGCCCACGCCGGGCAGGAAGTGGGCGACGTCGTGCTCTACCTGTTGCTGTTGTGCAGTGAACTGGGGCTGGACATGGACCAGGTGGTCCGCGCCAAGCTGGCTGACAGCGAAAGGCGCTTCGCACGATGAACGACCGTCATTTCGATGAACTGGCCACCCGATTTGCAGAGAAAATCTACGGTGGCGCAAAGGGGGCGATCCGGCTGGCAGTCTTGCAGGCCGACCTGGCCGAAGCCCTGCCGGATCGCCCATTGCGCATCCTCGATATCGGTGCCGGCCTGGGGCACATGGCGCTATGGTTGGCCCAACGCGGCCACCAGCTTACGCTGGCCGAACCCGCCGAGCCCATGCTCGAAGGGGCACGGGCCCGCTTTGCCGAGGCCGGCCAGGCGGCAACGTTCATCCAGGCGCCCTGGCAAGCGCTGCTGGGTGAGCTGACCGAGCCCTACGACGTGGTCGTGTGCCACGCGGTACTCGAATGGCTGGCTGAGCCGGAAAGTATCCTGCCCGTTCTGCATCAACTCACAGCCCCCGGGGGTTGGCTGTCGCTGGCGTTCTATAACCGCGATGCCTTGGTCTACCGCAACCTGCTCAAGGGGCATTTCCGCAAGCTTCGCAGTAATCGCCTTGAAGGTGAAAAGCAGAGCCTTACCCCGCAGAAACCACTTGATCCGCGGGCGCTCAGGGCGCAACTTGAACCTTTGTGGCAGGTCGAAAGTGAAAGCGGCATACGTGTTTTCCATGACTACATGCCCAAGGAATTCCAGGACCGCGCCGAGCTGCTGGACGTGCTGGAAATGGAGCTCGCTCACCGCCGCCATCCGAGTTTCGCCGGCCTGGGCCGTTACCTGCATTGGGTCTGTCGCCCACGTTGACCTGCCGTGAGGAGCAAGCATGCCGTACCGTCTGTTGCCACTGGCCCTGCTGGCTTTGGTTCTGACCGGGTGCCAAGGGACCAATCCCTACGTCGCCAGCAGCCGCCCACTGCCACCGGCCCCGCCTCAGGCAGCGACCACGTTCGACGCAAGCGCTTATCCCGCACCTGCAAGGGACTACGGCCGCTACCGCAGCTGGAGCTGGCGTGACGGGCGCCTGCCCAGCGGTTCGGCCAATGCCGACCCTGCACAGCTGGCCGATGCCGTGGCCGCAGCGCTCGATCAGCAGGGCTTGCGCCCCGCCCGCAGCGGCGTTGGTGACCTGCTCGTCGGCGCCGATATCCGCCTGGAAAAACGCCTGCGCCAAGTGCGCGACTACGACAGCTACGACCCTTACCATGGGCCCTACGGCAACGTGGGCTATGGCGGTTACCGCAACGGATACGGGGGTTACGCCAGTGTTCCGGTCGTACGCACCTATCAGGTTGAGGTCATGGTAGTGCGCATCGACCTGTACGACAGCCGCAGCGGCCAGGCCATCTGGAGCGCAAGTGCCGAAAGCGGCAACGACCAGGGTTCACCGCGGGACCGTGAAAATGCCGTGCGCGACGCCGTGCGCAAGGCCCTCAGCGGCTATCCTCCCAGTTAACGCCTAACGGAGAATCATCATGTTGCGCCGCCTGTTACTCGTGTCGTTTGCGGCCTTGCTGGCTGCCTGCTCAAGCCATAACGTGCAGCAGGACTACGACGCGAGTCGTGATTTTGCCGCCTACCGCAACTGGGCCTGGCAGGAGCCCGGCCTGCAATATCGTCCTGACGATCCACGCATCAAGAGCGACCTGACCGAGCAGCGCATCCGCCAGGCGGTCAGCGACCAGCTTGATCAGCGGGGCCTACGCCCAGCGCCCCCTGGCACGCGTGCTGACCTCAATGTGCGCACCTACCTGATCGTGGAACAGCGCCAGCAACAGGTCACCACCAACTATGGCGGCGGTTGGGGTGGCTATTGGGGAGGGTACTGGGGCGGGCCGATGTACAACGAAACCCGCAGCGTCGACTACAAGGTCGCAACCATTCAAGTCGACTTGCTTGATGGGCGCGATGGCAAGCTGGTCTGGCGCGGCAGTGCCGAGCAGATCATGAACAACTACCCGCCAAGCCCGCAGGAACGCAACGAGGCTATTCAGAAAACGGTGGCTCAGGTGCTGGGCAACTATCCACCTGGCAGCAAACGCTAGCAGAGGCCCCGCAACAGACGACGACTGCGACAAAACCCATTCTCCCAACGCCTTTTCCTTGCGGCACACGGCCGTCACGCAGGTTCCGGTCTATCTTGACTAAGGAAACCTGACTGCACGGGTAAGTGTTCATCTACTAGGAAAGGCGACCTGTCGATGCAAAGCATTGTTCTTCTTCTGTGGCTTGCCTTGTGTACCGAACAGGATGTGCGCCAGCGCCAGCTCCCGGACCTGTTGACGCTGGGCGTAGCTGTAGGGGCCCTGCTGTGGCTGTTCGCAACCGGCCACACCTGGCTTGGCGCCGATCCCAGTTCGGCAGGCTGGGGCCTGGCCATCGTCATGCTGCTCACCTTGCCCGGCTACATGCTCGGCCACTTCGGCGCCGATGACGTCAAACTGATGGGCGCGCTGGCATTGGCCACCGGCACCGATCATGTGCTCGGGACCTTCATCGGGGCCGGGGTCGCGCTGTTGATCTGGCTGACCACCCGAAGGCGCTTGTGGACGCTGCTCAACCCCAAGGTGAAAAAACGCCTCCAGGCCTTGACCGAAGCCATGGGCGACAAGCAGGCATTCGTCCCCTACGTGCTGGCAGGCTACCTTCTGACAGCTGTATGGATCCAATGAAGAATCCAGCGGTCCCTAACCTTGTACACACCTTGTACAACTACGAGAGGTACGGCTACTTTTAATCTGCCAGAGCGTCTAGCCCGGGAGCAGGGCCGTATATTCACAGGGAGTTGATCGTGTCCAAACCTGTAAGTGAAATGAAAGTGCTGGTAGTCGATGATCAGCCAGTCATCGTCGAACAGCTATGCGAGTTCCTGGAAGCCAAGGGATACAGTTGCGTATCGGCACTCTCCACAGATGAGGCGGTAAAACGCTATGAGGCCGACCCCGCCATCGGTCTGATCATCTGCGACCTTCACATGCCCGGACGCGATGGCATCGAGCTGATGCGCGCCCTGAAGCAGATCGACGGTAGCCACCGCATGTTCGAAGCCATCATGCTGACCGGCCGTGCCGAAAAGCAGGACGTTATTCGGGCGCTGCGCGAAGGCTTTGCCGACTACTACCAGAAACCGATGGATCTCGACGAGCTGCTCGAAGGGGTACGCCGCCAGGAGCAGGTGCTGCAGGAACGTCAGCGCGACTTCCACGACCTCAGTGGGCTCAATCAGCGCCTGCAGGATCTGGCAGAGTCCGTCGACGAGTTGTATCAAGACCTGGAAAAAGCCCGCGGACAAGGGGCTCACCGGCGCGCCGGCGACATGGAGGAAGCCGAGGCCGAGCTGCCCTCGGTATTCGAAAAGCTGTCGCCACGTCAATTGGAAGTGGCGCGGCTGGTGGGCAAGGGCAAGACCAATTACCAGATCGCCTGTGAACTGGGTATCACCGAAAACACGGTGAAACTGTACGTGTCCCAGGTGTTGCGCCTGACCCATATGCACAACCGCACGCAACTGGCCTTGGCACTGACACCAGGCTCATCCCCGGTGAATCAACGGTTCACGGCGCACTGACAGGTGCCGGTGCCACGGCACCGGCACACCGCCATACTACTCATTGACCTGAAACACCACCCGCGCCGTTTCACCACTTTCGTCCAACGCACTCAACTCGGCCTGCCCTGCCTGCGGCAGGCGCACCATCAGGCTGTCCTGCCCTTGGGTTTCGCCCAGCGGTTGTCCATTGAGGAACCACCAACGCCGCCCACTACCGCCCAGCGCCGACACCGCCACTTGCAGCGGTTCCCCACTGGTGGCGGGGCGACGCAGATGGTCGCCAGAACGAATACCGACGATGGCCAGCGGCGGGGCACTGACCGGGCCTTGCGGTGGGCATGTGGGGTCCATGGCCGGTAGACGGGCAGCCCGCCGTTCAGTCCGAGGCAACCAGGGTTCCAGGGGGGCGGGCCACAGGGCCACCTCGCGCGCCTGAGCGCCTGGGCAATTGCTGTCCACGCGCAAGCCGCGGTCGTTGACCCAGATGTGTTCGCGCAAACCCAGGCCCAGCGGCTGATCGGCCGCCTGCAACGTGGGAGGAACAGTGCCGTCCAGGGTCCAGGCAAAACGCTGGCGCCTGCAATTGCCGTCCTGGCGGCTCATCGCCTGCCCCAGAGGCCAGCAGATCGCCGCCACCCCGACATTGGCAGGCGTTCGCTGCACCGGGGCCTCTAACCCGCGCTGGCTGTCCCGGTTGCTGAGCAGGTCGTGCACTTGCAGCATCAACGGGGCGGCCGAGGCCAGGCCGAACTGCCCGGCCACAGGGGTGCCGTCGGGCCGACCAATCCATACCCCGATCAGGTAGCGAGGGCCGACGCCAATCGACCAGGCGTCTCGAAAGCCGTAGCTGGTGCCGGTTTTCCAGGCCAGCTGGGGACGGCGTACCAGTTCGGCATGCGGGTCGCGGTCGGGCCGAGCCTGGCCGCTGAGAATACGCCGGATGATCCACGCTGCGCCCGGAGACATGAGCCGGTGCTCCACCAGGGGTGCCTGGGGCTGCAACCGCACCTGGGCGCTTCTACCCTCCCGGGCCAAGGCCGCGTAGCCACCTACCAGGTCTTCCAGACGGCTACCGGCACCGCCCAGGATCAGCGAAAGATTGGGCTCGGCCAACGGAGGTAGCGTGAGCGGCAAGCCGCCCATGCGCAGTTGTGCGGCGAAGCGCTTCGGGCCGTACGCTTCGAGCAGTTGCACGGCGGGCAAGTTGAGCGACAGGGCCAGTGCCGAACTCGCTGACACCGGCCCACTGAAGCCGCTGGAAAAATTGCCCGGACGGTAGTCACCGTAACGCCGTGGTACGTCCTGCAACAGCGACTCGGAATGAATGAGCCCATCGTCCATCGCCAGGCCGTACAGAAACGGCTTGAGCGTGGAGCCAGGCGAGCGCAACGCCCGCACCATGTCCACGTGCCCGAAACGCCGGGCGTCCGTGAGGTCGACCGAGCCCAGATAAGCGCGTACAGCCATGGTTTGCGCATCGACCACCAGGATGGCGGCAGACGTACGCTCCGGCAGACGCGCGCGCCATCCCAGCAGCAAGTCTTCCAGCCGGCGCTGCAACCCTGCATCCACGGTGGTACGGATCAACGGCGGGCTACCCGGGGTGTTCAGACGGCGGGCCAGCAAAGGCGCCAGTGCCGGCTCCTGACGCGGCGCCAGCACCAGCGGCTCTTCGGCCGCTTCACGCAGGCGCTGCTCGGGCCACACCTGATACTGCGCCAACCGTTGCAGCACCTTGTTGCGTGCGCGTTCGGCGCGCTCGGGGTGGCGGTCAGGGCGTAGCCGGCTGGGGGCTTGCGGCAGTACCGCCAGCAGGGCTGCCTCCGACGGCGTCAGATGCAAGGGCGACTTGCCCAGATAAGCCCAGCTGGCAGCGGCAACACCTTGCAAGGTGCCGCCGAACGGCGCGCGGTCCAGGTAAATTTGCAGAATCTCCCGCTTGGACAGGTGCCACTCCAGCTGCAGTGTGCGCCACAGCTGCCGCAGCTTGCCCGCCACGGTGCGATCATGGGGATCGAGCAGGCGTGCCACCTGCATCGACAACGTGCTGCCGCCTGACACCACGCGCCCTCCCCGCGCGTTCAACCACGCCGCCCTGACCAGGGCCATCGGGTTCACGCCCAGGTGCCGGTAGAACCAGCGGTCCTCGTACGTCAGCAACGCTTGCAGGTACAACGGCGAGACCTGCTCGGGACTCACCGGATAGCGCCACACCCCGTCGGCATCGGCGAATCGCCACAACGGTGTGCCATCCTCAGCCAGCACGACTCGGGCCAGGTCGTCGGACGGCATGGGCAAAGGCCAGATCCGGTCGGCCAGCCACAGCAGGCCCATCAAGGCCACCACGCCAATCACCAGGGCACGCACTGCTTTGCATGGTCGCGATCGCCACCAGCGGGCTAAGCTTGGCATCGGGAACCGACCTGCCCTGAAAAGGGCCAAAGCACTGGAAACGGCAAGAACGCCGCCATGTTGATCAGGAAGCAACTATGCATGTAGAAGGTTTTTTCGAATGGCTGGGGCAAGCACTGGGATCGCTGATCCGCATCGTCGTCGACGCGCTGAGCGGGTTGTTCAACCTGTTGGCCAATGCCGGCGGCAATTTCGTCGATGGCCTGTCGCGCACCTTGGGCATGGACACCTCGCTGGTCAGCATCCTGGCCCTGATCGTGGGCCTGATGCTGCTGTTTTCGGCGATCCGCGCTTTCATGCGTGCCTCGATCATCCTAGGCATCATCTGGCTGGTATTGGGCCTGTGGGTAATGAGCTGGGTGATCCATTGAAAGGCCGTGCGACGAACAGGTGAAAGCCTCTGCTCGTCGCACAAGGCCTGCCCCTAGCGAGGCTTGACCGTCATCTCACCCTGCCCTTCCCCCACGGCCTGCAGATTCGGGCGGTACATCGACTCGACCTGCGGCGGTGGTACCCGGTAGGTGCCAGGGGTCACCGCTCGCGCCAGGTACAGCAGATGCGTAGTTGCGTAGCTGTCCAGCTTGAGCGCTGCGACGTAACGGTCGTCGCGATACTCCTGGTGAACCACGATGGCATTTTGCATCGATTCGCGCCATTGCTTCACGGCGCCGCTGGCGTTATCCAGGCTGGCTGCACTTTGCGCAAGGTTCTGGTTTTCGAGCTCCAGGCCCGCAGGCAATAGATCGACCACCAAGGCATCGGGAACGCGCTCATCGGCCTTGAGGGCAAGGTGCACGAGTACCAGGTCGCCGCTACGCAGGTTCGCCAGGTCCAGCGGCTGGCCCTTCATGCCCAGGTACTCGCGGCGGATTTGCATGCCATTGCTACTGGCAGGCGGCGCCTGACGCGGGTAACCCGACAGGGTCAGCTGCTGGTAGACGGTCTGGCTGCCCTGGTTCTGCACCGTCAGCGGCGATGCCAGCAGTGGCCCTTCCAACTTCATGCCGGCTTCGGCGTTATTGAAGTCACGCAGCTCACCGGCGCTGTCCAGGCGGGCCTGCCACTTGACTTCCGGCGTGCCCAGCAGGCCACGCCCGGCCAAAAACAAGGCGTTGCGCTCCTGGGTGGACAGCCAGCGATTGGCAGCCACTTCATCGGACAGGGCGAAGAGCCGCTGGTCCACCTGGCCACTGGCAAGCTTGTTCTCCTGCAGCAGTGCCAGGATCAACGCCTGGTCACGCAGGGGGCTGCCGTAATCTGCCATCCAGTTCTTGCCGCGGCTGACGGCAAGCCCTGCCTGCAGGGCCTGGTCGGCACGAGGCTTGTCACCCATCTTGTCTAAGGCCACGGCCAGTTGCACCAACGGCAGACCTGAACGCGCGTCGGCGCGGCGCTCGAACAACCCGCGCAGCGCGCCCAAGGGCGCCTGCTGACTGCGCGACAGCACCAGCGCGGCGTAAGCCTGCACGGCAAAACGGGTGTGATCGGCATCGTCGCTGTAGTCCACGTCGATCAGGTTGCGCTCCTGCAGGTAGCGCAACAACCGCTCGTTGGCTTTCTTCAGCGCCTCGGCGGGTACGCCATAGCCTTGGTCGCGCGCGCGCAGGAGGAAGTCGGTGACATAGGCCGTCAGCCAGTATTCCTCTTCGCTGTCGGCACTCCACAAGCCAAAGCTGCCGTTGTAGCGCTGCATGCCCAACAGGTGCTCGATGCCCATTTCGATCTTGCGCTTGCGCACCTCGGCCGGTTCACCCTCGATGCCAAGCCGCTTGAGGGTATCGGCGTCCGCATACAGCGACGGGTACAGCCCGCTGGTGGTCTGCTCAAGGCACCCATAGGGGTAAGCCTTCAGCGCCCGGATCTGTTCGGCGAGGTTGAGCGGGGGTCGGCTCGACAGGGCCAGCGTGCCCTCGAGGCCGGCAGGCTCGAAGGCCGCGAGGTCCGCCTCGGGCAGCGTCCAGGGCTGATCCTTCAAGGCCACGCGGAAGTGCTTGAGCATGGCGGGATAGGCCGGACGCACGCCCAGCGTCCATTCGCGCTCGAACGTGGTCGGCGCCTCGCCGGCCAACTGCAGGCCGGTCACCTGCACATGCACCTTGCCCTGCCCCAGGCCACCTTGGGCTTGCACCGGAATCATCAGGGTCGTCCGCTGGCCTTCGGCCAGCGCCACAGACTGCGTGGCATTGCCGGTCAGGCTCACTTGTCCTTCGGTGGTCACCTGCACGGTCAGCTGCTGGGCAGCTCCCGACAAGTTGGCCAGGTCCAGCGCCAGGCGCGTCTGATCGCCGCCTGCCAGGAACCGTGGGGCCGAGAGTTCGGCAATCAGCGGTGCGGCCACCACGGTCTTGCCCTCTGCCATGCCGAAGTGATCCTCGGTCCAGGCCTGAGCCATGAGCCGCAGCTCGCCGTTGAAATCAGGGATATCGACCGTGGCCTGCCCTTCTCCCTTGTCGTTCAGGGTCACCGGCAGGCTCTGCTGGGCCACGATGGTGACGGTGGTATTGGGGCGTTTGCCACCCTTGGCCATGGCCGCATCACCACCGAATGCCAGGCTGGCCAGACGCCCTTGCCCGGCTTCGATCAGTTGCCCGTAAATGTCGAGCTGGTCGGCACCGTAGGCCTTGCGGCCAAACAGGCTTGCGAATGGATCCGGGGTCTTGAAGTCGGTGATATTGAGAATGCCGACGTCCACCGCCGACACCAGCACCCGTATCTGTGCAGGCACGCTGCCGTCGGCGTTTGCCGCCTTGATTTTGACCGTCAGCGGCTGCTTGGGACGCATTTTTTCCGGTGCCTGCAAACTGACTGCCAGCTTGCGATCGGCACGGTCGAGCGGCAGGTGCAACACGCCTACCGCACGCTTGGGCGTGGCATTGGCTTTGCGTTCACCTGGGCGCACCACCAAGGTGCTGAGGTAAAGGTCGTGGCGTGCCCAGGCTTTGTCCAGCGGGATATCGAAGGTCTTGCCTTCTGCAGGTACCTGGATTTCCTGCCACCACAACGGGCCGTCGCTGGACTCGATCATCAAGTAACCACTGCCTGCGGCCGGCGGCGTAACCGTGACCTTGGCCGTTGCACCGTCGGCGTAGGAGGGTTTGTCCAAGGCCAGCTTGACCTGGTCGGGGCGTACAGCTCCGCCTTCGGCATTGTCCTGGGCGCGGTAGCCTGCCCAGAAGCGCTGACTGGACACCAAGCCGGTCTGCGGGTCTTCGACTTCCACGCGATAGGGGCCCCACTCGACCGGGAAGCTCAGCTTGGCCGTGGCGTCGGCCTTGACGCTTACCGTCTCTTCCACTTGGGTCAGGAATTTTTCGTTGTAGGCGTAGCTCCAGCCGTCATCTTGCGAGTAGTTCCAGTAGTAATCGCGTCGCTCGCGGATCAGCCTGACCTTGAGGTCGTCGGCGGCCAGTTTCTTGCCCTCGCGGTTAGCGACCAGAAACTCGAATTCCACCGGGCCTTCACTGTCAGCTTCATCGCCGTCGAACAGGCCACGCAGGCCTGGCAGGCGTTCGGCCGGCCAAACAGGTTGCTCGAGGCGGCGCGTAATGGGCCTGCCGCCGGACTCCTGCAAACTTGCCTGCACGGTCAGTTGCAACGGCGAACGCGCCTCTGCCCAGCGGCTGGAAATATCCAAGACCGCCTTGCCCGCCTGGTCGAGGGTGACTTCATCGAGCTCCAGGTCCTGCTCCAGTTCGCCTTCGGTAACCGACCCGAACTGGTAGCCCGGCAGTGCAGGTACCGCTTCACGCAGCGGGCGCACATAGGCCTGGCCACTCAGGCGATTGCCAGCGGCCGGCGCACCGTACAGGTAGCGGCCAGTCACCTCGATGCGCGCGTCCTGCTCAGGGGCCAGGGGCTTGCTGCTACCCTTGAGGTCGAGGGCCAGCCGCTCAGGCAGAAAGTCCTCGACCAGGAACTCGTAGACCTGCTTGCGTCCACCGCCCAGGTCGAGCAGCAGTTGCCAGCGGCCGGTCGGCGCCTCGGTGGCCAGTTGCAGCTGGTACTGGAACAGACCCTTATCGTCTGCTTCCCAGACGAACTTGCGGCTGACTTGTTCATCCGGCCTGCGTACTTCAACGTTCACCGGCTGAGCCTTGACGGGCTTGCCGTCCTGGTCGCGCAGCAGGCCGTTCAGCAGCACCGTTTCGCCTGGGCGATACAGGTCGCGCGGGCCGAAGATAAAGAGCTGCAGCGGATTGGCCTGGGGGCCGGTGATGTCGAACTCTGCCAAGTCCAAGGCCGCAGTATTGAGCTGCAGCAAGGTCGTGTGCACGCCTTGGGTGGCGATGAGGGTATCGGCCTTGGACGTGATCGGCAGTTCAGCATGACCTTTTCCATCAGTGCTGGCCTGGGCCAGCAGCTTGCCTTTCTTGTCGTGGAGCTCGATGTTCACGCCATCCATCGCCTTGCCCCCTTCCAGGGCCTGGGCGAATACATCGATGCGATCACGGTAGCGATGGGCCGATATGCCAATGTCGCTCAAGGTGAACAGGGTGGCTGGCTGGGAGTAATTGTAGGTTCCCGAGGCGCGCATTACGGCCAGGTACACACCGGGCTCTTGCAGCGGCTTGATGCCGGCAATGGGCAACAGCACGGTTTCGCGCGTGTTGCGTGCAGGGTTGAGGTCGAAGCGGCCGCTGTAGACCAGTTCGGCCATGCTCAGCGTGTCCTTGGACTGGTAGTACTCCAGGCTGCTGCTGCGCCCCCAGTTGGCCATGAACGAGGAAATCATGCCGGGTTTGACGCGGAAGAATTCCACATCCACCTTGTTCACATTCAATGCGATGACCGGCAGGCCCTCTGCCAGCCGCGTCGGCAGTAGCGAGCCCCTGCTGGCGAAGCCAACGGTGGGTTGCATGTCGCGGGTTTCAAGGCGAGTGATCGACTCTTCCTGCAACGCCTTGCCGTTGACGGCCAGCAGCCCCTTGTCCACCGTCAGCACCAGCTTGCGCTGCGGTTCCAGGTGACGCAGGCGCAGCTCCATCTGGCTGTCGGACAGCTCCCAGGCGCCGTCCAGCTTGCCCTTGACCGTGTCCACCAGGTGGACCTTGTTGGTGAAATCCTGGTCGGCATCCAGCGGCGCCGAGAAACTGACCGACAGTGTGGCCGCGCCATCGAGCTGTACTTCCGACACATCCAGTACCGTCAGCTCACGGCCCTCGTAGCGTTTGGCAAGCACCGCAGGATCTTCGCGCTGTGGCGTCTTGGCGGCGGCGCTGGCGCTGGCGGTTGGCTTCTGGGCAGGCGCTGGGGCGTCAGGCGTTGAGGAGTCACAGCCGCTGAGCAAGGCCAGCGCGCAGGCCAGCAACAATCCTTTGTTGAACATGGAGTAGACACTCGAAGGCAGGGTGTAGATGAAGGCAGCAACTATAGCGCAAGGCCAGGTGCTACACCCAGCGTTGTGCGCCAGATGAGACCTTGGTCGCACGCAATGGTTGCGTGGCCGTTACACTGTCGCCCTTGGCTTGCATTGCCGCCCGGCGGGCGCCCCGATCAAGCGCTTGCAGTCCTCGTTTTCGCTGGAATGAACATGCCCCGATTCTTCGCCGACTGGCACCACCGCCCCACCCACCGCAAGGTGTGGGGGCTGGCCGCGCCCATGATCCTGTCCAATGTCTCGGTGCCACTGGTGGCGCTGGTCGACAGCACCGTCATTGGCCACCTGCCCCATGCCCATCAGCTGGGCGCAGTGGCCGTGGGCGCTACGCTGTTTACCTTCATGGTCGGCTTGATGGGCTTCTTGCGCATGGGCTCGACAGGCTTCGCCGCCCAGGCCGCGGGCCGAGGCGATGGCGCCGCCCTGCGCCAGGTGTTGGTTCAGGGCCTGTTGCTGGCAGTAGGCTTCGCATTGCTCATCGGCCTGCTGGCCCTGCCCTTCAGCCAGTTGGCCCTGCATGCCATGCAGCCCAGCGCGGCCCTGGGGCAGGCCACACAAACCTTCTTCCACACCCGGTTGCTGGGCCTGCCGGCGGCACTGGCCAGTTACGCTTTGGTCGGGTGGTTTCTGGGGACCCAGAATGCCCGGGCGCCGTTGGCGATCCTGCTGACCACCAACCTGCTCAACATCGTGCTGAACCTGTGGTTCGTGCTCGGCCTGGACTGGGGCGTCCTGGGCTCGGCACGCGCGTCGGTGATTGCCGAATGGTGCGCGGCCCTGCTGGGCCTGGCACTTACCCGCCCGGCCCTGCGCGCCTATCCGGGCCACATCGCCTGGGCAGCACTCAGACGCTGGCAGGCCTGGCGCCCGCTGTTGGCAGTGAACCGCGACATCTTTTTGCGCAGCCTTGCCTTGCAGCTGGTTTTCCTGCTGATCGCCGTACAGGGCGCACGCCTGGGCGAGGCGACGGTAGCGGCCAATGCACTGCTGCTCAACGGCCTGTTGCTGACGGCATATGCCCTCGATGGCCTGGCCCACGCGGTCGAGGCGCTGTGCGGTCACGCCATTGGTGCCCGGGACCGCGGCACCCTGCGCCGTGCGCTGGTGGTAGCCGGTGGATGGTCGCTGATTGCAAGTTCGGTCTTTGCCGTTCTGTTCTGGGTGGGGGGACACCTGTTCATCGATCTGCAAACCGATATCGACAGTGTCAGGGCGGCGGCTTATCCGTACTTGCCCTATCTGGCGTGCCTGCCGTTGATCGCCGTGTGGAGCTATTTGCTCGATGGGCTGTTCATCGGGGCCACACGCGCCCGGGAAATGCGCAATGCCATGCTGGCATCGCTCGCCATTGCATTGCCGTTGGCCTTGGCCCTGAGCGGGCTAGGCAACCATGGGCTGTGGTTGGCGTTTCTCGGCTTCATGGGCGTGCGCGCCATGACGTTGGCCTGGGTGGGGTGGCGCCTGCAGGGCAAGGACGCCTGGGTGGCGTAAGATGACTGGCATGGGCCAGCGAGCAACTCAAGGCGGTGCTCACCGCCGCCACGCTGCGAAGGCGTGACGGCGATGAGCCCCCCTCAGGGGCTGAGGCTTCTCAGGACGAGAGGTAGGACGAACGGGTCAAGCCCAGGCGCAGCGCATCAAGGTACTGGGTACGCTCGCGCGCGCTGATCTTGGCACTGGCCACCTTGTCGCGGTAGTGAGTCATCAGCTCCTCGGGAGACAGGTGCACGTAGCGCAGCATGTCCTCGATGGTGTCGTGGGTCTCGATACCGGCGTGGTACACGCTGCCATCGGCATTCTGGTAGATGTTCACCGAGTCGGTGTCACCGAACAGGTTGTGCATGTCGCCCAGGATCTCCTGGTAGGCCCCGACCAGGAACACGCCCAGCAGGTAGTCCTCGCCCTCGTTCAGGGCATGCACCGGCATGCTGGTCTCGATGCTCTGCTCATCGACATACTGGTTGATCTTGCCGTCGGAGTCGCAGGTCAGGTCTTGCAACACGGCGCGCCGCAGGGGCTCTTCGTCCAGGCGGTGCAGCGGGATGATCGGCAGCACCTGGCCGATGGCCCAGGTATCGGGCAGGCTCTGGAACACCGAGAAGTTGCAGATGTACTTGTCCGCCAGCTTGTCGTTCAGCTCATCGAGTACTTGGCGGTGCGAGCGCTGGCGAGCCTTGAGCGAGTTGTACAGGCGACGGCACACCGCGTAGTAGCACTGCTCGGCCAGGGCTTTCTCGGCCAGGCTGATCTTGCCGTCGGCATACTGGGCGGCCACGTCGCCCATGTAGTGGGTGGCGCGCCAGTAGGTTTCGGTCACCATCTCGATATCGGTGGGCCCCAGCAGATCGGCTAGCCACTGCACGGTTTCCGGCAGCGCGTCCTTGTTCTCGATGGTCGGCACCTGGTCGTTGTGGCGCTCTACATCAGTGACCTGGATGACCAGCATGGCATGGTGAGCCGTCAGCGAACGGCCGCTCTCCGAGAAGATGTGCGGGTGCGGCAGGCCCTGCGCGTCGCAGAACTCCTTGAGCATGCCCACCACCACGCCGGCATAGTCATCCATGTCGTAGTTGATCGAGCTGGCGTTGCGCGAGTGGGTGCCGTCGTAGTCCACACCGAGACCGCCGCCCACATCGATGTGGTCCACCGGCAGGCCCAGGGCGCGCAATTCGCCGTAATAGCGGATGGCTTCCTTGAAACCGTGCTGGTAGTCCGCCAGGTTGGCGATCTGCGAGCCCATGTGGAAGTGCAGCAGGCGGATACCTTGGTCGAGGCCGGCATCGCGGAAACGCTGCACCACGGAAATCAGCTGCGCGGCAGAAAGCCCGAACTTGGACTTCTCGCCCCCGGTGTCAGCCCATTTGCTCGATGCCAGCGACGACAGGCGCACGCGCAGGCCCACTTGCGGCTTGACCTTCAGGTCGGCCGCTTCCTCGATCACCAGGGCCACTTCGGACTCTTTCTCGATGACGATGAAGACGTTGTGGCCCAGCTTCTGCCCCATCAGCGCCAGGCGGATGAACTCACGGTCCTTGTAACCGTTGCAGACGATGGTGCCGCCCTTGGGGGCCAAGGCCAGTACCGCCAGCAATTCGGGTTTGGAGCCGGCTTCAAGCCCAATGGACACGTTCTGGGTGGCGATGATGTTTTCGACCACCGCCTCCTGCTGGTTGACCTTGATCGGGTAGAGCGCGGTGTATTGGCTCTGGTATTCCAGGCGCGCAATGTTGGCGTCGAAGGCGCCGGTCAACTGGCGCACGCGGTCCTGCAGAATGTCGGGAAAGCGTACCAGCAAAGGCAGCGACAGGCCGCTTTGGCGCAGCTGATCAACCTGCTCGTACAGGTCGATCGGCGAGCTGTCAGGGCCGTTGGGGCGCACTTCGACGCGCCCGGCTTCATTGATGGCGAAATACCCTGCGCCCCAATGGCGGATGCCATAAACACTGCGGCTGTCGGCCACGGTCCATTGGCTACCATCGTCTTTGCGTGTGCGTCGTACGGACATTCAAGTCCCCTATAAATTGAGTCAAGACACTGCTGGGCAAACCGGGAAGGCAGTGTAGAAGCCAAAAATGACGGTTCGTCCGTGCTCTGGGGTAGACCCTGGTCACCGCGACGAGTTTAGAAAGCGCAGGACGAAAACCTGCCGAGCGACTCAGCCGCCCGACTTCTTCGCCTTGAAGCCCTGCTTGATCAGCTCGGCGAGCAGCAATTGCACATGATCGCCCTGGATCTCGATGACGCCGTCCTTGAGCGCGCCACCGGTACCACAGCGGCGTTTGAGGGTGGCAGCCAGCTCCTTGAGCTGATCGGGCGGCAACGGCACACCCGTGACGGTGGTCACGGTCTTGCCGCCACGGCCTTTGCTCTCGCGGCGCACGCGGGCGATGCCATCACCCTCGGGGACGACCTGCTGCTTGCAGGTACAGGCATCCACGGGTTGGCCACAGTCAGGGCAATGACGACCGGCATCGGTCGAATAAACAAGACCGCCGAGGGCGGAGAGGGAAGAAGCTTTCTTGGCCACTTTTGTGCCTCGGTGCTGAGGACAAAAACTGGTCGTACCTGCACATGAGGCCGACCGCGAAGCCCCACTCTGGCAGGGGCGGCGCTACTGCCGCAACGTGCGGCAGCCCGAAAAGGCCGCGCAGTGTAACGATAAACGGTGCAGTTGCTAAGTACCGGATTGCGCCATTTTGCGAATGTTTTGCGACCTTGCGTGCACGGGTTAAACGGGGCTGTTCCTGTAGCGCATCAATGCTGCCATCGAGTCGGGGCAATAAGGCCTGAGCCGACTGTCCTCCAGGGCTTGATCAATACCGATGAAACGTGCCTCGATCACTTCCTCAGGCTGCAGCCGCAGCGGCGCATCGGACACTGCCGAGTACAAGGCGCACCACAGGCGATTGTCAGGCTGATCGAAGAAGAATCGCTCGTGAAAACGCAAGTTTACGTCAGCTATGCCCAGTTCCTCGGCCAGCTCGCGCGCGGCCGATTCGGCGTAGGTTTCACCGGCGGCCACCATGCCGCCGGCGGCAACGTCCCAATACCCGGGGTACAGCGCCTTGCTCAGGGTACGCCGGTGCACGCACAGTTCACCGGCACCATTGAACAGCAGAATGAACGTGCAGCGCCCGATCAGCCCGCGCTCGCGCAACTGTGCCCTGGGCAATGCGCCGAGCACCTGGTCGTGCTTGTCTACCCAGGTGACCCGTTCCCGGTCCGAAGCCGCCCGGTGGGCGGCTTCATCAGGGCTGAAGGTCATCTCAGCCCTGCGACAGCAGCTGGCGCAGGTCGATGACCGCCGCGTTGGCGCGGGAGATGTAGTTGGCCATGACCAGCGAATGGTTGGCCCACATGCCGAAACCACTGCCGTTGAGCACCATCGGGCTCCACAGGGGCTCTTGCGAGGCCTCCAGTTCCCGGATGATCTGACGCACACTCACGGTCGCGTTCTTCTTGGCCAGCACGTCGGCGAAATCGACTTCGATCGCACGCAGCAGGTGCGACAGTGCCCAGGCCTGGCCACGGGCTTCGTAGAACACGTCGTCGATCTTCAGCCATGGGGTTTCCACGACTTCCTCGTCCACCTGCGGCGCCTGACCAGCCACCACGGACTCGGTCTTGAGCGTGGTGTTGAGCTTCACGCGGCCTACGCTGGCCGAGAGACGTTGCGATAGCGAGCCCAGGCGGGTAGCGACGTCGCCCAGCCAGTTGTTCAGGTTATCTGCGCGGGTATAGAAGATCGCGCCCTTGTCACCCGAAGCCAGGCGAGCCTGGTAGCGCGTCAGCGACTTGATGCCTTCTTCGAATTCCGATTCGCTGGACGGCAGGATCCAGCTCTTGTAATCGAAGTTGAAGCGCGGCTCGGCCTTGGCCAGGTCGGCATCTTCGGTCGATTGCGACTGGGAGCGGGCGAAGTCCTTGCGCAGCGCGCGGGAAAGGTCACGCACCTGGACCAGTACGCCGTACTCCCAGTTGGGCATGTTGTCCATCCACAAGCCAGGCGGGAGACGGTCGTTGGCAATGTAGCCACCTGGCTTGTTCAGCAAGGTGCTCGCCACGGTCTTGAGCGTTTCGACAGTGGTGTAGCCCACTACCATCTGCTGGCCATTACGCTCGGCTGCGCTCTGCGCGTTCTGCTGAACCGGGAACAATTCGGGCTCCTGGCTCCAGTACCAGGAAAGGCCGATACACACCAGCAGGTAAAGCCCAACCAGGGCTAACAGTGAGCGGCCTAACAGGCCACCAAAATAGCTACGGGCGGCAGCGCCGCGGCCGTCGACACGCTCGCGGGGCTCGGCTTTGGCCTCGCGGTTTTTCCAGTCCAGCATGGCTATATCCTTGATCAGTCACGACGGTTCAGGGGCTTTGACCACAGGCCTACGCCAGGGTGCCACGGCAAGCCCGCCTGACAGCACTATAAAGCAGACACCGCCTTACGCATAAGCGACCCCTTGGTCGGTAACTGAATAGTCATTCAGCCCACTTTGTTGAAAGGGGGCACGCCTACGCAGCTCAAGAACTGCTAGCATAGAGCCATCACTGCCCCTGCATACCCCTAACGACAAGTAGCCAGGACATGAGCCAAGCAGTTGAGCCGAGCCCGCAGTGCCCCCCTGAGCATCTTGTGCGTAGCGGCCTGCGCAAGGACGACCCACGCGACCAGTTGCTGCTGGCGCCCCAGCGCAGGCCGGTCTATATCCTCTTGCAGGACCACGACCGCGCCGAACGCCTGGCCCAGCAACTGGAGTTCTTCGGCCTGGGCGTACAGGCCTTGCCCACTGCCGATGCCTTTCGCGCATCGGTAGGCGAATGCCCGCCTTCGGCGGTCATCATGGACGTCGACTTCAATGGGGTCGGCCAGGGCCTGGCGTTGGCGGCCGAAGTCCAGGCGCGGCAGGCCAAACCCCTGCCGCTGCTGTTCTTCAGCCACCACGAAACCGACACTCCTACGCGCTTGGCCGCCGTGCGGGCCGGCGGGCGCGATTTCCTCACCGGCACACTGGAGGCTTCCAGCCTGCTGGAGAAGGTCGAGCGCCTGACCGATGCCGCGCCGTACGATCCCCTGCGCGTACTGATCATCGATGACTCACGCACCCAGGCCCTGTTCACGGAACGGGTGCTGGCAGGCGCCGGGATGATCACTCGCAGCCTGACCGACCCGATCGCCACCATGGCCGAGCTGGCTGATTTCCAGCCTGACCTGATCATCCTCGACCTGTACATGCCGGCGTGCACCGGCCCTGAACTGGCCAAGGTGATTCGCCACAACGACCGCTACGTCAGCGTACCGATCATCTATCTGTCGGCCGAGGATGACCTGGACAAGCAGCTCGAGGCCATGAGCGAAGGCGGCGATGATTTTCTGACCAAGCCGTTTCGCTCGCGCCACCTGATCACCACCGTGCGCAACCGCGCTGCCCGCGCTCGGCATCTGAAGGCGCGCATGGTCCGCGACAGCCTGACCGGGTTGTACAACCACACGCATATCCTGCAGTTGCTCGAGGATTGCAGCTTCCGTGCCCGCCGCGAACAGCAGCCGCTGAGTTTTGCCATGCTCGACATCGACCGGTTCAAGAAAATCAACGACCGCCATGGCCACCCCATGGGCGACCGGGTGATCAAGAGCCTGGCGCTGTTTCTCAAGCAGCGCCTGCGCAAGACCGACTTCATTGGCCGCTACGGCGGCGAAGAGTTCGCCATCGTCATGCCCAATACCGCCCTGGAGGCGGCGTACAAGGTGCTCGATGACATCCGCGGGCGTTTTGCCGAAATCCTCTACCCGGCCCAACCCCATGACCTGCGCTGTACGTTCAGTGCAGGCGTCGTGCAACTCGATGACGGGCTCGATGCCCTGACCATGGCCAGCGCGGCCGACGAGGCGCTATACCGGGCCAAGCATGCAGGACGTAATTGCGTGGTGCGTGTGGAGCCCTGAAGGGGTGGGCAAAGAATAAAGGCACTTTGCCATTCAATTGCGTGCCGCCGTCATCATCGCGTCACACGAACGCAATAACTTCAGGCCCCTGACTCTTCCCTCCCCCGCAGGAAGCACGCGGCTATGCGCCTGAAATGGCTAACCAATTTGAATACATTGTTGCTGGTGACGGTGTGCATTGCTCTGGGCGTCACGCTGTGGTGGTCGCAGCGGGCGCTGGAGCGTCCCTACCAGATGATGGAACGCTACCTGACCCTGTCGCGCCATTTTCAGACTGAGGCTGCCCAGAACATTCAAGCTTATCTTGGTAGCGGCGATGCCGTGCGCCATGCGGCGGCACTGCAGGCCACGGAGCAACTGCAAGCTTCGCTGGCCGACTGGCCCGAGGCGCTGGCCAGCCAACTGCGCCCCAGCCTGGACCACCTCCAGGCCTTCAGCGCGGGCGAGTTGCTGGCAGCCGGAAAGCTGGCCGGTGACCCCCAGGCGCTGTTGCTGCAAGCCGAACGCGAGCTGGGGGCCAACCTGGAGCAACTGACCACCTATGCGCGCGACAGCACCAACCCCGACGCTGGGCGCTATCTGCTGCCGCTTGTTGAGGCAACCCTGCACCTGAGCAGGCTGGGCCTGGCGCGGGAGAAGCTGGTGGGCAGCGGCCGGCCCGAACTGGCGACTGAGCTGGAGCGCGAGCTGCAATCGATCCAGGCCCAGGCGCAGGTCATCGAAGGCTTGCCGCTGCTGGGCGTGACCCGTATTGCCGAATCGGACGCGGATGACTTTGCCGCGCTGATGGGTTTGCAGAACGATACCCGCGCCCAGCAAGAAGACGTCGCCGTGGGCCTCAAGCGCGAGCTGCAAAGCCTGGTTGGGCGCTACCCGGCCGAGCTGCAACGTACCCGTACCCAGATCGCCCAGCGCGCCGCCCTGGCGACCCGCGCCACGCAACAGCTGGAGGCAGTGCGCCAGGCCATCGCGGCCCTGGAGCCACAAGTGCGCAGCCTGCATGGCAGCATCGCGGGGGAAGTGCGCACCCTGCAAGGGGCGATGATCGTGATGATCCTGCTGATCGCCCTGCTCATCGACACCCTGCAACGTCGCCTTGCACGCACCCTCACCGGCTTGGTGCCTGCGCTGTCGCGCTGGGCCGAGGGCGATTTTACCCAGCCTGTCGAAATGGGCAGGACCAACCGCGAGTTGCATGACATCCAGGCTTCGCTCAATCGCCTGCGCCAGTACCTGGTCGAACTGGTAGGCGCATTGCGGCACAATGCCGCGCAAGTGGCCGGCAGCAGTCATGCGCTGGCCGACATGAGTGCTGCCTTGCACGATGGCGCACAACGACAGGCCGGGGATACCGGGCAGATTCGCGACGCGCTTGGGGAACTGGAAGCGACCATCCAGCAGGTGGCTGGCGACGCCAGCGCTGCGGCCCTGGCCAGTCGTGACGCAGGCCGGGCCGTGGAACAGGGTCAGGCTGTGATCGGGCAAAGTCTGTCGGGTCTACGCACGCTGGTCGACGAGGTGCAAGGCAACGCCCGCATGATCGAACAACTGGCAGAGGAATCGGCCACGATCGGTGGCGTGCTGACGGTGATCCGGTCCATTGCGGAACAGACTAACCTGCTGGCACTCAATGCCGCCATCGAAGCCGCCCGCGCTGGCGAGATGGGTCGCGGGTTCGCTGTGGTGGCCGACGAAGTCCGTACCCTGGCCCAGCGCACCACTGGTGCCACTGGGGAAATCCAGACCCTGATCGACAGGTTGCAGCAGGCAGCCAAGGGCGCCGTGGACGGTACGCGGGTACAACTGAAGCATGCCGAGGCCACTGCCAACCAGGCCCAGACTGCCGATGGCGCATTGGACGAAATCGTGTGTGCGATCCGTACTATCGCCGACACTGCCCTGCGCATTGCCGAAGTGACGGCGCAACAAAGTGATGCGGTCAGCGAGATCCGTGACCACAGCGAGCGGATTCATCAGCTGGGTGGCGATAACCTGCAACGCATCGGTGAGGGGCGTGAGCAAGGCGATCACCTGCTCAGCCTGGGCAGTGCCCTGAACCAGGCGGTGGGTGCCTTCAGGGTCTGAACCGACCGCCCTGGCTCCACGAAATAGCCTTAGACCATCACCGGCAAGGCGGGCGGGCCCACACATGGTTCCTTGAGCGCCAACTCCGTTATGATGCGCGGCACGTTCGATCTTGCGAGTTCACCATGCGCCGCCTGTTTTTCCTGTTGTGCCTACTGCTGGCCAGCCCGGTGTTCGCCACGGGGCTGCTGGACAATCGCCCCAGCGCTACCCTCGGGGCTTCCTCACTGGCCGGCAACGCCGATTTCCTCCCGGTACACGAAGCCTTCAAGCTGAGCCTTATCCAGGCCGACGCCCATGCCATCAAGCTGCGCCTGGTGGCCACCGACGGCTACTACCTGTACCGCCACCGCTTCGTGTTTCGCACCGAGCCGGCCGACATCGCACTGGGCACGCCGGTCATCCCGAAGGGCGAGGCCAAACATGACGAGTTCTTCGGCGATGTGGAGGTGTATCACGGCATCGTCGACATTGAATTGCCACGCAATGACCCCAGGGCCTTCACCTTGCAGGTGGGTTACCAGGGCTGCGCTGACAAAGGCTTGTGCTACCCACCTGAAACCGAACACCTGAGCATTGAAGGTGAAGGTGCGCCGAGCAGCCAGGCCGCACACGCTTGGGAGTGGAAAGCGCTCTTGCTGTTCTTCATCGCCGGCGTGGGCCTGACGTTCACGCCGTGCGTGTTGCCCATGCTGCCCATTCTTTCGGGGGTGGTTTTGCGCGGTCAGGCAGGTGGGCTGCGTGGGCTGTCGTTGTCACTGGCCTATGTGCTGTCCATGGCCGCCAGCTTTGCCGCCCTTGGGGCCTTGATGGGCCTGTTCGGCGCAGGCCTCAACCTGCAGGCGCGCCTGCAGTCGGCCTGGGTGCTGGTGCCTTTCGCGCTGTTCTTCGTGGCTTTCGCCTTGGCCATGTTCGGCTTGTTCGAACTCAAGCTGCCCCAGGCCCTGAGCAACCGCCTGGACGGGGTCGCCAATCGCACCCAAGGCGGCTCGCTGCTGGGCGCGGCGGCCTTGGGCGTATTGTCCAGCCTGTTGGTTTCACCTTGCGTTTCGGCGCCGCTGGCGGGTGCGTTGCTGTATATCAGCGCCAGTGGAGACGCCTTGGGCGGTGCGCTCAAACTGTTCGCGCTGGGCCTGGGCATGGGTGCCCCGCTGCTGCTGGTCGCCACCGGTGGCGCCGCCTGGTTGCCGAAAAGCGGCCCATGGCTCAACAGCGTGAAGAACGCCATCGGCGTCCTGTTGCTGGGGCTGGCCATCGGTTTGCTCAGCAGGGTCTTGCCAGGGCCTGTCACCCTGGGGCTGATCGGTTTGCTCGCTGCCGGGGTGGCCGTGTTCTTGGGGACCCTGGAGTTCGTCGTGAAGACGCCTCGCCAACGCCTGGCCCAACTGCTTGGCCTGGCACTGCTGGTCTACGCCCTGGCCTGCTGGTATGGCGCCCTCAGCGGCCAGGGTGATCCGCTGCGACCGTTGCCCCCTACAGGAGGGAGCACGGCTGGTCAGGCTGCGTCCCCTGCCCAGGCGTGGCGAACACTGACCACCGCCCAGGCGCTCGATGCTGCACTGGCCGATGCCAAGGCCGCAGGCCAGCCAGTGCTGCTGGACTGGTACGCAGACTGGTGCATCAGTTGCAAAGTCATCGAGCACGAGGTGTTGAATGCACCTCAGGTGCTGCCCCAGCTGGCGGGTTTCAAACTGCTGCGCGTGGATGTGACGCGCAGCGATGCGGCCCAGCGTGCCCTGCTGGACCGCTATCGATTGTTCGGCCCGCCGGCATTGATGTTCTTTGCCGCCAACGGCAGCGAACTGACCGCTGATCGGGTGATTGGCGAGATAAATGCCGAGAACTTTGCGTCCATTTTGTCCCGCGTTCGCGGCCAGGCAGGCCTGTAACGGCCCGCTGGCATGGGAACATGTCGGCGCTCAGTGACCGGATCCTGCTATCTGGTCACATACTTCGCGCGAATCTCGCTCATCGTGCTGGCTATTGCCGGGAACTGGACACTTGCCGTCGCTTTAGGCACACTCGCCGCGCTGTGTCGAATTGCCCTACAAATCCAAGGAACTCGCAGATGGCAACGCTACTGGTGCTTCACGGCCCCAATCTGAACCTGCTCGGTACGCGCGAGCCCGGCCATTACGGCGCCGTGACCCTGGCCCAGATCAACCAGGACCTGGAGCAACGTGCTCGCGCCGCGGGCCACCATTTGCAGTATTTGCAGAGCAACGCCGAATACGAGTTGATCGATCGTATTCATGCGGCACGCAACGAGGGTGTGGATTTCATCCTGATCAATCCGGCTGCATTCACCCACACAAGTGTTGCATTACGTGACGCATTGCTCGCGGTGAGCATCCCATTCATCGAAGTGCACCTGTCCAACGTGCACAAACGCGAACCGTTCCGTCATCACTCCTACTTTTCCGATGTAGCCGTAGGGGTGATCTGCGGTCTGGGCGCCAGCGGTTATCGCCTGGCCCTGGATTCCGCGCTGGAACAGCTGGCTGCCAACGCACAGCCCAAATGATGAAAGCCCTGGCCTCGGTGGTCAGGGTCAAGAGAAGCGTGTCGACACGCTTTAACAATTTCGCCCCCTGACCGAACCTTTGGGAGTTGATGATTAATGGATATCCGTAAAGTCAAGAAACTGATCGAGCTGCTGGAAGAGTCTGGCATCGACGAGCTGGAGATCAAGGAAGGCGAAGAGTCGGTTCGCATCAGCCGTCACAGCAAGACCCCAGCTGCCCAGCAGTTCTACGCACCTGCCCCGATGGCTGCGCCTGCCGCTGCCCCGGTCGCCGCTGCCGCACCTGCTGTCGAAGCTGCCGCCGCGGCACCGGCCCTCAAAGGCACCGTCATCCGCTCGCCAATGGTAGGCACCTTCTACCGCAAGCCTTCGCCGACCTCGCCGAACTTCGCTGAAGTGGGCCAGAGCGTGAAGAAAGGCGACACCCTGTGCATCGTCGAAGCCATGAAGATGATGAACCACATCGAAGCCGATGTCGGCGGTGTCATCGACGCCATCCTGGTAGAAGACGGCCAGCCGGTTGAGTTCGACCAGCCGCTGTTCACCATCGTTTGAATCGCGGAGAGCCAACGATGTCTGGGAAGCTCGAAAAAGTCCTGATCGCCAACCGCGGGGAAATTGCCCTGCGGATCCTGCGTGCCTGCAAAGAGCTGGGTATCAAGACCGTCGCCGTGCACTCCACCGCCGACCGTGAACTGATGCACCTGGGCCTGGCAGACGAGTCGGTCTGCATCGGTCCTGCATCGTCAAAGGATTCGTACCTGCACATCCCGGCGATCATCGCCGCTGCCGAAGTCACCGGCGCGACCGCGATTCACCCCGGTTACGGCTTCCTGGCGGAAAACGCCGATTTTGCCGAGCAGGTCGAGAAGTCCGGCTTTGCCTTCATCGGCCCCAAGGCCGACACCATTCGCCTGATGGGCGACAAGGTCTCGGCCAAGGACGCGATGATCAAGTCGGGCGTCCCGACCGTGCCGGGCTCCGACGGCCCGCTGCCGGAAGACGAAGAAGTTGCGTTGGCCATCGCCCGCGACGTCGGCTACCCGGTGATCATCAAGGCCGCCGGTGGCGGTGGTGGTCGCGGCATGCGTGTGGTGCACAAGGAAGAGGATTTGATCGCCTCGGCCAAGCTCACCCGTACCGAAGCCGGTGCAGCCTTCGGCAACCCGATGGTGTACCTGGAGAAATTCCTGACCAACCCACGTCACGTGGAAGTACAGGTCTTGTCCGACGGCCAGGGCAATGCAATCCACCTCGGTGACCGCGATTGCTCCCTGCAACGCCGCCACCAAAAGGTGCTGGAAGAGGCCCCGGCCCCAGGCATCGACGAGAAAGCACGCCAGGAAGTATTCAAGCGCTGCGTAGACGCGTGCATCGAGATCGGCTACCGCGGTGCGGGGACGTTCGAGTTCCTGTACGAAGATGGCCGCTTCTACTTCATCGAGATGAACACCCGTGTGCAGGTTGAGCACCCGGTGTCGGAGATGGTTACAGGCATCGACATCGTCAAGGAGATGCTGAGCATCGCCGCTGGCAACAAGCTGTCGTTCCGTCAGGAGGACGTGGTGGTCCACGGCCATTCGCTGGAATGCCGTATCAACGCCGAAGACCCGAAGAAGTTCATCCCGAGCCCTGGCAAGGTGAAGCACTTCCACGCACCGGGCGGCAACGGCGTGCGTGTCGATTCGCACCTGTACAGCGGTTATTCGGTTCCGCCGAACTATGACTCGCTGATCGGCAAGCTGATCACCTGGGGCAAGGACCGTGACGAAGCCATGGCCCGCATGCGCAATGCCCTGGACGAGATCGTCGTCGATGGCATCAAGACCAACATCCCGCTGCACCGTGATCTGGTGCGTGATGAAGGCTTCTGCAAAGGCGGCATCAACATTCACTACCTCGAGCACAAACTGGCCAACCAGGACTGATCGCGTAGTGTGAAGTACAAGAACCCCGGACTGGCTCCGGGGTTTTTTATTGCCTGTTTGGGCTTGATCAATGGCTGATGCGGCCCTTCAGGGTGCTTGTGGCCAAGTCCGACCTAGCAGAGCAATCTGCGCATCCCCGTGACCCTCTCTGACTGGCGTGAATTAATGATCTGGCTTGTATGTTCGATCTGAAGACCGCAGAAGTCCGAACGCAGGTTCTGTGTAGGAAGGCCCCCTGAAGTCGCGATCAGCGGTGCCTGAACTGTCGCGCGGGCAGAAGCCGCAACAAGCTGCAGCTGCGACTCTACCCCTTCATACGAGGCATCTCGATGCGGTGCTCGTGCACCCGGCGATACAGCGTCGCACGCGAAATACCCAACGCCTGGGCAGCCTCGGCGGGCTTCCAGCGATGGCGAATCAACGCATCCAGCAACCGTTGCCGCGCCGGGCAGGACGCCTCGCTCGTTACCCGGCCAACCTCCTGCCCACGAACCTCCTCCGGCAGGTCAAGCAGGCGCAACTGCCCTCCCTCGTTCACGGCGCAGGCATAACGCAACACCTGCCGCAACTGGCGCAGGTTCCCCGGCCAGCGATACTCCAGCAATGCCTGCAAGGCATCGTCGGCCAGCGCCACGCTCACCCCACACGCATCGGCCTCTTCGGCCAGCAACTGGTGAATGAGCCCCAGCCGGTCTTCGCGCTCGCGCAGCGCCGGCAACGCGAAGCGGGCGTTGGCCAGGCGAAAATACAAGTCCTCACGAAACTGCCCCTGCTCCACCCTCGCTGCCAGGTCGCGGTGCGTAGCGCAGATCACCTGAATGTCCACGCGCTGGCGCCGCGCAGCCCCCAAAGGTGCTACCTCACCCTCAGCCAGCACCCGCAACAGGCGGGTCTGCAGGCTCAGTGGCATGTCGCCAATCTCGTCCAGAAACAGCGTGCCGCCATCGGCCTGGTGTACAAGCCCTTGCATACCCTTGCTCGACGCCCCGGTGAAGGCTCCCGCGACATAACCAAACAGCTCGCTCTCGATCAGGTTCTCGGGGATGGCGGCGCAGTTGAGCGTGACGAACGGGCCGTTGCCGCGCTTGCTTTGCTGGTGCAGCTGGCGAGCGAAGACTTCCTTGCCTGTACCCGTCTCGCCCTGCACCAGCACGGCAAGGTTACAATCCTTGACCCGCGTGGCCAGGCGCAAATGTTGTTCGATGCGTCGGTCCAGGCCTTGCAGCAAAGGCTCGACCGGCGGCTTGCGCTGTGGGGCGCTGACCCGGCCATACAGCTCGCCCAACCCTGGCAGACGTTGCGCCGACGCGTTGCTGACACGTCGCAATTGCGCCTGGTCGAACAGCTCACCAATGTGAGCAGGCAAGCGCCCCAGGCGTTGCATCAGGCGTTGCCGTGTCAGGCTGTTCATCGCCTGCAGGCGGCCGTCGGCGTCCCAGGCCAGCAGGTAGTCAGGCTGGCTTTCCACATAACCTGGTGTGCCGTGGGCACGCATCACCCAGTGGCCCTGGGCGCTGTGCATGAAAAAGGCGTTTTCGATTTCGCGTGCGGTCTGCTCGACCAGTTGCCGGATCAGGTGCTGGCTGCGGCGGTCGTCGGGCGAGCGCAGGGCAGAGACGTCCAGCACCCCCAGCAACTCGCCAAAGGGGTCGAAAACAGGCGCCGCGCTACAGGTCAGGCCGATGAAGGCAGCGCGAAAGTGATCGCGCTTGTGCACGGTGACCGGTGCCTTGGTGGTCAGTACTGCCGCTACCCCGCAGGTACCCTCCTCCCCCTCCGACCAGCAGGTGCCCAGGTACAGACCGGCCTTGCGGCAGTCAGTGCGAATGGTCGATTCGACCCGGTAATCGATGGTGCGGCCCTGTGCATCGGTCAGTAGCACGCAGTAGTCGGCCTCACGCACCTGTTCGTGCAGGCGCGCCACGGCGTCCCCGGCAATGCGCAGGAACAGCTCCGAGCGCTCTCGGCATTCATTGAGCAGCGCCTGGGAAAGAATACGCGGCCCTTGCTCGGAGGCGGGATCGAGACGGTACAGCTCCATGGAGCGACGCCAGGAATCGAGGATCAACGGCGGTACTGGCGCCTGGGGCAGACGGTCGGCGTTCTTCAGTACCCTGCTGACGCAGTCGACGTGAGCGCGGGAGTTCGCGGCAAGCATTCAGGCCCTCCGGTTCTCGTTGCTGTTCTTGTGGTTGTGCAGCCATTAAGCGCCTGCGCGCAGGCCTGGACAAGCACGGTGTGATCAAAGGTGTGGTTGAGACGCAGCGTCTCAACGTCTCGCCGCACAACGCCCAGGCCGGCACCTGGCGTCTCAGCACGGTAGCCCGCCTGGCAGCGGTAAAGACCATGCAAGGACTCTGCGACGGACCTTTGCGGGGTTTCGTGCAAAGCTGGCACCGCGCTTGCTCTGGTCCTTGCAAACAAGAACACGAGGTGCGCCATGCCGCTACCCGCCCCACTGGTCGGCATCATTGCCAACCCTGCTTCAGGCCGAGACCTGCGTCGCCTGACCGCCACTGCCGGCTTGTACTCCAGCACCGACAAGGCCGCCGCCATCGCCCGCCTGCTCGCCGCATTCGGCGCCACGGGTGTCGGCCACGTGCTGATGCCCAGCGACATGACCGGCATCGCCGCTGCCGTGGTCAAGGCCTGCGCCGGGCCGATGGCGCGCGATCAGCACTGGCCTGCCCTCGAGATACTCGACCTGCCCCTGACCCAGACCGTCAGCGACACCCGGCTTGCCACGCGCAACATGGTCGCGCGGGGGGTGTCGCTGATCGCTGTGCTGGGGGGCGACGGTACCCACAAGGCCGTGGCGGCAGAAGCTGGCGACGTACCCCTGCTGACCTTGTCCACCGGCACCAACAACGCCTTCCCGGAGCTGCGCGAAGCGACCAGCGCGGGGCTTGCAGGCGGCCTGATCGTCGGCGGCAAGGTGCCAACCTCCATCGGCCTGCGCCGCAACAAACGCTTGCTGGTCAGGGTGCCCCAGCAGCAACTGAGCGAATGGGCGCTGGTGGAGGTAGCGGTGTCGCCCCAGCGTTTCATCGGCGCGCGGGCGCTGAGCCGCAGCGAAGACCTGAGCGAAATCTTCGCCTGCTTCGCCGAGCCCCACGCGATTGGCTTGTCGGCACTGTGCGGCCTGTGGAATCCGGTCTCGCGGCAAGCGCCCCACGGCGCCTGGGTGCGCTTGGACGAGAACGCCGGGCAGGCGCTGCTGGCCCCTGTGGCCCCTGGCGTGCTGCAAGGCTGCGGCATCACCGCCTCCGGCCACATGGCGCCCGACGAACCGTACCGCCCGGCCCTCGTCCAGGGCACCTTGGCCCTGGACGGCGAGCGGGAAATCGAATTCTGCGCCCATGACACCCCCACCATCACCCTCGATCACCTGGGCCCGTTGAGTGTGGACGTGCAGGCAGTGCTCACGCATGCCGCCCAGCATCGTCTGCTGGCTTTACCCCTGGGCCACCCGCTGCACCCCGCGACCCGTTGAGACAACCCCGGAGAACAACAAGATGTCCAATCAACCGAGTTCCGCACAACTGCTGCATGCCTATGAAGTGATGCGCACCATTCGTGCCTTCGAAGAACGCCTGCACGTCGAGTTCGCCACAGGCGAAATACCCGGCTTCGTTCACCTTTACGCCGGTGAAGAGGCCAGCGCGGCGGGGGTGATGGCCCACCTGCGCGACAGCGATTGCATTGCCTCCAACCATCGCGGCCATGGCCACTGCATCGCCAAGGGCGTGGATGTGTACGGCATGATGGCCGAGATCTACGGCAAGAAGACCGGGGTCTGCGGTGGCAAGGGCGGCTCGATGCACATTGCCGACCTGGGCAAGGGCATGCTCGGCGCCAACGGTATCGTCGGCGCTGGCGCACCCTTGGTGGTAGGCGCTGCGCTGGCAGCCAAGCTCAAGGGTCGCGACGATGTGTCCGTGGTCTTCTTCGGCGATGGCGCCTCCAATGAAGGCGCAGTGTTCGAAGCCATGAACATGGCTGCGATCATGAACCTGCCGTGCATCTTCGTCGCCGAGAACAATGGTTATGCCGAAGCCACCGCGTCCAACTGGTCAGTGGCCTGCGATCACATAGCCGACCGCGCCGCCGGCTTCGGCATGCCAGGGGTCACCATCGACGGCTTCGATTTCTTCGCGGTTCACGAGGCCGCCGGTGCCGCCATCGAGCGCGCACGTGCCGGCCAGGGGCCGTCGCTGATCGAGGTCAAGCTCAGCCGCTACTACGGCCACTTCGAGGGCGATGCGCAAACCTACCGCGCCCCCGATGAAGTGAAGAACTTGCGCGAAACCCGCGACTGCCTGCTGCAGTTCCGCGACAAGACCGTGCGCGCGGGTCTGCTCGAAGCAGGCCAACTGGACAGCATCGATGCCCGCGTCGAGGACCTGATCGAGGATGCCGTGCAACGCGCCAAGTCCGACCCCAAGCCGCAACCTGCCGACCTGCTCACCGACGTCTACGTCGCCTATCCCTGAGCCGCTCAAAACAAGAACAACAGGAGAACCACCATGGCAAGAAAGATCAGTTACCAGCAGGCCATCAACGAAGCCCTGGCCCAGGAAATGCGCCGTGACGATACCGTGTTCATCATTGGTGAGGATGTGGCCGGCGGTGCAGGCGCGCCTGGCGAAGACGATGCCTGGGGTGGCGTGCTGGGCGTGACCAAGGGCCTGTATCACCAGTTTCCAGGCCGCGTACTGGATGCGCCGCTCTCGGAGATCGGCTACGTAGGCGCCGCCGTCGGCGCGGCCACCCAGGGCCTGCGCCCAGTCTGCGAACTGATGTTCGTCGACTTCGCCGGCTGCTGCCTGGACCAGATCCTCAATCAGGCGGCCAAGTTTCGTTACATGTTCGGCGGCAAGGCCGTGACCCCGCTGGTCATGCGCACTATGTACGGCGCCGGGCTGCGTGCCGCGGCCCAGCATTCGCAGATGCTCACCTCGCTGTGGACGCACATCCCGGGCCTGAAGGTGGTGTGCCCGTCCTCGCCTTACGACGCCAAGGGCCTGCTGATCCAGGCCATCCGCGACAACGACCCGGTGATCTTCTGCGAACACAAGCTGCTGTACGGCATGCAGGGCGAAGTACCGGAGGAGGTGTACACGGTGCCGTTCGGCGAAGCCAATTACCTGCGCGATGGCAGCGATGTCACCCTGGTGACGTATGGCCGCATGGTGCATGTGGCCATGGAAGCCGCCAACAACCTGGCCCGTCAGGGCATCGACTGCGAAGTCCTGGACCTGCGCACCACCAGCCCGCTGGACGAAGACAGCATCCTTGAAAGTGTCGAAAAGACCGGGCGCCTGGTGGTGATCGACGAAGCCAACCCCCGGTGCTCGATGGCCACGGACATCAGCGCCCTGGTTGCGCAGAAGGCATTCGGTGCGCTGAAGGGGCCCATCGAAATGGTGACGGCGCCGCATACGCCCGTTCCGTTTTCCGACGCTCTGGAAGACCTGTATATCCCCGACGCTGCCAAAATCGAAACAGCCGTGCGCACCGTTATCGACGCTGCAAGGAGCGCCGCATGAGCCAGATCCATACCCTGACCATGCCCAAATGGGGGTTGTCGATGACCGAGGGCCGGGTGGACACCTGGCTCAAGCAGGAAGGCGACGTCATCACCAAGGGCGACGAAGTGCTGGACGTGGAGACGGACAAGATCAGCAGCAGCGTCGAGGCGCCGTTCAGTGGCGTGCTGCGCCGCCTGGTGGCCAGGCCGGACGAGACCCTGCCGGTGGGTGCGCTGTTGGCCGTGGTGGTAGAAGGCGAAGCCGACGACGCCGACATCGACGCTGTGGTACAGCGCTTTCAGGCCGAGTTCGTGGCCGACGGTAGCACCGACCAGGCCCAAGGCCCGGCGCCGCAGAAAGCCGAGGTGAAGGGGCGCTTGTTGCGCTGGTTCGAACTGGGCGAAGGCGGGACGCCCTTGGTGCTGGTACATGGCTTTGGCGGCGACCTCAACAACTGGCTGTTCAACCACCCTGCCCTGGCCGCCGAGCGACGGGTAATCGCCCTCGACCTGCCGGGCCATGGCGAGTCGGCCAAAGCCTTGCAGCGCGGTGACCTGGAGGAACTGAGCGAAACGGTGCTGGCCCTGCTCGATCACCTGGACATTCCACGTGCTCATCTGGTCGGTCACTCCATGGGCGGTGCGGTTTGCCTGGGCCTTGCGCGCCTGGCACCGCACCGGGTGGCCAGCCTTGGCCTGATCGCCAGCGCGGGTCTGGGCGAGGCCATCAATGGGCAGTACCTGCAAGGGTTCGTCGCGGCCAGTAGCCGCAACGCCCTCAAGCCGCAGATGGTGCAACTGTTCGCCGATCCGGCCTTGGTCACGCGGCAACTGCTCGAAGACATGCTCAAGTTCAAGCGCCTGGAGGGCGTAGACCAGGCGCTGCAGGTGCTGGCCTCGGCCCTGGCCGACGGCGACCGGCAACGCCACGACCTGCGCAGCGTCCTGGGCCAGCACCCGGCCCTGGTGATCTGGGGCGAGAAGGACGCGATCATTCCGGCCAGTCATGCCCAGGGTCTGGAGGCCCAGGTGGTCGTCGTGCCGGAAGCTGGCCACATGGTGCAGATGGAGGCCGCCGACACGGTCAACCAGCACCTGCTCGCTTTCCTGCGCAGCCATTGACCCTTCCTGGCTTCTGGAGATTCCTATGAACGACTTGAGCAATCCACACATGCGCGCGGCGGTCTGGCACGGGCGCAACGACATCCGGGTCGAGCAGGTGCCCCTGCCGGCCGACCCTGCACCTGGGTGGGTGCAGATCCAGGTGGACTGGTGCGGCATCTGCGGCTCGGACCTGCACGAATACGTGGCCGGACCGGTCTTCATCCCGGTCGACGCGCCACACCCGCTGACCGGTATTCAGGGCCAATGCATCCTCGGCCACGAGTTCTGCGGCCGGATCGCCAAGCTCGGCGCAGGCGTCGAGGGCTATGCCGTGGGCGATCCGGTGGCGGCAGATGCCTGCCAGCACTGTGGCACCTGTTATTACTGTACCCACGGGATGTACAACATCTGTGAGCGCCTGGCGTTCACAGGCTTGATGAACAATGGCGCCTTCGCCGAGCGGGTCAATGTGCCGGCCAATCTGCTCTACCGGCTGCCGCCCGGTTTCCCGGCCGAGGCAGGGGCCCTGATCGAACCGCTGGCGGTCGGCATGCACGCGGTCAAAAAAGCAGGCAGCCTGCTGGGCCAGACCGTGGTGGTGGTGGGCGCCGGTACCATCGGACTGTGCACCATCATGTGCGCCAAGGCGGCAGGCGCGGCGCGGGTGATCGCCCTGGAGATGTCTTCGGCGCGCAAAGCCAAGGCATTGGAAGTGGGCGCCAGCGTGGTCCTGGACCCCAATCAGTGCGATGCGTTGGCCGAGATTCGTGCGCTCACCGCCGGGCTGGGGGCTGACGTGAGCTTCGAGTGCATCGGCAACAAGCACACGGCCAAGCTGGCCATCGACACCCTTCGCAAGGCCGGCAAGTGCGTGATGGTGGGAATTTTCGAGGAGCCGAGCGAATTCAACTTCTTCGAACTGGTGTCCACCGAGAAGCAGGTGATCGGTGCGCTGGCCTATAACGGCGAGTTCGCCGACGTGATCGCCTTCATCGCCGACGGTCGGTTGGATATACGCCCGCTGGTGACCGGCCGCATCGGGCTGGAGCAGATCGTCGAACTGGGGTTCGAGGAACTGGTGAACAACAAGGAGGAAAACGTGAAGATCATCGTGTCGCCGGGATTGGGTCGCTAGGCGCACGGTATCGAAGTTCCCCTGGGGCGGCCTGATCAGGCCGCCCCTACCCGAGGCCCCATCGCTTGCAAACGGGGCGCAAAGCCCCCTCGCCCCACCCGCCACTCGCTGTTTCAGGCGCTCGATCTGAGTCATAATCGACGCACTCACTGCCCGGTCCTCGCCATGCGTCCACTGCTTCCCCTGACCCTGCTCCTGTTGCTCGCTGCCTGTGGTGATGGCGAATCCCTGAGCCCACCCGATGCCCGTCTGCCAGACGGCGGTCGCTACCGAGGCCAGGTCGTCGACGGCTTGCTGCAGGGCCAGGGCCGTATCGACTACCCCAATGGCAGCTGGTATGCCGGCGGTTTCAAGGATGGCCAATGGCACGGCCAGGGGGAATGGCACGGGCAGAACGGCGAAGTCTACCGCGGCCAGTTCGTCGCCGGCCTGTTCGAAGGGCTTGGCGACCTGACCACACCAGGTAGCCACTATGCGGGCACCTTCCGCCATGGCCGGCGCGATGGCGAAGGCACCCTCAAGCAGACTGGGCAAACCTACCGCGGGCAGTTCAAGGACGACCTCTACGAAGGGGCAGGCGAACTGGAGTTGGCCGACGGCAGTCGCTACCGGGGCCTGTTCGCCAAGGGCAAGCCCAACGGCGCCGGCGTGCGCAGCGATGCTAGCGGTAATCAGTTCAGCGGCAGGTTCGTGGACGGCCAACTGCAAGGCACTGGCACTTACGACAGTGTCGAAGGCGAGCAGTACATCGGCGAGTTCAAGGACAACCGCCTCGAAGGCCGCGGGCGCTACGAAAACGCCGAAGGCGATGTGTGGATCGGCCAGTTCAAGGACGGTTCGCTCAACGGCGAAGGCGAAATGCTGGGCAGTGACGGCAGCCACTACAAAGGCACGTTCCTCGACTGGCGCATGTCGGGCCAGGGCAGCCTGCAACTGGCTGATGGCAGTCAGTACGTGGGCCATATGCTCGATGATGCCTACCACGGGCAAGGGCGCCTGACACTGGCCGACGGCAAGGTACAAAGCGGTACCTGGGCCAATGGCGTTCGGGTTCGCGATGAGCGTGGCACCTTGCTGCCGGACCCGCTCGATATGGCACTGCTCAATCAAGGGCGCTTGCTCAAGGAAGCCTTGGCCACCGTGCCCCGGTCCCAGCCGGCAATCGAGCTGTACAGCCTGGTGGTGGGGGGCGACGGGCAGCAGAGCGTTTTTCTGCGCGAAGCCGATTACGTGAGCAACCTGCTGAAGGTACGCTTCGGTGCCAAAGGCCAGGTCACGCTGGTCAACCATCGTGACTTCATGGCGACGCGCCCCATGGCCACGCGGCAGAGCATCACCCGAGCCGCCAGCACCCTGGCCGAGCGCAGCGGCCCGGAAGACCTGCTGTTCATCTACCTCACCAGCCACGGTAGCCAGGACCACCAACTGGTCCTCGATCAACCACGCCTGCAGTTGGCCGATATTTCCGCCGACGAGTTGGCCGATGCATTGGCCCCCTTGAAAAATCGAGACAAGGTCATCGTCATTTCCGCGTGTTATTCCGGTGGCTACATCGATGCCCTGAAAGATTCGCGCACGCTGCTCATGACAGCCGCCCGAGCCGACCGGGTGTCCTTCGGTTGCTCGGAAGAAGCCGACTTCACCTACTTTGGCGACGCCCTTTTCGCCCAGGCCCTGAATCAGACGGACGACCTGAAACAGGCGTTTGAACTGGCGCGTACCCATGTTGCCGAACGTGAACGAAACGAAGGCTTCGAAGCGTCCGAGCCGCAGCTGTGGGCACCGCCAAACGTGCTGGAGCACTGGCAGCGCCTACGCCGGAACCAGGCCGAAGAAGCCTTGCGCAATACGACACAGGCAGCGGTGGGGGCACAGGCAAAAACGCCGCGCAGCCACTAAGCTTGTGTGTAACAAGGGAGAGACATCATGTACTTGACGCCTCAGCATGTCCTGCTTGCCGGAGCGACCGGCCTGACTGGCGAGCACCTGCTCGACCGCCTGCTCAATGAGCCCACCATCACCCGCGTGCTGGCGCCTACACGCCGCCCTTTGGCAGAACATCCCCATCTGGATAACCCCGTAGGCGATCCGGCTGTATTTTTGCCCCAGCTGGAGGGCCGCGTAGACATCGCGTATTGCTGCCTGGGCACGACATTGAAGCAGGCAGGCTCGGAGTCCGCATTCAAAGCCGTGGACCTGGACATGGTAGTGGCCTTCAGCAAGCGAGCCCGTGAGATGGGGGCCAGGCACTTGCTGGTGATCAGTGCCGTGGGCGCCGACCCGACATCCTCGATCTTCTACAACCGCGTCAAAGGCGAGATGGAAGAAGCCCTCAAAGCCCAGGACTGGCCTCAACTGACCATCGTCCGCCCGTCGCTGTTGCTGGGAGAACGCACCGAGCCAAGGCTCACCGAAACCCTGGCCGCTCCCTTTTCCAAGCTGATGCCTGGCAAGTACCGGGGTATTGAGGCCTGCACATTGGCACGAGCGCTGTGGCGCCTGGCGCTGGAGGAAGAGGACGGCATCCGGATCGTGGAGTCGGACGAGTTGCGCAAGCTGGGGAAAAACTGAGCCGCTGCCGGGTTGCTAGCGGCTGCATGCAGCACTCAAAAGCCGCCGCTGCCGTGATAGTAAATGCCGGCGGCAGCTGGCAGGGTCAACGGCAGTAACAAGGTATCGAGAAGAAAACTGACCGGCAGATCGAGGGAGGCGAACCGGGGCGCGTCGACACCGAAGCGCGCCTGGGGGCAACAGCCACCGCTGATCGCATACCAATCCAGACGGGTGCCTGCATACACCACCGGCGCCCCTGGCTTGGTGCCATCCAGGGTGCGTACCGTGGCGCAGCCACCGAGCATCAACACAGCCAGCGTACCGGCCAGCCCTCTTTTCAATCATCCACCCCATAATGATGCTCACCCCAACGCGGCAGCATGTCCTGTGGGATGTTCAGCAGGTTGAGGATGCGCGCCACCACGAAGTCGACCAGATCGTCGATGGTCTGTGGCTGATGATAAAAACCAGGCGAGGCCGGTAGCATCACCGCACCCATCTGCGACAGCTTGAGCATGTTTTCAAGGTGAATGGTGGAAAACGGCGCCTCACGAGGCACCAGGATCAACTGCCGACGCTCCTTGAGGGTGACATCGGCAGCCCGTTCGATCAGGTTGTTGCACGCACCCGTGGCAATCGCCGACAGCGTGCCGGTAGAACACGGCACCACCACCATGGCCGCTGGTGCGCCGGAACCCGACGCCACGGGCGACATCCAGTCTTCCTTGCCATACACCCGAATCTGCCCATCGGCAGCGCCAGTGTATTCGGTCAGGAACGCCTGCATCGCCTGCGGTTTGGCAGGCAGGAGTACGTCGGTTTCGGTCGCCATGACCAGCTGTGCGGCCTTGGAAATCAGAAAGTGCACCTCCCGATCTTCGCGCACCAGGCAATCGAGCAAGCGCAGGCCATACTGCGCACCCGATGCCCCGGTCATCGCCAGGGTAATGCGTTCCGGCCCGCTCACTTGAGCGCCTCGGCCAGCTTGCCGTGCAGGCCGCCAAAGCCACCGTTGCTCATGATCACCACCTGGGTACCTGGCCGCGCCTGGCGCTTGACCTGCTCGATGATCGCCTCGAGGCTGTCGGCCACTACGCTGGGCACCTTGCATTGCGCGGCCGTGGCTGCCAGGTCCCACCCCAGGTTGGCCGGGGCGTACCAGATCACC